>DATKFJ010000170.1:0-26448 GCA_035511435.1 Acetobacteraceae bacterium | reverse complement strand
TATCGATGAAGCGACAGACGTCCGGTATCACGTTCGCCGAAGCATGAAATCGCGGCCGATCAGCTTCATGCCGATGCCGACCAGTGCGAAGGTGATGGCAAGCAGAATGCCGCCCAGCGCCGCCAGTACCTCGAAATTGCCCGCCTCGCTGAGATCGTACAGCAGCACTGCCATCGTTCGCGTGTTCGGTCCCACCAGGAAAATCGCGGTGGACAGCTCGCGCGTGGCGACGATGAACACGATCAGCCACCCGGCGAGCAGGCTCTTGCGCAGCAACGGGGCGGTGATGCGGACGATCGTCATCAACCGGCCACAGCCAAGGATGCGTGCGGCTTCCTCCATCTCCGGATGCAGCGCGCCGATCGCGGCGCTGGAATTGGCGAA
Source organism: Acetobacteraceae bacterium (assembly GCA_035511435.1). Classification (GTDB taxonomy): domain Bacteria; phylum Pseudomonadota; class Alphaproteobacteria; order Acetobacterales; family Acetobacteraceae; genus JAMXLO01. Next base: position 26,064 of record DATKFJ010000170.1, on the reverse strand, counting down.
GGCGATCGGCAGGAAGCGCGCGGTGAACGCCAGGATGATGATCGTCGCGGTGCCATAAAGTTCGATCGGCGGCGCGGCATAGCTGGCATAGAAGCCGATCGCCATGACAATGCCGGGGATCACGAACGGCGCCATCGCGAGGAAGCTGAGCACGCCGGCGAAGCGCACAAGGCGGCGGTTCACCACGTAGGCCGCGAGCAACGCGATCAGCACGGCAAGCGTGGCGGAAACACCGGAGAACCATACCGTGTTCCAGATGGTCGACATTGCCGTTTCATGCTGGAAGATCAGAAAGCGGTAGTTCTGCAGCGTGAAGTTGTCGAGCGACAGTCCGCGTCCCCAGGCTTTGGCGAACGATGCCTCCAGCAGCACAAGCATCGGCAACACGACGGCGAACAGGCCGACCAGCAGGCACCAGCCCAGCAATGGCCAGCGCCAGAAGCCAAGCTGGATTGGACGTCGCTCGCCACCCTTGCCGGTCTGCGACACATAGCCCCGGCGGCTGAACATCATGCGCTGCACGCCAACCATCGCGAGCGTGATCAGCAGCAGCGGCATGGCGTAGGCGGCGGCGACATCGACGCGTACCGGGTATTCGAAGAACTGCCAGAGCTGGGTGGTGGCGACGTTGATGCGCGCAGGTATGCCGATGATGGCGGGCGTGCCGAACAGGGCGACGGCTTCGAGAAACACCAGGATGGAACTGCCGACAATCGAAGGGAACACCAGAGGCAGCGTGACCTTGCGCGTGGCTTTCCAGGTGCCGGCGCCGAGTATGTTGGCGGCGTCCTCCATTTCGGAGGAGACCAGGTCGAGTGCGGATTTGACGAAGATGAAGATCAGCGGGAAGGACTGCATCGCCATGACCAGCGCGAGTCCGTTGAACGTGTAGACGTTGAACAGCGGCGTGTGGAGGCCGCTGATCCAGTGCCAAAGTCGGTTGATGAAACCGGCGTTTGGGCCCGCCAGCAGGATCCAGCCGATGGCGCCGAGATACGGCGGCAGGATGAAGGCCCCAAGTACCGTCAGCCAGATGACCCCCTTGCCTGGCATGTCGGTGCGCGACATCGCCCAGGCCATGGGGACGGCGAACAGGATCGAATAGCCTGTCGTGGCCGATGCCAGCAGCAGTGAATTGACCAGGGCCTCGATGTATCGTTCGCGACCATAGGCGGTGAGGTAATTGGCGAAGGTGAACGCACCGCCGCGCGTCGTGAAGCTGACAATCAGCAGCTTCGTCATCGGCAGGGCGACGAGAAACAGCAGGACCGCGATCAACGCGATCCAGACGAATGTGGCGGGTTCGACGCGGACCCGCCAATCAGCTCTCGTCACGTCGGGCAGCTCTCGTCACGTCGGGCAGCTCTCGTCATGTTGGGCAGCTCACGTTATGTCGGGCGGTCACACTCCGAACGTGTCGCGCCAGCGTTCCTTGGCATCGGGAACACCCTTTTCGATCTCCTCGGGTGTGGCGCCGATCAGCTTGATCTGATCCAGCGGTTTGACGCCTGGTGGTGGCGCCACTTCCGGACGCAACGGCATGACGTAATATTTCGCGATCGCTTCGGCATAGGCCGGGGCGCAGATGAATTCCATGAACAGCTTCGCCGCATTGGGATGTGGTGCGTTCTTGGGAATCGCACTTGGCGAGTACACCGCTATGGTACCTTCGGTCGGATAGATCAGGGCCAGCGGATTGCCGCGCGACAGACTTAGCAGAGGCAGCGAAAAGGAGACGCCCATGCCGATGTTGCGTTCGCCGGCATTCAGCAGGGTGACTGGGTCATCCGATGAACGGCCGATCTGCGGCTTGTTCTTCTCCAGGCTCACGAAGTAATCCCAGCCGTACAGTTTGGTCAGCACGACGCACATCACACCGATGGATCCGGAATAGCCGGGGTGGCCCACGGCGATCTGGTCTTTCCATTTCGGATCCAGCAGGTCCTTCCAGCTTTTCGGTGCATCGGCGGCAGTGACATGCTGCGTGTTGTATATGTTCATGTATATGCCAAGATCGGAGATCTGCCAGAAGTGATCCGGGTCCGGATCGCGCACCACCGCCAGCATGCCATCGGCGTTCTGCGGCCGGAATTGCAGCAGTTTCCCTTCGCGCTTCAGAAACAGGTAGTGGCCGTAATCGGTGGAGCTGAACATGTCGCATTGCGCGACGCCGGCCTGCATGTCCTGCGACAGACGCTGGAAAGCGACCTGCGAGGTGCTGCGCACGACATTCACCTTGACGCCGGGATAGCGTTGCGTGAAGACGCGGCCGACTGCTTCGCCGGTTTCAGCGTTGAGCTGGCCGGAATACCAGGTGAGTTCGCCCTCGTGCTTCGCCGCGTCGTACAGCTCACGTTCGTGCGCCGGCAGGTCCTGCGCCGCCGCGCCGCGCGCGAGCGCCGAGCCCGCGGCGGCGGCGGCGATCAATTGTCGTCTGGTAATGCCTTGCATGCTGCGGGTTCCCTGGTTCCGAGCATCCCTTGCCCGACTCCCATCCAATGGGCAAGCTCGTCCAGTTGGGGATTTTCGCAGTCACCCGCTCTCAGCAAACGGGAGCATTGCGTGCAGCTTCGCAGCGCGGTGTTGCCGCCACTATCGGCACAACGATCGAGTGTCACGACTTTTTGCGGTACAGCGCCGTCACCGGCCTGGTCTTCGCCAAACGGTTCTTTCCACGTGCCAATGCGCTGACCGGCACGCCGGACGCTTTCGCGATCTATGCGGTCTGTTTCGCCGCGCGGCCGATCGACGCCGCGATCTTCGGTCACTGGGGCGATCGCCTCGGCCGCAAATCGGAATACACACACTCGGCAATGATTGAACGCTGTCCCCTGCCCGCTACATCGCAGTCCCCTCCCCTACCCTCTCCCGCGCGGGAAGGGGAATTTTTATCCTTGTAACTGCCCTCCCCTTGCGGGAGGGGAAGGGGGACGGGGACTACGGTCTAGTATCTCTGCACAGTGATTATGACCGGTTGAACGTCGGCCGCTGTCTCAACGGGGCTCCTAGTCTCCCATGTCAGCCATAAGCCTAGCTGCAAAATGGGCGGCCAAACCGTTTATCGCCGTCGATGTATCTCCGGTAAATGAGGAACCGTGCATCACGGCGAGTAACCTGGGCGCGAATCTTGCCAATCCGCGTATGATGGGCGCTGTGGTTGGGCCAACGGTAAAGGCTGACCGCAATATGGCAGTGGATGGCTCAACGATGTCACTCGTCGTCAGCGCCGGACAATCGCCACCATGCGCGAATAGATCGCCGCAAAACAGTGTTGAGGTCTCCTCCTCGAAGATAACGCCCGCGTCCCATCCGTGCGGCACGTGAGGCGTGTCGATGAACCGGATACGCCTGCCACCCAGATCCAAGATGTCATCACCTGAAAGCGCGCGTGGCGCTCGGTCTGCCATGTCGTTGATCGAGACGCGGCAGCCAACGACGCCATGGACGACCTCAGCGAGCGGCGACACGGCTAGCCATTCATTCATGGCGCCGCATTCGTCGGCTTCGAAATGGCCAAATGAAACCCAGCGGAGCTTATCGAGAGGAAGCACCTTTGCGACGGCGGCAGACACATTAGAAAACTGCTTGCGATGCCCGCAATGGAACAACATCGGTTCATCGGCGAGAATCAGGAACTGGTTGAAGGTGAGCCCCCCGGCGGCAGGACATGCGGCATGAACGTGGATATGCGGAAGATGCGATCCCCGATTTCGTCGACCTTGGCTTCCATTGCTTCCCTCCACTGCTCGGGTAGTGCACCCTATCATCACGCCCACCAGAGCAGTCGGTCAAAATCACTGTGCAGAGGTACTAGCTGGAAGGGAGCAGCGAACACCGCATCAGCCGTGTGGCGCCGGTCCGATATAGTCTGACTGTGGCCGGATCAGCCGCCCGCCAGCCTGCTGTTCAAGCGCGTGCGCAATCCAACCCACCACCCGCGCGACCGCGAACACACCGGTGAACGCGTCGCGCGGAATGCCGAGAGCCTCCAGCAGCAGCGCGGTATAGAATTCCAGATTGGTCTGCAACGATCGGTTCGGCTTGCGCTTGACCAGCACCGCCAGCGCCGCCTGCTCCACCGCCTCTGCATAACGCAGCCGGCCGATATCGCGATTCAGTTGCGACACCACGGCCTTCACCACATCGCTGCGCGGATCCTGCACGCGATACACGCGATGACCGAAACCCATCAGCCGATCGCCCCGCATCACCGCCGCATCCAGCCACGCTTCGGCATTTTCGGCCGGCCCGATCGCATCCAGCATGTCCAGCACCGGTCCCGGCGCGCCGCCGTGCAGCGGACCCTTCAGCGCACACAGCGCCGCGGTCACCGCATCGGTCAGGCTGGCGCGCGTTGAAGCCGCCACGCGCGCTGTGAAGGTCGAAGCATTCAGCCCATGATCGGCCGCACTCACCAGATAGGTATCGAGGGCCGCGGCTTCGTCCGGCGTCGGCGGCGCAGCTTTCAGCATCCGCAGGAAATCGGCGGCATGACTTGCGTGCGGATCGGGTGCCACCGGTGTCTTGCCGTTGCGCAGGCGAATCACCGCTGCCAGCCCCACCGCGACCGTCGCCGTCAGCAACAACGGGGCATCGTCCGCATCATCGGGCACGCTTGCCAGCAGCATGCGGACCGCCGCCAGAGGTGGCAGTCGGCCAGCGATCGGCAGCAGATCGCGTAACTGCGCGAACGCGTGTTCGCGCGCCTGGCCCAGGTCGCGGCGCAAATCGCCCTCGGCAAGCGGACGACCGACGAAATCCTGCCAGAGAACGCCGGTCAACCACTCGAAGCTGCGGTGACCAGCGATGTCCTGAAGATAATGGCCTCGCAGGATCAGCACGCCGGCCTCGCCATCGACCTTGCTCAGCACCGTCTCGGCCGCGACCACGTGTTCCAGGCCATCGGCCACATCGCCACGAGGCATGTGGGTCCTCCTTTATCGGTTGATGTCGTCCCGGTTGACGTCGTCTTTGCATGCAAGCAGCCTGAGGCGTCAATCTTGATCAAGTGAATCAACATGCCCGAGGATGTCGCACGTCCGCCCAGCCGCTGGCTCACCGCCGAACAGGCCATCGCCAAACTCGGCGTCTCACGCCAGACGCTGTACGCCTATGTCAGCCGAGGGCGGATCGGTGCCGTGACCGCAACGAACGATCCGCGACGCAGCCTGTACGATGCCGCCGATGTCCGCCGGCTGGTGGAACGAAACCGCGGGGGGCGAAGCCGCCACTCGGTTGCCGCCTCGACGATAAGCTGGGGCGAGCCAATCCTGGTCTCCGCCATCACCCGCATCGAAGGCGGCCGCCTGGAGTACCGCGGCCAGGACGCGATAGCGCTGTCCGCCACTGCAACGCTGGAAGACATCGCCGCGTTGTTGTGGCAGGTGGATGCCCTGCCCCCACGACAAGCTGGACGTGCCTGGCCGCGCTCCCGCGCCGCTTCGGGGGTGGCGGAAAGCTGCATATCCGCAGCGGCGGAACTGGTGATGGCGGGCCGCTGGACAGGCCGGGTGGAAGGCGTGCTGCCGGACGCCGTGCGCATCCTCGATCGCATTGCCTGGGCGGCGTCCGGTGCGCCTGGCAGCGCGGTCCATCCGTCATCGCAACCGCTGCATGAACGGTTGGCAGCCGTTTGGGACGTGGGGCCGAAAGCCGCCGACATGATTCGCCGCGCCCTCGTATTGACGGCGGACCACGAACTCAACGTGTCAACCTATGCCGCGCGCGTGGTGGCCTCGACCCGTGCGCCACTCGGCGCCTGTGTGCTGGCCGGGCTCGCCGCACTGATCGGGCCGTTGCATGGCGGCGCGACCGACGAAGTGCGTGCCCTGCTTGCCGACCCATCGGTCATGGCCGACGCGGAGTCCGCCGTTGCGATCCGGCTGGCGCGCGGCGAACGCATACCGGCGTTCGGCCACAAGCTGTATCCGAACGGCGATCCGCGTGCGGCGGCATTGTTGCCTCGACTGCCGGCCCGCTCGCAGGGCCAGCGGCTGATCGACGCCATGCAGGTCATGACCGGCATCGCGCCCAACATCGATTTTGCATTGCTGATGCTGGAGCAGCGATTGCGTTTGCCCACCGGCGCGGCTTTCGCCCTGTTCGCCGTCGGGCGGACGGTTGGCTGGATCGCGCACGCATTGGAACAATGGCGCGACGGCACGTTGATCCGGCCGCGTGCGGTGTATCCGGGGGACGGCGCAACGGCTCCTGTGCAGGGGTGACGGGTTTCGCCGCGGTCAACCCATCCGGCGCAGCCCGTCCCTCGCATCAGCTGCCGATATTCACCACCTGCACACGCCGATTCCTCGCCTCGGGCGTCTGGTCGGGCGTGGCGATCGCCAGCCCGTCCTCACCCATGCCGATCGGCTGAACGCGGCTGCGGTCGACGTGGAACGTGTTGACCAGATAATCCACCACCGCGGCGGCGCGCCGCTCCGACAACGCCTGGTTGGCCGCAGGGGTGCCCACGGTGTCTGTATGTCCCTCGATGCGGAACCGGTAGTCGACCAGCGATCGATCGGTCAGCGCCTGACCCAGCCGGTCGAGGGTTTGTATAGCCTGCGGCGCAAGCTCGGCCGAACCGGTAGCGAATTGCACAGTCAGGCTGACTGCCGGCGCCGACGTGGCCTGCGGCCGTGTCTGGGTCGGCGCGGCGGACGGGCCAACGCGGATGCCGCGCGTCGGGCCCGATATGCCGGTAGGCGTCAGCGATTTGATGATGTCCTGCGTGCTGGGGTTGCCCTGCGCCGATCCGGTCGCGGGCGACAGCAGTACGGCAGCCAACACGGTGACGGCACTCAGTACGACCTGGGTACGCATGACAGGCTCCTCCGCGAAACGATTGCCTCGCTATATCACGAAGCCGGTCACCACAATCGCCTTCACACAGTTGCGATCAGGCAGATTTGGCCAGGGAAATTTCGGCGATTTCCATGGCCCGTGCGAAGCGATCGCGCGGCATCGGCGCGTCGCCATGGCGGTAGCCGCCATAGATCGCGTGTCCGGCTCGCAGCCAGAAACAATCGGCGACGGCAAAGCCGGCCTCCGCCAACCACTGAAGCTGGTTGGCCAGCCGGGCAGGCTGATCGACCGGATCGGGATGGCGATAATGGTTCCAACGCGCGGCGGCGAACGCCGCGATCCGCGCAGCGCCATCCGGCAGGTGACGCGCCTGCTGCTCTACCGTTCTGTCCCAGCCACCGGCAAATACATCGGCCACCTCGGCACGCGCCGGAGCAACAAGGTCTGCCAGCAGCAGCGCGCCATCAGCAGCCAGGCGCGGGCAAAGCGCATGGTACAGCGCACGTTTGCCGGCATCCGGCAGGTGATGCACCGCAAGCGAGCTGACGACGACGCCGGCGCCATCGACCAGCGGCAGCCACTCCGTGGCGGCAAGGTCGAAGCCGGCGGTGGCGGCGCGATCGCCGAACCTGGCCACGCGGGATGCCGTGGCAGCGCGCATGCTGTCGGACCCGTCGAGGCCCAGGTATCGCGCGTGCGGGAACGCCGTCAGCAGGGCGTTCGCCAGCAGCCCCTCGCCCGACGCCAGCTCCACGATGCGGAACACAGCGTCGGTGGCATAAGGCACCAGCGTCAGCAGCGTGGCGATCTGTTCCGCGCGGTCGGGCACCGCAACGGGTGCCAGGCGGCGATACAATTCGGAATCGTCCTCGCTCCAGCTATCGGTCATTCAGCGACCCCGATCGCCGCAACCAGTTCGCCGGGCTTGCCCTCCTCGCGCTGAAGTTCCAGGTGCCGCTCGTGGAAAGCGGCAACCGACGGACGATGCGCGATGGAAACCAGCGTCGTGTTCGGCAGCCGCGCCTTCAGCGTGCGGTACAGTTCCGCCTCCGCTTCCGGGTCCAGGCTGGCGGTCGCTTCATCCAGGAACAGCCAGTCCGGTTTCGCCAGCAGCGCACGCGCCAGCGCGACGCGCTGCTGCTCGCCGCCGGACAGTTGCTGCGGCCAGTTTTCATCGTTGTCGAGCCGCGCGACCAACTGCGGCAGGCCGGCATCGTCCAGCGCGCGCGCGATCTCTTCCTGGCTGTGGGTGTCGGGCGGATGCGGATAGCTCACCACGTTGCGCAGCGAGCCGAGTGGAATGTAGGGCCGCTGCGGCAGGAACAGGCAGCGCTCCGCTGGCCGTTGCACGCGCCCATGGCCGAATGGCCAGATGCCGGCAAGGGCGCGAAACAGCGTCGACTTGCCGGACCCGGACCGGCCGGTGATGACAACCGAATGGCCTGCCTCGAGCGCCAGATCGGCATCCGACAACAGCTTCGTTCCGTCGGGCAGTTCCAGCGTGGCATGGCGCATCTGCACCGACCCGCCCGGTCCATCGGCCATCACAAAGCCGGTGCCGAACGCGGCGCGCGCCGCGACCACGGCGCGGTGGAAGGTCATCAGCCGCTCGACGATCGCGTGCCATTGCGCCAGATCGGCATACCGGCTGATGAACCATGACAAGGCGTCCTGCACGCGGCCGAAGGCGCCGGCGGTCTGCGTCAGTCCGCCCAGCGGAATCTGGCCGGAAAAAAACCGCGGCGCCGCGACGATGAACGGAAACACCACGGCCACCTGGTCATAGCCGGCGGTCAGCGCGTTCAGCAGTTTGGTGCGCTGCATGATCGCCCACCAGTTGGTGATGACGCCGTGGAAGCGGTCGCCCAGTCCATCCTTTTCCTGCGTCTCGCCGGAATACAGCGCGATGCCTTCCATGTTCTCGCGCACGCGCACCAGGGCGTAGCGGAAATCCGCCTCGACGCGCTGCTGGCGAAAACGCAGCGCGGCCAGCGGGCGGCCCACGAGATGCGTCAGCCAGGTGCCGACGATCGCATAGATCAGTGCGACCCAGACCATGTAGCCGGGGATGGCGATGCCAAACACCGTGAACGTACCGGACAGCGACCACAGGATGCCCAGGAAGCTGAACAGGGTCACGACGTTCGCCAGCATGCTGATGCCGAACGTCAGCGTATTGTCGATGAAGTCGCGAATGTCTTCCGCGATGCGCTGGTCCGGGTTGTCCGTGCCGACCGCCGCCCGATCCGTGGTCAGGCTGATGCGGTAGTAGGCGCGATCGGCCAGCCATTCATCAAGGTAGCGCACCGTCAGCCAGCGCCGCCAGCGGATCAGCAGCCACTGCTGAAGATAGGTGAAGTAGACCGCGACGACGATGTACACCGCGGCGATTTCGCAGAACCCCGGCATGAAACCGCTGGGTGTCTGGCGATACACGAACAGCAGTTCCCAAAATGCGGAATAGTTCTTGTCCTGGAGCGAGTTGAAGAACTCGCGGTTCCAGAAGCTCAGGACGACCGTCATGCCAACCAGCAGCAGCCGAAGCGAGATGATCGCGGCCAGCAGGCCCCAGGCGGACCACTTCTCCTCCGAGCGATAATAGGGTGCGGACAGGTGCCATGCATCCCGCACGAATGACCTCAGAGCGCGCATTCAGGGTGATCTCTCGTCAGTGTGGTTGATGGTGGTTCGCAGGGCGGCGAGCCAGGCGGTCAGGCGCTGGCGGTTCACGCCAAGATCGCCATAGCCATACACGCTGCGTGAATACAGCACGAGCGTGCTGCCGTCGGCGCCCGCCGCATTGACCTGGGCGGTGACCAGGTCGGGGAAATTGAACACCGCGCTGCGGGCCACGAAGTGGATCTGGCGCTGTGCCGGGTATTCGGCCGCAAGGTAAGTCCGTGGCTGGGCCGCCGCCACCGCAAGCACCGCCTGGTAGAGCTCGGGCGCCGGGATGCCGAAGGGCGGTGTGACGACATCCGGGGCGGGTTGCGTTCCCACCGGCGCGGCGAGCGCGCTGTTGGGGCTGGCCGGCCGCTGCAGATGGAGCATGTCCATCAGCGCCGGTGTCGGCAGGCCCTGTGCTCCAGTCGCGGCGCAGGCCGGCAGGAGCAATCCGATGAGCCAGGCGAACGGCGTCATCGCATCAGTCGGCGGTGTATCGCATGCCCCGCTCATGGCGCGGATTGGGTTCGGCAGCAAGTCGCCGACCGCTTACCGCCTGTTCACCGAGCGCCACCGGCGGTATCGCACCCGGCGTGCCCGGCAGTCATTGCGGCCGGAGCAGGACGTGGCGGGCTGCTTTAAACGCGGGGTTTCTCGCGCACAACATCTTTCCCCGCGCCTTGCGGGAGGGGTGGCGCAACATCCTCCCCCTCGCCTTGCGGGAGGCGGCCTGGGGGGAAGCTGCGAGCCTCGGCGGTTGCGTTCACCCGGCGCCCTCCTCATCGCTCTTCCCCGACGCGCACGGCGGTTGTTCGACCTGGTCCGGGGAGCATCCGCGGTTTGAAAGAGGCTGCCACGTTGCTCGAGCATGATGCGAGAATTGTCCGTCCGGCGGGGCGATCGAGCCGCATGGAACAGTCACGCACCACAAGCGCATTGGCTACCCAGTGGCACAGTAAAACGCGAGAAAGAACAGTGCTGGGACGAACAGCACCAGTTGTTCAAACGTGTACAAACAACCCCAGAGACCAAACAACCCCAGAGACCGAACAATCCCTGGGCCCGTGTTCTCTTTAGAGAAGGCCGCTTCGGCCGCGCCAATCCATTGCCAAAGCACGTGTGTTCAGCTCACATATTGCCACAGCGCATGCTGCTCGCTCACAGTCCCGTGAAACGCGTGGGTAACGATACATCGAACAGGGCGGCAACCATGCCTCAATACAAGGCGTATACGACAACGGTTGTTGGCGCGCATAGCGTGCCCCGCTGGTATGAAGCGCTGGATCGGCTGGTGACGCTGGGGCAACTCTTGCCGGCAGACTTCACCGATGCACAATTCCGCGCGACGCAATCCGCCATTGTCGAACAGGAAGCCGCCGGGATCGATGTGATCACCGGCGGGGAAATGCATCGGCGCTCGCATAATCGTCACTCACCGCCAAACGCCATGCTCAATCATTTCTGGCAAAAGATACCGGCGTTCCACAACGCCAACCGGCCGCGACCGATCAGCAAGCATGATCCCAACGTGTTTCATCCGGCCGCCATCTGTCGCGGCCCGATCGGGGATACCTGCGATCTGGGTCTGGTCGATGAGTTCCGAATGGTTACCGCCTTCGCGCGCAAGCCTGTCAAGATCACGATGACGGGACCCCACCTGCTGGCCGCTGTGGCGTATGATGAATACTACAATGACCTGCCGCGGATGATGGCCGATCTGGGCAAGCTGCTCAACCAGAACTTCAGAAGGCTGGTGGCGGCCGGTTGCAGACATATCCAGATCGATGAACCGTTCTTCACGGTGGCGGACGACGGGGAGGTGCGGTCTGCGGTGGACGCCATCAACATGGCATTCGAAGGCCTGCCCGACGATGTGCACCGCACGGTTCACATCTGCCAGGGCAATTACGCCGTCGGTCCCGACTACGACGGCCAGATCGGCCATCGCTACTTCGACACGGGACGCTACAAGGCCGACCTGGTCTGCCAGATCGAGTGCGACGCGGTGTTGATCGAGCACGACATGACCGATCACTACCAGGGCCTGCTGGGCAACCGGCAACTCGGTGTCGGAGCGGTTGACGTGCAGGCGCCCAACATCGAAACCGGCGAGCTGGTGGCGGACCGCATCAGGTCGCATGGCTGGCTCGCACCGGAGCAGACGATCATCACCAGTTCGTGCGGCTTCAACCATCTGCCCAGACACATCGTTTCAGGCAAGATGCGAGCCATGACGGAAGCCAAAGCCATCCTCGGCGCCAGTACGGACTAGCCGGCGCACGGAACAGCCAGCACGGGGATGAACGAACAGCAATCCGACCGCGAAACTGCCGCCGTGGCATTCCGCTTGCCCGAGGAGCAGCTGCGCCTGCTGGAGGCGACCGCCGCCACCGGGGCGTTCGAGCTGAATCTGACGACGCATCGCTTGCTGACCACGCCGCAGGTGGGCGTGCTGTTCGGCTTCGACCCCGCGATGCCGGATCCGACATTGGCGGATTTCGAGCGGGTGATCTTCTTTGACGATGTGCCGAAATTGCGCGCGGAGATGGAGGCCGCCAGGCAATCCGGCGCGTTCAACGCAGAGCTGCGCGTCACCCATCCTGACGGCACAGTCCATTGGCTGGTGGCAAAGGGCGAGGTTGTTCGCGACGGTGATGGTTCGCCGCACCTGCTGCGCGGAACATGTTACGATATCTCCGAGCGCAAGGCGCTGGAGGTTCGGCTGCTGGCGCTGAATGAAATGCTGGAAGCGCGCGTCGCCGATTTGCGCGAAGAAGCGCGGACGCTGGAAATCCTGAACCAGACAGGTGTTGCGCTTGCGGCGGAACTCGACCTGGAGCGCCTGGTGCAGATTGTCACCGACGCGGGCGTTGAAATCACCGGCGCCCGGTTCGGCGCGTTTTACTCCAATGTGCTGACCGATGCAGGCGAGGCGTCCACGCTCCATAGCGTCTCCGGCGTGTCGCGCGAGGAATTTGCCGGGCTTCCGATGCCGTGCGACGCCGTGGTGTTCGAACCGGCGTTTCGCGGCACCGGGACTGTCCGATCGGACGATATCACGGTGGATCCCCGCTACGGGCAAAGCCCGCCGTATCACGGCATACCGAAGGGCGATTTGCCGGTGCGCAGCTACCTGGCGGTGCCGGTAACGTCACGTTCCGGCGCCGTGCTTGGTGGCCTGTTCTTTGGCCATGCCGAGGTGGGCGCTTTTAACGAGCGAGAAGAACGCATCATCATCGGCATCGCTGCGCAGTCGGCCGTGGCCATCGACAATGCGCGGCTTTACCAGACCAGCCAACTGGAAATTGAAGCCCGCAAGCAAACCGAACTGATGTTGCAGACGCTGAATGAAACGCTGGAGCAGCGCGTCAGCAATCGCACGCAGGAACTGGAGGCAAGCTTCGCCCAGTTGACGGAAAGCGAACGCCGCTTCCGCCTGCTGGTCGAAGCGGTGACAGACTATGCCATCTTCATGCTTGATCCCGCGGGTCGCGTCGTCAAATGGAACCCGGGCGCGCAGCGCATCAAGGGTTACACAGCCGATGAAATCGTCGGCCAGCACATCTCACGGTTCTATACCGATGGAGACCGGCGCGACGGAGTTCCCGACCGGGCGATCGCGACCGCGGCCAGGACTGGAAAGTTTGAAGGCGAAGGTTGGCGCGTTCGCAAGGACGGCACTCACTTCTGGGCCAACGTCGTCATCGATGCCATCCGCAATGAGCATGGGGAATTGATTGGGTTCGCCAAGGTCACCCGCGACCGGACCGAGCAGCGGGCGGCCGAGGAACGGCTGCGGCAGGCACAGAAGATGGAGGCGGTCGGCCAGCTTACCGGTGGCGTTGCCCACGACTTCAACAATCTGCTGACGGTGATCTCCGGCAATCTGGAGGCGCTGCAACGGCGGCTGTCGGAACGCGGCGACCAACATCTGCAGCGGATGGTGAACTCCGCCATCACCGCGTCGTCCCGCGCGGCGGTTCTGACGCATCAGCTTCTGGCGTTTTCACGGCGCCAGCCACTCCTGCCGAAATCGATTTCCATCAACACGATGATCACCGGCATGGCGGACCTGGTCCGTCGGATACTTCCCGAAAGCATCGCCATCGAGACTGTACTGGTCGGCGGTATCTGGCCGACCTTTGTCGACGCCAACCAACTGGAGAACTCGCTGCTCAATCTGGCAGTCAATGCGCGCGACGCGATGCCCGATGGCGGCAAGCTGACAATCGAAGGCGCGAACGTGCATCTTGACGAGCATTACGCAGCCACCGCGGATGTGCCGGCAGGCCAGTACGTCGGCATTTTCGTCAGTGACTCTGGCGTGGGCATGCCACAGGACATTATCGGCAAGGCGTTCGAGCCATTCTTTACAACCAAGGATGTCGGCCAAGGTACCGGACTGGGTCTCTCGCAGGTCTATGGCTTCGTACGGCAGTCGGGCGGACACGTGAAGATCTATAGCGAGGTTGGGATCGGCACGACGGTCAAGATCTATCTGCCGCGACTTATTACATCCCACAGCGCGACTGAGGGGGAAAACCCCGTCACCACGGTTCCATCCGGTTTTGGAGAGACCATCCTGGTGGTTGAGGATGAACCGGAAGTGCGCAACTTCGCCGTCGAGACATTGCGTGAGCTTAACTATCACGTGCTGGATGCACCGAACGGTTCGCGCGCCTTGCGCATTCTCGACGCTCATCGCGAAATCGTGCTGCTGCTGACCGATGTCGGACTGCCGGGGGGGATGAATGGGCGGCAGCTTGCCGACGAAGCGTGCCGGCGAAGGCCTGACCTGAAGGTGCTGTTCACCAGTGGCTACGCGCGAAATGCAATCGTGCACCACGGGCGGCTTGATCCCGGTGTGGAGCTGATCACGAAGCCATTCACATTCTCGGGTCTGGCCGCGAGGGTGCGCCACGTTCTGGATGCCTTGGCGCATTGAAACCCGACAACAGACTGTGATCACGCGGTCTGACCATAGTTGCGACCCGCTGGCCGTGTAACCCTTGAGCATGGATGGGATCCTGGAAAGGCGACATGGACCAAGAGAATGCGAACACGGTGGCGATCATCGACGATGACGCCGACGTGGGCCTGGTGCTTGGGGCGTTGTTGGAAAATGCCGGCCACACTGTGCGGACCTACAGGTCGGGCGCGGAGTTCCTGGCTGATCCGGGCCATGCCGACGCGGCATGTCTCGTGATCGATCAGAATATGCCGGGTATGACCGGTCTGGAATTGCTGCTGGAACTGGACCGTCGGGGACTGGCGATTCCCGCGCTGCTGATCACAGGTTCGCACGATGCGGCTATCGCGAGGGAGGCGGACCGTCTCGGAGCAATGACCGTGATGCAGAAGCCGGTGCCGTCGCATGAACTGTTGAAGTTCGTGGCGTTTTCGGCGGGGTCGGCATAGGACTACCGCGATCGCATCGCTTTCGGGTTGATCACATTGATCGGTGCGGCCGCCGCGAATGCGCGGATCTGATTGCAGCTGTCAGTGAACTGGACCTCGTAATCGTCGGCGGCACACGGCCCGCGTCAAGCGCGGCGTGCGCACCGTGTCATGATAACCATCCAGAATCGCGATCTTCACGCCGTGGCCACGTTCATGACCGCCGCGCGCCGCGTGGCAAGCAATGCCTCGCCGCGGGCCGTCAGTACGATCAGCGCGGGTTGGCCGGGCGTATGTTTGTGCGCGATCAGCCCGTCGTCGATCGCATCTTCCCAGATCGTGAGCCGTGGACAGGAGGTTCGCCAGGCGTCCATCACATCGGCATAGGTTCGCGGTGCCCGCGCAAGCCATGCCAGGAAATCGATCGTCAACGGCGTGAGGATGTCTGCCATGCCTGCCTCTCACCCGTTCTGAATTGCCTGATCAATCCGGCTCAGCTTGCTTACCGCGCGATCGAACTGCGCAAGGTAGATGTTCTCGTCTGCATCCAGCCAAATGCCGTGCACATTGAACGCGCCGGCAAAAGGCTCGTCACGGCCCAGGTGCACCAGCTTGCGCCGGTCCTTGGTCCAGATCGAAACGCCATCGGCGCCGGCGACATAGATCGCCTCGCGTCCGAACGCAACATCACTCGGCATCATGAAGCCGGTCCATTGCGCCAGTACCTCGCCCGCCGTCGAGAAAATCTGGATGCGGTGGTTTTCGCGGTCGCACACGTACAGCCGATCCTCCGCATCGGCGGTGATGAAATGCACCAGAGCGAACTGGCCGGCGCCGTCGCCTGGCTCACCCCATGAATGCTTCAGTTCGCCCTCAGCCGAAAAGCAATGCACCCGGCGGTTGCCATATCCGTCGGACACGAACAGTTCGCCGTTCGATGCGATGGCAATGCCCGTCGGCATGTTGAACGGCTTGCCATAAAGCGTGGGCGCGGCGGCGCCCGGAACGCCGAGGGTACGCAGCTTCGTGCCGTCCGCCGTGTGCTGCGTGACAGTGTGCAGTCCGGAATCGGCGATCCATACATGGCCGGCCGGATCGATGGTCATGCCATGTACGAACGACGAGAACACGCCTTCGCCCCACGACGTGACGAAGCGCCCAGCGGCATCGAACACCATCACCGGATGCGCCGCGCGTGACAGCACGTAGACGTCGCCATTCGCTGCGGTGGCCCCTTTCACGCAGGTCTGTGGCGGACCGGCTTGGCCAGTCTCGCCGAAATTCCACCAGCGCGGCGGCTGCGCCCAATTGCGGCGAAACCGATAGCGATAATCGCCCGAACCGATTTCGTGGTCCTGCTCGGCAAGTTCGTTCATGGTGTGCCCTCCGGTATCGCGGGGACCAAAGCCTGCGCCAGGCTCCGCTAGATAGACTTCCTCCGCCGGCGTGCTGATGCGGCCAAGGATGGCGTTGCGATGTGGGAAACGACCGAACTGACGGATCGCGTCGCGATGACCGCGCCCGGATTCATTCGCCGGTTCGCCAAGTTCCTCACGCACCGCGGCGAACAGACGCGTGGCGTCGTCCTGGTCCGCCAGGTTTTCGGAATGCACCAGCGGCAGGTAGAAGAACATGCGTTCGACCGGGCCAACCTGCTGGTCGAAGCCACGGCCAAGCGCGTCGCGCGCCACCGCGCGTGCGCGGCTGTCGGCGGCATAGGTCTGCGGTGAACCGCGATGCAGGTTGCGCGACATCTGGTCGAGCAGGATCAGCAGCGCAAGCGTTCCACGCGGCGTATCGGCCCAGGAATCCAGTCGCCCCAGTTTCGCCTCGCGCAGTGCATCGACGAAGCGGTTGCATCCGGAATCGAACGCAATATTCTTCTCGAACCATATCTTACGCCGCACCGCAGGATCGCCGGCAAACCAGAAGTGCAAGACCTGGTCTGGTGTTATCATGCGACGTTCACCGTGATGGCATCAGTAATGGGACGATCCTCCCCCTCCCACACGGACTTCGGACTTTGACCTTGCTCCGCGCATTGCATCATGGCGCCAGCGCCCGCTGCAATAGCCGCACGGAATGCATCGCCGCGCGGCCGCCCAGATCGCGAATCTGGTGCCGGCAGGATGTCCCGTCGGCGACGATGATGTCATCCGCCGCGGCCATGCGCACCGCCGGCAACAAACCGGCCTCGGCCATCGCGCGTGATTCCTCCTGCGTCTCGACCTGATAGCCGAACGAACCCGCCATGCCGCAACAAGACGATGCGATCGGCTTCACGGACAGGTCGGGAATCCGCTTCAACATCTCGATAGCCGCCGGAAACACACCGAATGCTTTCTGATGACAGTGACCATGCACGTGCGCCGTCGCAGTCATTGGCTTAAGTGGCAACTCCGGCTTCTCGCGTGCCAGGAATTCGCTCAGCAGGAACGCACGACCCGCCAGCGCATCGGTTGCGGCACCCGGCAGCAGCGAGCGGTACTCGTCACGCAAGGTGAGCAGGCACGACGGTTCCAGACCGATCACCGGCAGTTCGCCGCCGCCAAGTATCTCGAGCGTGCGCCAGGCTTCGCTGCGTGCCTGGTCCACCATGCCAGCGGCGAGGAAGCTGCGGCCGCAGCACATTGGCCGCCCGCGAGTGGCCGGCATGCGCACGCGGTATCCCGCTGCGGTCAGCACACGCAACGCAGCGCGCAGATTCTCCGGTTCGAACCAGCGATTGAACGTGTCGGCCAGCAGCATCACTTCACCGCGCTGGCGTGACGGGACAAAAGTTGCAGCCTCGCTGTCGCGGAACGCATCGCGCCGCCACGCAGGCAGCGGACGATCCGCGGCAAGGCGCAGCATGCGCTCGCCCAGCCGCCGCAACGCCGGCACCCTGTTGCGCAGATTGGCCAATGGCGCGAGCGGTGCAATCAGCTGTGCATAGCGCGGCAACTCCGCGATCAGCCAATCGCGCCGCGTCAAGCCCTTCCGGTCGAACTGCGCCGCCAGCACCTCGATCTTCATCTTCGCCATGTCCACGCCGGTCGGGCATTCGCGTTTGCACGCCTTGCACGATACGCACAGCGCCATTGCATCGGCCACCGCATCCGACGCCATCGCATCCGCGCCAAGCTGTCCGGTCAGCGCCAGTCGCAGCGTGTTGGCACGCCCCCGCGTCAGATGCGTTTCGTCGCGCGTCACGCGGTACGACGGACACATCACACCGGCATCGAACGCGCGGCAGGTGCCGTTGTTGTTGCACATCTCCACCGCGCCGAGCATGCCGCCCAAGGGACCCGGGTGCTCCGACCAGTCGAGCTTGGGCGTGAAATCGGTCACCGCCGCATAGCCCGGTCCGTAGCGGAACAACGTGCGGTCGTCCATGCGCGGCGGGCGAACGATGCGGCCGGGATTGAGCATGTTGCTCGGATCGAACGCGTCCTTCACCGTCTCGAACGCGCGCACGATGCGTGACCCGAACATGGTCTCGTGGAATTCACTGCGAACCAGGCCGTCGCCATGTTCGCCACTATGCGACCCCTTATACTCCCTTACGAGAGCAAAACATTCCTCGGCCACCGCTCGCATGGTGGCGACATCGTGCGGGTCCTTCATGTTCAGCACCGGGCGGACGTGCAGGCAGCCGACCGAAGCGTGTGCGTACCAGGTACCCTTGGTGTCATGCCGTGCGAATACGTCGTTCAGCCGTTCGGTATAGTCGGCAAGATCTTCCAGATCGACGGCGCAGTCCTCGATGAACGACACCGGCTTCCCGTCGCCCTTCATCGACATCATGATGTTCAGGCCAGCCTCGCGCACCGCCGCGATATCGGCCTGAAAACCCGCATCGGCCGCGCGCACGACAGCGCCGGGGTGGCCAAGATCGCTCATCAGTTCATCAAGCTGGTCCAGTTTCGTGATCAGCGGCGCATCGTCATGACCGTGGAATTCGACGATCAGCAGCGAGTCCGGTTCGCCCATCAGCATGCGGTCGATCGTTGCACGGTAGATCGGAATGCCGCGACCCAGATCGATCATCGTGCGATCGACCAGTTCCACCGCTTCGGGATCGAGTTCCACAATATGCTGTGCGGCCTGCATGGCGTGGCGGAATGTCGGGAACTGGCAGATGCCGAGAAGCTTGCGCGGCTTGATCGGATGCAGCGCGAGTTCGACGGCGGCGGAAAATGCCAGCGTGCCTTCCGAGCCAACCAGCAGCCGTGCCAGGTTCTCCTGTCCCGCAAGCCTCGCGACCGGCGTCAGCACATCGATGTTGTAGCCGCCGACACGCCGAACCTGCGATGGAAACCGCGCCGCGATCTCTTCGGCCTCGGACGCGCCAAGCGCACGCAGTCGCTGGATCAGATCGGCAATGCCGGTCGGCACATCGGCGCCGATGTTGTCCGGCAGCAAACCGAACTTGTGCTGCGTGCCGTCCGCCAGGATGGCGTCGATCGCGCGCACGTTGTCGGCCATCAGCCCATAGCGGATCGACTTCGACCCGCAGGAATTGTTGCCGGCCATGCCACCGATCGTGCAGCGCGCATGCGTCGATGGATCGACCGGAAAGAACAGCCCGTGCTGCCGCAGCGCCGCATTCAGGTGGCCCAGCACCACGCCAGGTTCCACCAACGCGGTGCGCGCATCGGGATCGATATGCAGAATGCGCCGTAGGTGCTTGGAACAATCGATGACCAGCGCGCGGTTGACAGTCTGGCCGCACTGGCTGGTGCCGCCGCCACGCGGCAGCACGGGCACGCCTTCCTCACGCGCGATCGCCAACGCCGCCGCGACGTCGCCGATTTCTTCCGGCACGATCACGCCAAGCGGCTCGACCTGATAGATCGACGCGTCGGTGGCGTAGCGGCCGCGATCGGCGCGATCGAACAGCACGGCGCCGCGGATCTCGTGGCGCAGCCGCTCGGCCAATCGCGAATCGCCAGGCGCGATCGCAGCGTCGTTCACACTATGTGCCTCATGGCCTACCGCTTTCATTGCCCGAGTGGGTAACATGCCGGGATGAACGGGTCACGCCCGGATGGCGCGCGGAAACGGCGACCGGCATCGCTGCGACAACTGCGCGGCTGGTACGCCGAGGAATTGCGCTTTGCCGGACCGGTGGAGTCCGATGCGGTTGTGCAGGCCTTTGCCACCACACCACGCGAACGCTTTCTCGGGCCGGGACCTTGGCAGACGTACAGTGACAGCGGCCGCGGCGGTTACCGCACGACGCCGGACGCCGACCCTCGACACGTCTACCACGACGTGCTGGTCGCGCTGGATGCCGAAAGGCGCATCAACAATGGTGCGCCTTCACTGTGGGCCTTCGTGCTCGACCAGACACAGATCGCACCCGGGGAGAGCGTGCTGCATCTGGGCTGCGGCACCGGGTATTACAGTGCGATCATGGCCGAGTTGGTCGGGCCGGATGGTTCGGTCACCGCAGTGGAACGCGACGGCGCTCTTGCGGAACGTGCGCGCAACGCACTGGCAGCCTGGCCGCAAATCACATCAGTCGCGGCGGACGGCGCAAACTACGACGGCGGACCGCGGGATGTGATCGTGGTGAGTGCCGGTGCCACGCATCCAATGCCCGCGTGGCTCGACGCGTTGCGGCCTGGCGGTCGATTGGTGTTTCCGCTGACCTCGGAGCGGCTCGGCGGTTTCATGCTGAGGGTCACGCGGGGCGACGCAGCGGACTGGCTGACGGTGTCGTTGTTGTGCCGGGCGTGGTTCATTCCATTCATCGGCGCGCGAGACGCGGACCTCGACAATCGGCTTGCGGCGCAGATCGCGGCCGGCCACGCTGACCTCGTGCGCTCGCTGCGGCGGGACGTCCACGAACCGGACCAAAGCTGCTGGCTGCACGGCGACGGGTTCTGCCTGTCGTGGCGTGACACGGGGTCTCCGCGCCCGGGTTGATTGGCAAGCCGCGGGAGAAGCGCCAATCTGCCGCCCCGCGCTAGGAGGCTTCATGACGCAATACCACGCCGGCCGGCATTTCCTGCAGATCCCCGGCCCCACCAATGTGCCGGACAAGGTCCTGCGGGCCATCGACAATGCCACCATCGACCATCGCGGACCCGACTTCGGCCGCCTGGGGCTGGAGATCCTAACCAATCTGCGGACCATCTTTCAGACCAGGGGACCCGTGGTGATCTATCCCGCATCCGGCACCGGCGCGTGGGAAGCGGCGATGACCAACACGTTATCGCCCGGCGACACGGTACTGATGTGCCGCACCGGGTGGTTCGCCTCGCTGTGGAACGAAATGGCGCAGCGGTTGGACCTCAAGCCGATCTTCATCGACACCGACTGGCGCCGCGGTGCGGACGTCGATGCGATCGGCGCCGCGCTCACCGATGATCGCGCGCATAAGATCAAGGCGGTGTGCGTGGTGCACAACGAGACCTCGACCGGCTGCACCAGCCGCATCGACGAAGTCCGCACCGCGATGGATGCGGCGAAGCATCCTGCGTTGCTGATGGTGGATACGATCTCGTCGCTGGCGTCGATCGATTACCGCCACGACGAATGGGGCGTGGACGTCACCATCGCCGGCTCGCAGAAGGGGCTGATGCTGCCGCCCGGCCTGTCGTTCAACGCGATCAGCGACAAGGCCCTGAAGGCCACCGAAACCGCCAGGCTGCATCGCAGCTACTGGGATTGGCGGCCGATGCTGGAGGCCAACAAGACCGGCTACTTCCCCTACACGCCGGGTACCAATCTGCTGTTCGGATTGAACGCCGCGATGGGCATGCTGTTCGAAGAGGGCCTGCCGAACGTGTTCGCGCGTCACGACCGCCATGCCGAGGCAACGCGTCGGGCGGTGCGCGCGTGGGGGCTGGAAGTGCAGTGTGCCGATCCGCGGCATTATTCGTCGTCTTTGACGGCGGTGCGCGTGCCGGAGGGTCACAGCGCCGATGCGCTGCGCGCCACGATCCTGGAAAAATGCAACATGAGCCTGGGGAACGGTCTGGGCATCCTGAAGGACCGCGTGTTCCGCATCGGCCACCTCGGCGACTTCGGCGACCTGCAACTGATCGGCACGCTGGGCGGAGTGGAGATCGGGCTGCGCGCCGCCGGTGTACCGCACAAGCCCGGCGGCGTGCAGGCGGCGGTCGATTATCTGGCAGGCAACGCCTGAATCCGACGATCCGGCCGGGCCATCCCCCGGGCCATCCCCATGATATCTGGGGTCGGCGGATGGCGTGCGCCAATCTTCCTCCCCCTCCCCTTGAGGAAGTGGAGGGAGGGGCGATGACCTGGACATTGTGGATGACGCGGAGACAGCATGCGCCGACTGGGCCAGCGTCCGGACAACACCGACGGCAGTGTTTCTGCTCGCTCCTTTGCTCAACCGGCACTGGAGCCGCGCCTGAACCACGCCAGAATAATCGAGAAGGAGGGACCCATGATCGAAGTCTGGACCTGGCCGACACCGAACGGCCACAAGGTGCACATCGCCCTGGAAGAACTCGGCATGCCCTACAAGGTGAAACCGATTGCGATCGGCAAAGGCGACCAGTTCAAGCCCGAATTCCTGGCAATCACGCCGAACTATCGCATCCCCGCCATCGTCGATCCCGATGGTCCGGATGGCAAGCCGCTGAAGCTGTTCGAATCCGCCGCGATCATGATCTATCTGTCGGAGAAGGCCGGCGGCAAGCTGATCCCGAAGGATCCCGTCGGGCGCTATACCTGCCTGCAATGGATGATGTTCCAGATGGGCGGCACGGGTCCGATGTTCGGCCAGTACCACCACTTCGCAATTTACGCGGTAGAGAAGATCCCTTACGCGATCGAGCGCTACACCAACGAGGTGAAGCGGCTGCATCGCGTGCTGGACAAGCGCCTGGCCGAGGCGACGTGGCTGGCCGGCGAAGAATACAGCATGGCCGACATCATCAACTTCCCCTGGATCCGCAATCCGGAGCAGCGGAAAATCGATCTGAACGACTATCCCAACGTGAAGCGCTGGCACGACGCGATCGCGGCGCGCCCGGCCGTGCAACGCGGCGTCGCGGTACTGGCCGAGAACCAGCGCAAGGGCCAGATGACCGACGCGGAACGCGAGATCATGTTCGGCAAGACGCAGTTTGCCCCGCGGTGATCGGCCGCGGTTCAACCGCACGATCGGCTCGTTGCGGGCCAGTTGGAAACGCCGCGTTCGCCCCTTCATGGTCTACATTTTCAACACGATGAAGTACATGGACAACAAGCACAGAGGGCAGGGAGAGCCGGGCATCATGGCGCAACTGTCAGACGATGGCCGTGTGGACATGTGGTAAGGAGAACTCACCCGAGAGGGCGCAGAGCGGCGGCAGTGGACGGACATTGCCGCGCGATGGTCATCCGCACCACCCAGGGGAGTTCCACCATTGTCCAAGACTGGGCCGCGACGTTTCGCTACAGTGACGGCATGCGAATCGCAACACCCGTCGCCGTGGTCCTGGCCGCGCTAACCGCATTGGCTGGATGCACCGATACTGCCGACGTCTTTCCTATGAACGCCGCTGCCCAGCGCCTTGGTCCCGTCAAGGCAACGTTCATCAGAACCGGAACAGGACGCGGGCCAGTCACCATCACCATGGCGGATGGCGAAGTGCTGACCGGTGAGTATCGCGTTGCCTTTGATAGCTCTGTCGGAATGGCCTTTGCTGGTCCTCGGTCGAGTTCTGCAACGTCATCAATGACGGTCCCATGCAGTTTGTTGCAACCGGACCCAGGACACAGATGCTATGCCGGGGGACGAGCGCGCCAACGGGTCACGGCAACGGTCAATGCCAAACCTTTGACGGGGCGGTTTGGGCAATCAGTTGGTAGTCGAGCAAATTGCAACAGGAACCCACTCTCCGACCTCACACCATCCTGGACCGTCACGCCGCCGCAATCCGCCATGGTCGTCCGCTAGGTTCCTGACTGTCCCCCGAATGGTCCGGGGAGTTCTGCCAGCCGGGGTAGTGGCTGGACAATAAGGGGCATTGAGAATCCAGCGTCCTGCCGTTAGACCGTGCCAACATGGCCTGGGATCACCCACCTGACTATGTCAAGCGTCCCTTGGGACCTAGAAAGGAACGCGACCGCAAATTCGATGGATTTGGCTGTTGCATCTACTGTGGCGAAACGCCCGCAGACGGGTTGCATGACGAACACGCCCTTCCCAAGGGACTCGGTGGACGAACGGAAATTCGGAATGCCAGTTGTCGGCGGTGCGAGAAAGAGACGCACGCCTTCGAGGGCCATGCGATGCATACCGTATTACTCATGCAAAGACTTCACGCAAGCCTTAAGAAATCCGAACCGAAAACAATAACCTTGCATAAAATCGAAGATGGAGAGTGGACAACGATTGAGGTTGCCCCCAGCGAATACCCGGTTCGTGGCAGATTTCCAATTTATCTCCCCGCGTATTGCAATCCTAGGAATACCACCGAACATAATGGGAAAACCATATGCGTCAATGGCTAATTTGTCCGCAGACCAGTCAAAAGACCGTTCTGTAATAAGCCAGGTAAGGCCAGAACCAACGGAGGATGGTATCATAGCAGAAAGGATCGCTCCAAATCTTGATGCCTTTTCAAGAATGATTGCGAAGATAGCTTACTGTCATGCAATTATAACCGTAGGAATGGACGGCTTTATATCGTTGGTTCCGTCCTATTTGAAAAAGAATAACCTAAATCTGGGTGCCAATTATTTTGTTGGCACCAGGATGCCAGTTACACATGAAACTGAGCAACGTGGCGACCATCATGTTGAAATTCGCTATGAGCGAATCAGGGGTATTCAGACAGTAGTCGCCAACATACGTCTATTTGCGTCATGGGGCGCTCCCACCTATCACGTCTATTTAGGCCAAGCGACGCAAGCCAGCTGGGTCAACGCGCCGTAACTGAGCTAGCATGGACTGTCCGAACGCGATCTGACGGCGATTGTCAGCCCCTTAGACCGCACTGGCACGCCCTATCACCCGCCAGCACGGTCTGACGCGAGCAGCCCGGACGCCTCACGGTCGCTTCGGCACACCGAAAGTCATCAGCCGTTTGGTCTGGATGATCCAGGCGTGAGCATCCGCCTCATCGCGGAAGTCGGGAAAGACCTGTGGCCGCCCGTTCGGTTTCGTCATCTCGACGCTTACGCGCCCGTTCGTTTGCCGGATCACCAGGAATTTTGTTTCTCCCATGGCGCCAGTATAGGGCAGACGTTGCGCCATACCACCAATCGGCGCGTGTATTGCACGCTGAAGCTTTGCATCTGATGTTCCGTCGCGAGCCACCCCCCGCGACCGCATGTCACCATTCACACGCGTCTATCCTCGTCAGCCACCGCGGCCTACGCACCACCTCGATGCCATCCTTCTTGACGGTCAGCAGCACCGGCCAAGTGCTAGCACGGACCCGCGGCTAATTTGGCCGCGGCAAATGCGATGGTCTCTATTGAACCGCGGCCAAGCACCGTTACGCCATCACTTAGCCGAAGAATGAAAGTGTCCGCCGAGACCTGCACCACGTCGAATCGTCAAAACCCGCGCCCGGGAGAACTATAGCGGCAGGTGCAAGTCGCATGCCGAGAGCGGCTGGCGCGAGGACGCGTTCGTCGAGGCCACCGCATCGCCGATGCCGATTTATGTTTCCCCGCCTGCGCTGGGATGGCCCCGACACTGATTATGTGCCCAGCTACACCGCTGGGGTTCGCCGCCCGTGCGTTCATGTAGCGATTCGTGGTATCATTACGCCAAGCATTCTACCACGATAACCTCTAAGTCTTTGGAATGATTGGTCTTATTCGCGCCGCTAATGCATGACGTCGCCACCGTTCGGCGACAGGCACGCGCCGACATAGTAGCCGCCATCCGGGCCAGCGAGCAGCAGCGCCGTCGCCGCGATCTCCTCCGGGCGACCGAAGCGGCCAACCGGCAATGCGGCCTTGAACGCGGCACGGTCCGCCTCGGTCATCGACGCAGTCAGGTCGGTGTCGATCGGTCCGGGAGCGATCGCGTTCACGCGGACTCCCTTTGGTGCCGCTTCCCAGCACAGTGAACGCGTGAAGCCTATGATGGCCGCCTTCGCCGCCGAATAGGGCGCCGCGTTCACCGCACCCTTGAACCCGCGCTGCGAAGCCACGTTGATGATGCAGCCTCGGCCACGCGCGATCATCGCCGGATAGACCGCTTGCGCCATGAAGAACATGCCCTTCATGTGGACA
>DATKFJ010000169.1:0-8978 GCA_035511435.1 Acetobacteraceae bacterium | reverse complement strand
GTGGCGCCTGACTCCGTTGTCAATGTGAAAAAGAAGCGCGGCTTAGATTTATCGCACATTCATCGGCAATCGCGTCACCGAGGTAACAGATTCGTGAGGCTGAAGACAAGGCAATCCACCGTTATTCGGGCGTTAATTGCTTGCGGAGGTCGACAAAGAATATCTGACTGGTTTCACTACACCGCGTCTTCATATGTACCCAGCCCGCGCAAAGGCGGGGGGCAGCCGGCGCAAAAGCGAGGGGCAGCGGCGCAAAGGCGTGGGCGGTCGGTTGTCATGGCGCGGCTTCGGTGATCCGATAGGGCCCATGCGCACGCCGGACCCGATCACCGAAGAATTGTTCCGCAACGCCATCGCCGCCCTTGGGGACGAGATGGTGCTGACGATCTACCGCACCGCCTATTCCGGGGTATTGAAGAACATCATGGATTACAGCGCCGCCCTGTGCGACGCGCAGGGCCGGCTTGCGGCGCAGGGGCTCGCCCTGCCGGGGCATCTCTGTTCGATCCCCGTGGCGCTACAGGCGGTGCTGCGCCATTTCGGCGACGACATCGCCGAGGGCGACATCCTGATCAACAACGACCCGTACGACGGCGGGATGCACCTGCCCGATATCTTCATCTTCAGGCCGCTGTTCGCTCCAGGGGTCCATGGCGGCCGGCCGATCGCCTATGCGGCGACGATTTGTCACCACACCGACGTGGGCGGCCGGGTGCCGGGCTCGAATGCTTCCGACAGCACGGAGATTTATGCCGAGGGGCTGCGCATCCCGCCGTTGAAGCTTTACGAGCGGGGCAAACCGAACACGACGCTGTTTCGCATGATCGATCGCAACGTGCGCATGCCTGGGCGGGTGCTGGGCGACATCCGCAGCCAGCTTGCCGCCTGCGAAATTGCCGCGCGCGGCATGACCGATCTGGTGGCGCGCTATGGCGCCGATGGCATCGTTTCGCTGATGGCGGCAACGATGGATTATTCCGAGCGATTGACGCGGCATTGCCTGGCGGAGTTGCCGGATGGCGAAGCGACATTCACCGACTGGATCGATGATGACCAGATCGACGTCGGCGTGCCGATCCCGTTGGTCTGCACGGTGCGCAAGCACGGCGATGCGATGGAGGTGGACTGGACCGGCAGCGCGCCGCAGGTGAAAGGCGCGATCAACAATACCTGGAGCTACACCGCGGCGATGAGCTTCACCGCGGTGAAGTCGGTGCTGTCGATCAACATGCCGAACAACGACGGCGTGTTTCGCCCGATCAAGGTGATCGCGCCACCTGGCACGATAACGCATGGCAAGCTGCCGGCGGCATGTGCGGCGCGCGGCCTTACCGGCTTCCGCGGTGTCGATTGCTGCTTTGGCGCATTGGCGCAACTGTATCCGGATCGCGTGTACGCGGCGTCGGACGGCGGCAATACCGGCATCACGATCGGCGGCTATGACAAGGCGCTGCGTCCGTTCATCTATGTGGATTTTCTGTCGGGGTGCTGGGGTGGGCGACCTTGGGCGGATGGGCTTGATGGCAATACCTCGATGTTCGCCAACATGGCGAGCTTTTCGGTCGAGGTGATCGAGGCGGAGAACCCGCTGGAGGTGCTGGACTACGAGTTCGTACCCGACACCGGCGGTGCAGGACGGTTCCGCGGCGGCATGTCGCAGCGCAAGACGTGGCGGATGTTGGCGGACGAAGGGATCCTGCAAGTACGTGCCGATCGCCAGACGCATCGGCCGTATGGGCTGTACGGCGGCGGTCCGGGGGCGGCGGGGCGCAACGTGCTCGATCCAGGTTTGCCGACCGAGGAAAAGCTGCATGCCAAGCTGACGATGACATTGCGCAAGGGCCAGGTGTTCCGGCATGAACTGCCGGGCGCGGGCGCGTGGGGTGATGCGCTGACTCGCGAATTGGCTGCGGTGGCGAAGGATCTGCGCGATGGCCTGGTGACCGCAGCGGCCGCGGCGCGCGACTACGGCGTGGTGGCGCACGGCGATCCGCCGGTGATCGACGAGGCAGCAACGGAGACGCTGCGCGCGAGGCTGCGCGCGACACGCAAGCCATTGCCGGACGTGGCATGGCATCCGGCAGACGCCGCGGAATGATACTGTAATGACTCTTCGCATCGGCATCGATATCGGCGGCACGTTCACCGATCTTGTGGCAATCGCGGCGGACGGGCGGGTGCTTACGCACAAGACCGCGTCAACGCCGCACGATTATGGCGAGGGGATCATCGAAGGGCTGCGCGCGCTGCTGGCCGCCGAAGGTGGTGGGGTCAGCGAGGTGCTGCACGGCACGACGATCGGCTCCAACACCGTGCTCGAAGGCAAGGGCGCGCGCACTGCGTTGATCACCACGCGTGGTTTCCGCGACATCCTGGAAATCCGCGACCTGCGCATGCCGGTGCTGTACGATCTGCATTGGACGAAACCCCGCGCGCTGGTCGAACGACGGCTGCGTCTGGAGGTCATCGAAAAGCTGCGACCCGACGGTTCGGTCGCAACGCCGCTGGATCGTGCGAGCATCGATGCGGCGATCGACATGCTGCGCGCCGAGAAGGTGCAAAGCGTTGCGATCTGCCTGCTGCATTCTTACGCAAATCCGGCGCATGAGCGCGCGGTGGCGGATGTGGTGCGTGCCGCACTGCCGGAGGTGGCGATTTCCGTCAGCCACGAGATCCTGCCGGAGATCAAGGAATATCCGCGCACCAGCACGACGGTGATCAATGCGTATGTGCAGCCGGTGGTGCGCGCCTATGTCACCGCGCTTGCCGCACGGCTGCGCGCTCTCGGCATTGCAGCGCCACTGCAACTCATGCAGTCGAACGGTGGGTTGGCGTCCGCGGAATTCGCCGCCTTGGCGCCGGCGCACATCATCGAAAGCGGACCGGCCGCCGGCGTGGTCGGCGGAGCGGCGTTGGCGATCAAGCTGGAAGAGCCGCGCATCATCACGTTCGACATGGGCGGCACCACGGCGAAGGCGGGCCTGGTCGAGAACGGCGAAGTGTTGCGGTCCGAGGCTCTGGAGGTGGGCGGCGGCGTGATGGCGGGATCACGCCTGTTGGTCGGCGCGGGCTATCTGCTGAAGCTTCCGGCGATCGACCTGGCAGAGGTCGGTGCCGGCGGCGGATCGATCTGCCGACTGGATGCCGCGGGCGCGCCAAAGGTCGGGCCGGACAGCGCCGGCGCCGAACCTGGACCGGTGTGCTATGGCCGTGGCGGCACCGAGCCGACGATAACCGATTGCAACCTGGTGCTCGGATATCTCGATCCGGCGGGGCTGATCGGCGGAGCGCTGAAACTGGATGTGGATGCCGCGCGTGCGGCGATTGCGCATGCATTGGCGGAGCCGTTGCGCTGCTCTGTGGAGGAAGCGGCATACGGCATGCTGCGCCTGGCATCGGCGTCCATGATGCGCGCGATCCGTGCCGTGTCGGTGGAGCGAGGACGGGACCCTCGGCAGTTCGCGCTATTGGCGTTCGGCGGCAATGGCCCGCTGTTTGCCGCAGCGATAGCAGCGGAGCTTGGCATCGCACGCGTCATCGTGCCGCCGCTGCCGGGCGTGTTCAGCGCCTTTGGTTTGCTGGTCGCGGACGCCGAGCATCATGCGACGCGCAGCCTGCGGACCCGGCTGGACGCGGCCGATCCGGCGCAGATCGCGGCGGTGCTGGATGAATTGGTCGCGGCGGGCGCGGATCGCCTGGCGCGCGACGGGTTTCCGCCGCAGCGCCAAATGTTCCGCCGTGGCGCACTTGCCCGATACGTCGGGCAATCGAGCGAAATCGAGGTGCGGCTACCCGATGGCGATGCTCTGCCCACTCTCGCGGCGCTGTTCGGCGAGGAACACGAACGGACCTACGGGTTCCGCGCGCCACCGGAGGAACCGGTGGAACTGATGGGACTGTCCGTCATCGCGCGCGGGATGCCGGAACGGCCGCGGCTGCCGGACAGGATACCGCCTGCGGAATCGCGCGTTCCCGCAAGCCGGCGGGCATGGTTTCCGGATGTCGGCTGGGTCGACACGCCGGTGGCGGATCGTGCACGACTGGCGGCGACGCCGCGCACCGGTCCACTCATTGTGCAGGAATACGACGCGACCTGCCTGGTGCCGCGTGGCGCGGATGCCTCGGTGGATGCGTTCGGCAATATCCGGCTGACGCTTGGCGCCTGATACCACGCGCCATCTACGGGTTCATCGATCACGGCAAGGAAGGTCGGCGGTGGCGGCCTTTGTCGGCGTTCAGAAGGCTGGGCGACTGGGCGTGTGAGCGCTGCCAACATGGTGCGTATCGCTGCGTCCCACCCATGCTGCGCCACGACGTGTACTGTGGTGTACGCCGCGGCCATTCCCGAGCAACAAGGATCTGGTTCGTTCCAGCAGCCGCTCCGCCATGTCGCGCCATGCCAGGCTCGGGTCGGTCGGCACGGGGCTTGGTCGCGGAATGGCAGAGGCGTCGAGCACACTGCGCAGCCCAGTGGCCAGGCTCGCAGCATTCGGCTCGCACAACGTTGCGAGCTGCTCGTTGCCAAGTTGCTCGACCAGACCGCCGACGCGTGTCGATACAACGAAGCGTCCAGCCGCGATGGCCGCCGGTGCAACACCGCTCTGGCTCGCTTCCCGGTAGGGCAGCACGAGAACATCGGCCCAGGCGAACAGCGCACCGATTTCGCCCTCCTGCACCCAACGGTTCTCGACCGTCACGCCTGCCAGCACACGCAATGACGCGAGATCCGCGCTCTCTGGTCCGCTGCCCACGACACGCAGCGTCCACTGGCACGGTACGGCCAGTTGATGCATGGCGGACGCCAGCAGATCGAGGCCCTTGTACTGCAGCAGCCGTCCGAAGCAGAGCAGTCGCGGCGCTCCGCCATGCGCGAGCGGCGGCGACGGCATGGGACCGAACATGAATGGCGGATGCCGCAGGACAAACACCCTGTCGGCATCGACCAAGCGCTGCTCGCCAAGCCGCGCGGCGACGTGTTCACTGAGCGCGACCACCGCATCGGCCTTTCGCGTCAGCCTGCGCTGCAACATCATCAGCAGCGGCATCATGTCGCCGGGATGGGCATCGGCATCGTGCACCACCACGATGGCGGGCACGCCGATGAGCCGCAGTGCCGCCAGCAACATCAGGTCCAACGGTCCCGGCATCGCGCAAATCGCCACATCGAACTGGAGTGCGGCGAGCCGTCGGGCAAGCCGAGGCACTGTCAGCGGCGCCTGCGCAAGACGCCAGGCAAGACCCGCGGCACTGTGGTATGTGCGGACCGGCAGCTCGCAATGCGGCGGGGTGGGGCTTTGCAGGATTTCGGCGCCGGTGGACAGCGACAACAGGACCTGCGTGCCGGGGATCATCCGCAGCCCGTCCACCAGCGACGCCGCGAAACGAGGACCTGCACCGCGACGCCCCCATTGCCAGACCAGGACCCTCATGCCGCCATGTCCGACCGCACGAGCAGTCCCATCGCGCGCACCGCATCCGCCAATGGTCCGACGCCAAGCTTCGCGATGACCGACTGCCTGGCGCGCGCACCGAGCGCGCCACGCCTTGCGGCGTCATCGGCCAGGTGGCGCAACTGCGCGACAGCATGCCGCTGATCCGGCTCTGCCCAGACTGCGCCAGCCATGTCGTAAACGTGACGAGGATCGCACGCCGGGACGAGACGAAAACCCACCAGCGCGGCGCTGGTGCGGTCCATGAAGTCCATGTTGCCCGACCAGCCGGTGGCGATCACCGCCTTGCCGAGCTGCATAGCCTCGGCCGGCACCAGGCCAAGGCCTTCCGCGCGATGCAGCGACAGGACGATGTCGCAGACCGCGATCAGCGCGGCGTGGTCCGCGGCGGACAGCACGCTGGTATCGATGCGGATATTGGAGGCCGCCGCGGCTGCCGCACGCAATGCAGCGAAGTCGCGCGGGAAGTGATCCGGGTTGCCCACCTTGAGCAGCAACTGCCGGTCCTTCCGGTTGCCGAAGGCCGCGCGGAAGGCAGCAATGGCTGCCAGCGGGTTCTTCCGCTCGAAAGAGGAGGCGAGGTTGAAGGACATCAGCACGATGACGGCGGTGTCCGGCAGGTCGAAAGCAGAGCGATCCAGCACCGTGCGTCGCATCGGCAACGCACCAATCGGCGGAGGCACCACGCGCACGCGGCCCGGCGCGATCGTCTCGATTGCCGCGGCGGTGAAACGCGACGGCACCCATATTTCGTGCACGAACTGCAGCCCGGCGTGCCAGTCCGGCGGCACACTGGGCAATTCCCACGCCCAATAGCCGATGATACGCCTGCCCCGCACCAGCGCACGCGGCAGGCGCAGCAATGCGCCGGCCAGCATCGGGGCGTTGACGTGCACGACGAGCGGCACGCCGGGCGGCGGCAGTGGATCACTCGGCGTTGCCAGATCGAGCGGCCAGACATCGACGCCGATCGACCGCAGAGCCCGCAGCATCAGTCGCGCGCCTTCGCCCAGGCCGGTGGCCTGCGTGAGATCGCCGGCCACTGCCACGCCATGCAGGGCCGGGGGCGGTTCACGGTCGGGCCGCGGAGCAATGCATGACAACGCGCCGGTCAGCAGCCGTCTGCGTGCGCGTGCGGGCAGCAGGCGCCAGGCTCGATGTGCTGGATTGAGCGCGAATGCATTCGGGTGCATGCGCGCACCCTGTCCGCCAATGCTTAATACCGACTAAATGCGGTCGTTCAAATGGCAGGCACTATGATGGCCGGGCGCGATTTCGCGCAGACGCGGCGACGCCTCGGCGCATTGCGGCATCGCATGCGGGCAGCGGGGATGGAAGTGGCAGCCGGATGGCGGGTTGAGTGGGCTGGGGATTTCGCCCTTGACGGCGGTGAAACGCCGCTTTCGGGCCTCGATGCGGGGTACCTCCGCGAGCAGGCCCTGGGTATAGGGATGGTTTGGCCGGGCGAATACCTCTTCCGCCGACGCGCTTTCCACGATACGGCCGAGATACATGATCAACACGCGATCGGAGAGATGCTCCACCACGCCGAGGTCGTGGCTGATGAACAGGTAGGTCAGGTCGAGTTCCCGGCGCAGGTCCATGAACAGGTTGAGGATCTGTGCCTGGATGGATACGTCGAGCGCAGCCACCGCTTCGTCGCAAACCAGGAACTCCGGCTGCACAGCGAGCGCCCGGGCGATGCCGATGCGTTGGCGCTGGCCGCCGGAAAACTGGTGCGGATAGCGGCGCTTGAACGATGGGTCGAGACCGGCGCGACGCAGTTGTGCGTCGAGGTAGGTGTCGAAATCGGCACGCTTTACCATGCCGTGCACCAATGGCGCCTCGCCGACGATGTCGGCCACGCGCAGGCGAGGATTGAGCGAGGCATAGGGGTCCTGGAAGATCATCTGGACTTTCAGCTTCGCATCGCGGGCGCGTTCCGGTGGCAGCGTTGCGATGTCCTGGCCCTTGAACAACACCTGTCCGTCCGACGGCGGCATGATGCCGGCGACCATGCGGCCGAGGGTCGATTTGCCGCAGCCGGATTCACCGACCAGACCGACGACCTCGCCGCGCGCGACGACGAAATCGACGTGGTCGACCGCCTGCACCACCTCGTTTTTTGGCGTGCCGCCGATGCGGCGCGTCCAGGAGCGCGCGAGGCGGGCAGCAGCGTCGTAGGTCGGGCCGAAGCGTTTGGAGACGCCGCGCAGTTCGATGATCGGCGTCGATGTCATGGTGCTTCACCCCTCCCCCCGAGCCGCTGCCATAGGGGCGGGGGGAGAATGGCGCGAGGCTGGTTCATGCGGGGACCGCGATCAGCGGATGGAAGCAGCGTGTGGCCCATCCTATAGCTGCTTGTTATCGCTAGAGAAAATAAATCGGTGGATAAGTCAACATACCGACTGACATACCGATTGGTGTGAGGCTGCGGGGGATACAAAAGCAGCCTGCGTTTGTGCGTGCAACCCGCAGGCTGCCGTGGCATTGTGGTTTGTGCCCGCAGCGGTTGGGAGATCAGGCCGCGCCAACGACCTGACCCCCATCCACCAGACTATCGCCAACCCGCCCGGATACGAAGCAAAAGGCCGGGGAGGCGTATCCAGATGGATAGCCATGCTTGCTTGGGCATTTGGTCTATCCTTCGTTGTCCTAGTTGAAGGGGGCTGCCAGACATCCTGGCAGCCCTTTCGTCTATGCGAGGCACGTCCTAACGGCATGAAGATAGCATGGGTATTCTAACCTCTTGTTAACCTTGCGAGTCCGTAAAACTCCGTACGTGGCGTCCCTTCTTGATTTGCCGCCTCTACCGCCTCGCTATGAGCGTAGCGTATGGCCGCTGCGTCGCGTGAACGTTTTCCGTCTTTGATGCCGTCTCAGTGCGACCTGAGGTCGCACAAGGTTTGCCGACCCGGCTGCTGACCGACGTTAAGCAAGGTCATGGAAGTGCAGGATTTTCACAGCTGCTGACGGGCATAATCAGGGTCATGGAACCCGTACGGAGTTAACACGACTCCGAGTCGTGTTTTCCCGAACCATCGGGTCATATGGTGTCTTCCCGCCTCCGGCCGATTCGCATGCTATATCTGGTCTTGCCGTCGCAGGCAGTGCTTCCCGCCATTACCCAGCGGGTGCGCCGGTATCATCCGGTTTGGCACGCCCGGACGGCGGCACTTGCAGCGACAAGAGCATGAGTGATCTTCCGACCCCCCGCACGATGGCGACCACCGGTTTCCGAATGAGCGTCTGGTGCAAGGCTTGCCACCATCGGACGTACGCCGACTGGCAGCGGCTGATCGACGCAGGCCGGGGGGACGTGCCGATCGTCAAGTTACGCTGGCGTTGCGTGGCGTGCGGCTCGCGTATGACCGATGCCGTGGTGGCGGGGGATCATCTGTGGCACGCGGACCGGAACTGAAAAGGGGCGGCCATTGCCGACCGCTGTGAACACCTTACAAATCGCACTTGCGGCACTGCGTGACATTCCATCCTATGGGGTCGCTGCCGTCATTGGCGTCCTGACCT
>DATKFJ010000168.1:0-14341 GCA_035511435.1 Acetobacteraceae bacterium | reverse complement strand
GCAGCGACGACTCCGATGGCACGAGGCGGGTCAGTGCGTTCTCAACCGATCAGGGGTGATCTTTCGTTGGCATCTGCATGTCACTCCGTGCCGATTTGGCCGACCCAGTACAGCGATGCCGTTCGATGATTGAAGCCGCCTCGGTAAAGCCCGATCAATTCGCGATCCGAGATCGCGTTCTCCTGTTTCCGGCCGAAGAAAAACACTGAACCTGCGCCGTCGATCGATGCCGGGTTTTTCCGCACAATGTAGTCCAGATATTTGACGGGAAACGCAATCAGCAGCCCGGCAAATCTCGCCATGAGGCGGTAGGTCCGGCGAGCGGACAGGTTGATCAACAGCGATTGCATCGACCATGCCATGACCGCACCAGGTCCCAAATCCATACCGCTGTCGAGATCAGCGAACTTGCGGAACAGCCGGCGATGGCCGAGATAGGTGAAGCGGGTAAAATCGTAAGCGCCCATGTGGACCGGTTGCAGAAACGGCGTAGACGCGAACACACGGCCGCTAGGCTTCAGCACGCGCCATATCTCATCGACCACACGCTGCGGATCAGCGACGTGCTCTAGCAGAGCTATCGATATCACAAGATCGAACTCGGCGTCACCGAAGGGGAGATCGTGGCCGTCTGCAATAGCTTTCAGGCCCGGCGAGAATGCGACATCAGTGTAGACGATATCAGCGGGATAAGAGTAGCGCGCACCGCCGGCGCCGATGACCAGCACGCGTGCCCGGTCGGAGGAGGCGGCATCGGCGAGCGCGGTTTCCATGTTGAAGCGCGTCGGCATTACCTTCTTTTCGGATATCGCATGAGCGACACGAAGATAGACGGCGCGCAGGCCGGTGGCTTTGGCTCGCTTGTTGTTTGACGCGACAGGACAGGTGTCCAGATAATCCGCCACGGCAAACACGCTGTTCTCATCGTTGATCAGAATGGGAACGCCATTTACGACTGGGTAGCTTCGCCCGCATGAGCCACAATGGTAAGCGGCGTGCCGAGCCGCCAACGGCGCGCGATGACAGTGCGGGCAGTAGTGGCCAACCGCTCCCGGCGTCACCGATATGGGGCTATCCGTTTGGACGGATTGCTGCATCGAAATGCTCCAACTTCACCGTTTCCCGGAGTCAGGACGGGACGCGTGTGGGGGTTCAGCGACCGAACCAACAACGGGACCCGGCTACGAGCGTTCGGTTAACGTTTGGTTAAGCGGTGCTGAAATGGCATAGGCATAACCCCGTGCGATATTATGATTGCCAGCGCTCGGCAGCCGTGGCGCGGGAATGCAATTTCACATATCAGCTCTCGCCGGCCATGATGGCGATACCGCCAATGCCATCCTTGGCGGCCGTCGGTTATAACTTCCGCCGCCTGCTCACATGGCTCGCGGCGCCGTTGTGTCTGCTCCGCCTCGCCAGCCTGCGCGTCGGCGCGCTCGTGAACACAGCCAACAGCTCTGCATTAAATCTTTAGGCCGCTTGATCTGCGTTCGTTCACGGACGACAACGCTATCTCGGGCACAATACGCGCGCGCACCCGCTTACTGCCCGCGCCGCCGCACATCATGCGCCGTCACTTGAACTTCGGAATCACGTCCTCGCACAGCAATTGCAGCGACGTCATCACTTGCTCGTGCGGAATCTGGCTGCCGCAGTTCATCTCGGCCAGAATGCCGCTCAGCCCCAGCGTCTCGCGCAATTCGCCAAGCCGATCGACCACCTGTGCCGGCGTACCGACGATGATCTTGCTGCGCAGCACCTCATCGTAATTGATCGACTGCAGCCGCTGACCACGCTCGGCGCGGTTCTCGATCGCACGTGCCCCTTCCAGGCGCGAGGATTCCTCGATCCGCTCGCCGAGATAGCGGTAGAAATTCATCACGCTCTCCTCCGGCTCAGAGCGCGCGCGTTGCTCAGTTGGCGCGACATACACCGGAACGCGCAGGAACACCTGGCCATCGCCTGCATGACCGCCGGCGGACCAGGCCTCGCGATACGCGGCCAGGTTCGGGCCTAATTCGGACAGATCACCAAGGCGCGTTGCACAGAAGATCGGATTGCCCTGCTCGCCGTTCGCCGGATAGGTGTCCGGGCTGGTCGCTGCGACACGGATTTCCGGGTAGGGCTGCTGGTACGGCTTCGGTACCAGGTAGACGTCGTTGAAATGGTAGTACTTGCCCTCGAAGCTGAACCGCTCTTGCGTCCAGGCGCGCTTCAGAATTTCCAGCACCTCGACGAAACGCTCGCGGCTCTCGGCATACGAAACGCCGTAGGCCTGGTACACCCGCGGAAAGCCGCTGCGTCCAACGCCGAAGATCAGCCGGCCGTGGCTGATGTGATCGAGCGTGGCAGCCTCTTCCGCCAGTTGCAGCGGATGACACAGGGGCAGCACCTGCACTGCGGTGCCGATCTTCATCCGCTTGGTGCGCGCGGCGATCGCAGTGGCGATCATCAGCGGCGAGGCTAGCACCGAGCGCTCCGGTGCGGTGTGCAGCTCCGCCAGCCACATCACGTCAAGCCCCCATCGCTCCGCGGCGTCCACTTGCTCGAATGATCTGGTGAATGCTTCGGCTTCGCTTTGCCCGGGCATCCTTTGAAACTCGTGGAACATGCCGAATTCCATAATCGCGTCTCTCCCTGCCGTGCGGCCAAACGTCGACCGGTTTACGGCATACCGCAAGTCTCCACTAGCGGTGCTGGAAGATCAGCCGGGCAATCGGTTGAACGCGCCAAGGCTGCTGACCGGCCCGGCTTTCGCTGTTATTGCGCGGCGGAGGCGAAGCTGTCTGGGCGAGCTGGGCACTTCGACCGAGCGGCGTCGCCGAGTTTCTCCCAATGTCAGGACGCCAGACGGTCCGCTGATGGTTCTGTCATGACCCGGTAAGCTGTATCATCTCGCTGTCAATAACCGCGTCTCGGATCGAACAGGTTGGGCATCGGCCTGCCTTCGTGCCAGGCACGAAGGTTGTCGAAGAACAGGTCCAGGCTGCGCGCGTTATAGGTGCCCGGATCATCGGCGGCGGTATGCGGACTGATGATCAGGTTGCGCGTGGTCCACAGGCGATGGCGCGGCGGAATCGGCTCCGGGGTGAACACGTCCAGCACTGCTCCTGACAGGTAGCCATCGTCCAGCAGATCGCACAGCGCGTCCTGGTCAACCAGCGCCCCGCGGCCGATGTTCACCAAGCCCGCGCCGTGCGGCAGCAGGTTCAGGCGCCGGCGATCCAGCAGCCCACGTGTCGCATCGGTCAGCGGGCAGGCGAGCACCAAGAACTCCGTGCGCGGCAGCACGCGGTCCAGTTCCGCCGTGGTGATCACCTCGGCGCAATGCGGGTGCGGGCGGGCAACGGCACGCACACCCGTCACATGCATGCCGAACCGCGCCGCCTGCATCGCCGCCGCGCCGCCCAGAGAGCCAAGCCCGACCACAGTGACAGGCCGGTTGTCCAGCACCGCGCCCCATAGCTTGTGCCAATCGCCGGCGCGCTGGTGGGTCACCATTTCAGGCACGCGGTTGGCCAGCATCAGCACCGACATGATGGCGAACTCGCCAGCCTTCACGGCATGCACGCCGGCGTTGTTCAGCAACGCGACACCGGGCGGCAGCCAGTCGAACGGCGCGAGGCGGTCGAGGCCGGCATTGGTGATGAACAGCAGCTTCAACCTCGGCGCGGCGCAGGGGAACTTTGCCGCTACGACACCGATCTCGGTAACCAACGCCTCCGCTTCGGCGATCCCGGCGGCGAAGTCGGCATCGGTGTCGCCGATGGTTATCACATGGCCGGTGCCGGGCCCGCCCGCCCGAGCGGCCGCCTTGTCCCACATCGTGCGGGAGAACAGGAACTGCGGGTCATCGATGGGATTCTGGATGTGGATGCGCATCGCGGGGAGCCTGCCACGGCTTTGCCATCGCCGACAAATTCCGGCAATGAGCCGAAATGCCGCCGATCCTGTTCCGCGACCAACGCTTCGTCGTGCTGGACAAGCCCGCTGGCCTGGCAGTGCACGCCGGCCCGCGCGGCGGTCCCAGCGTTGAGGACTGGTTTCCGGCACTATCGCGGCGGAAGGACGGACCGTGGCTGGTTCATCGCCTGGATGCCGACACGTCCGGCTGCCTCATTGTCGCGCTGCGCCGGCCGGCGTTGCTGGCGGCACAAGCGGAGTTTGCCACGGGGCGTGCCCAGAAGACCTACTGGGCCGTGGTGCGCGGCGATCCGGGCAACGAGGCTGGCGTGGTCGACGCAGCCTTGACACGGCACAGCGCGCCCGGTGGCTGGCGCGTGGTCGCCGGAGCAGGCGGCAAGCCGGCGGTGACCGAGTGGCGCGTGCTGGGCAGTACGGCGGACACTGCGTGGCTCGAGCTTACCCCGCATACCGGTCGGACGCACCAGGTGCGGGTGCATTGTGCCCTGCTTGGCTGCCCTGTACTCGGCGATCCGGTCTACGGCGGGGGGCCGGGATCGCTGCATCTGCTGGCGCGGTCGGTTGCGCTGGACCTGGAGCCCGGGCTGGCTGCCACGGCTCCTGTGCCCGCGCACATGCAGGGACGACTGGCGCATTGCGGTTGCGTGGAGGCCGACGAGCTGGTGAAACAACACATGGCACATGGCTAACGCCGGCGACACCAGTGGTCGCGACCGGGCGCGCCGGTCAGAACGTGTTCACCGCCCTGCAATATCGACCGCCGGAGGCCGGTAACGCGCAGGCTGCGTCGACCGCTCCCGCGCCGGCCGAAGCGCCGTTGCTCGCCAGCCTGATGTGTGCGCTTTTCCTGCCGGCCTGACTTTGCTGTAGACTCCGCGGTCCGCCGCCGTCACGGAGTGCGAGCCATGTCCCTGCACGAGACCGGCGCCATCACAGGCGTCGGCGAGACCGACTACATGCGCGGCACCGACCGCACGCCGCTATCGCTGCAACTGGAAGCATCGCTGAAGGCCATCGCCGATGCCGGGCTGAAGCCGACCGATATAGACGGCGTGATCCCCTACGGCCATGGCGCGGTGGCCGAGGACTTCATCACCAATTTCGGCATTCCGGACCTTCGGTTTTCCGCGACCACGCCCATGGGCGGCGCCAGCGCGGTCGCCGCGATCCAATGCGCCGTCGCCGCAATCAGCGCCGGAATCTGCAACCACGTGCTGCTGTCACTCGGCCGAACCGGTTACTCCGGCGGACGCATCGGTACGCGCGTGCAGCAGATGCCGCAGTTCCGACTGATCAGCGAGTTCGAGATGCCGTCCGGCGCCATTGCTCCCGCGCAGCTCTATGCGGCGATGGCGCGACGGCACATGGAACTGTACGGCACCACCTCGCGCCAATTCGGGGAAATTGCCGTCACCACGCGTCAGCACGCCTCGCTCAATCCCAACGCCACGATGCGCAATCCGATCACCATCGAGGATCACCAGGCCTCGCGCATGATTTCCGATCCGCTGCGCCTGCTCGACTGCTCGCTGGAAAGCGACGGCGGTACCGCGGTGGTGATCAGCGCCACCGACCGCGCGCGCGACATGAAGCAGAAGCCGGTCATCGTCATGGGCGTGGCGGAAGGCCATCCCGACTCACCGAGCGTGATCACCCAACGGCCCGACCTCACCACGCTTGGGCTCGCCAAGGCGGCGCCGAAGGCGTTCGCCATGGCCGGCGTCACGCATGATGACATCGATGTGGCGGAGATCTACGACTGCTTCACCTACATCGTGATGTGCCAGATTGAGGATCTCGGCTTCTGCAAG
This sequence comes from Acetobacteraceae bacterium, assembly GCA_035511435.1. GTDB lineage: Bacteria > Pseudomonadota > Alphaproteobacteria > Acetobacterales > Acetobacteraceae > JAMXLO01. The sequence continues at coordinate 8,606 of DATKFJ010000168.1, read as the reverse complement.
AAGGGCGAAGGCGGCGGCTTCGTGCAGGACGGCGCGCTCGGTCTCGGTGGCAGGCTGCCGGTCAACACTCATGGCGGCCTGTTGTCGCAGGCGCATATGGCTGGAATGAACCACATCATCGAGCTGACCCATCAATTGCGCGGTGATGCCGCGGCGCAGGTGCCCAACGCCGAAATCGGCCTCGTCACCGGCTATGGCGACATGGGCGATGGTTCGCTTGCCATCATGCGGCGGGGCTGACATGGCCGATTACGCGAAGCTGACGCCGCAGCCGACGCCGGATACACAGCCATACTGGGACGGCTTGAATGCACACACGCTGCGGCTGCAGCGCTGCGCCGATTGCGGCAAGGTACGGCATTATCCACGGCCGGTCTGCGACGCCTGCTACTCGATGCGCGTTGCATGGATCGACGCGTCCGGGCGAGGTCGCGTGCATAGCTGGACTACCAGCCATCATGCGTTTCATCCGGGGTTCAGGCCAGACCTGCCCTATACGTTGGTCACCGTCGATCTCGATGAAGGTGTGCGAATGAACGCGCAGCTTCGCAAACTCGACCCGGCGGAGCTGCGTGTAGGCCTGGCAGTGCGCATCGCGTTCGAGCAGGCGACAGATCGACTGACGCTGCCGGTGTTCGTGCCCGCATCGGATGGAAGTGAGTGAGCCAGACAGGACGGCAGCCGTCGTCACGGTTGATCCAGTTGCTTCTGGGCGAAGATCAAGTTGTTTCACAGAGGTCGATAAGTCTGACTCTGGAATCCGCTCGCGGAAACCTAACGCTCTGCGCGCCATTACCTGCGACGTTTGGCATTACACCGACGGCCGTCCGCCGCACCGGTTGAAGCGCAAAGCTGGCCCGAGCGAAGGCCGGGCACCCGCGGTTCGCGAGCGCCAGACCATCTTTCCCGGTAGTGCTGTGGGCCGCTACCTTGTTGGCACTCCGTGTCGGACCGGCCTTTCTTGACGCCTCTCGGCAGGTCAATAGGCTGTCGCATCGATATCGCCGGACCGCCCCGGCCACAACCGGACGCTGGAGCTCGGCGGCATGCCCCTATGGATACCCATCACCGTTTCCGCGGCGCTGTTCCAGTGCTGGCGCACGGCCATGCAGCAAAAGCTGCGCCATCTGCTGTCGGTCAACGGCGCCGGCTTCGTGCGTTACCTGTACGGCGCGCCGACCGCACTGGTCCTGCTGATTGGCGCATTGGTCATCACCGGCGTGCCGCTGCCGACACCAAATCTGCGATTCGTGATCTACTGCATCGCCGGCGGCCTGACACAGATCCTCGCCACCAATTTGCTGATCATGGCGTTTGGTTATCGCAACTTCGCCGTCGGCACCGCGTATTCCAAGACCGAGACAGCGCAGAGTGCCGTCGTGGCGCTGATCGTGCTGCACGAGGTGTTGCGTCCGTTCGCCTGGGTCGGCATCTCGCTCGGGTTATCCGGTGTGATGACGCTGTCGCTTGCGGGCCGAGGCATGCGGCCGGCGGAACTGGCGCGGGCGACGGTGCAGCCGGCTGCGCGCGCCGGCCTCAGTGCGGGTTTCATGTTCGCGCTGACCACGGTGTTCATCAAGCTGGCCAACCGATCGCTGAGCGGGCCGAGCCTGTTCGTGCGCGCGCTGCTCAGCCTGGTCGTCATGAACACGCTGCAGATCCTGATGCAGGGTGCCTTCCTCGCATGGCGCGAGCCGGACGAATTGCGCAAAGCCGTCGCCACGTGGCGTAGTTCGGCGATGGTGGGAACTCTCTCGGCACTGGGATCGGCCTGCTGGTTCACCGCCTTCGCCATGGCGGATGTCGCGCTGGTGCGCTCGGTTGGCCAGGTGGAAATCGTGTTCACCCTGCTGTTCAGCCGGTTCTATCTGAAAGAGACGTTGAAAAGCGGAGACGTCGCCGGCCTCTTCCTGGTGGTGTGCGGGGTTCTGCTGATCGTGGTTGGAAGCTCATGACCGCTGCAGCCATGGCGTGAATGCGCAAGCGGCGGCCGCTTCGCCGCACCGAATGCAGACAACGGCGTCAGTCTCTCCCGCAGTCACCTCTGTCTCTTTTCATAGACACTTGCTGCAACACGGGAACGCCGATGCGCGACACGAACGGCAACACCACGGGATGCAATATCGGCGGGGTCATCAGCACGCAGTGCAACGACATTCCGATCGGCGGCGCAGCGCACAACTCCAGCCCGCTGATCTGCCCGATCAGCGGAACCTTCGGCAGTTTTTCCGATGCGTTCTCCGGTCCCAACGGGGCGGAGTTCAGCCGCGTTGGCGGCGGCATCCACACGCCGCTCGCTGTTCAGGACGCATTGCAACTCGGCGATCTCATCGGCGCCGGTGCTTATGGAAGATTTGTGCCGGAACCCTCATCCGCGCTGCTGCTGGCGCCTGGCTTTGTCGCGTTTGGACGGCTGCGGCGCCGGAAAGCACACTGGTGGCCGGCTCCCCTCACCTCGGATAACCAGGTGCCATTGCACGAAGCGCTGCTGGGCTTTCCTCCACGCGGCGCCAATTACGGGCGCCGCACTCCAAGGAATACGCGCCATGACAGACGGCAAATCTGTTTCGTAACGGCAATATACTCATGTTTTTCGTTGAGAAAAAACACCTTTTTTGTCATACTTGGCTATTGTCACGAATATTGATACACATCTTTCGGCTGCGGGCTTGGGGGTTGTCGTGCGTCTCAAAATCCAAGCGTCCTCATGGCCGTATCGCCTACAGCGCCCGCGGGGAGAGGCGTGGATGATGATCGACGCCGTATTGCCGATGGACCGCACCAGGCGGCCAGGCGCGTTCCAACGCGTCGGCAAGCGTCTGCACAACGGCCTTCGGATGCATCGCTTGCTGTTCCTGGCTTTCATCTTGGTCGCGGCGGTGCCGGTCATCGTGCTCTCGACGTGGGACGAACGCAGCTCGTACCACCACGAGCTAAGTTCCGTCCGCGAGCGCCACCTGCTGGTCGCCCGCAATCTGACCTCGACCATCACGCGCTACGTGACGGACGTGAAGGCGGCATTCAGCCTCGTGTTCGAGAGTGGTGCCCTCCAGACGCCAATTCCGGGTCTCGCCCACCTCCTGCAGTCGCTGGATGTCGTACATGTCTGCGTCGTCGCTCCGGATGGCACGATCGAGAGCTGGCTGCCGGGGCTTCGTCCGCCGCCGCCAGGCAAGCTCGATCCAAAGCTGCTTGCCGCACTCACGACCGTCGCGGCCACGCCGACCGGTGCACCCGGGCTGACAAACCTGGAACACGATGCAACCGGCCAGCCGGTGTTCTATCTGGCAAAGCGGCTGCAGAACGGTCGTATCGGGGTCGGGGTGTTGACCACCGATTATCTGATTTCGCTACAGCAGTCGATCACGTTCGGCGATCAGGGCCACGCCGTCATCGTTGACCACCTGGGTCAGGTCATCGCCCACCCGCTTAAGGATTGGGTAGCGGCATCGCGCGATATCTCCGGCATACCCGTGGTGGCTGCCATGATGCGCGGGGAAACCGGCGTGGGGCAATTCTACTCATCGGCCGGTAATAACATGATGATTGCCGGCTATGCGGTCGCCCCGGAGACAGGTTGGGGCGTCATGGTGCCGCAACCGCTGTCCGAGCTTCGTCGCCGAGCCGGCCAGGGCGCCACCCTTGCGACTCTTATCGCCGGCACTTCCTTTGCGGCAGCGGCGTTCATGAGCTGGCTGATCGCGTTCTATCTGGCCCGCCCGCTGCGGCAGGTTGCACGTACCACGGAAGCTGTGCTGGCCGGCAACGAAGCTGTGTCAGTACCCAACTTCTCCGAATCCGTCCCGGTCGAGATCCGCCAGCTTGGCCTGGCATTCAACACGATGCTGCACGACCTGCGGCGCAAAAATTCCGAAACCCGGCTCGCCCTGCGCCAGGCGGAATCATCAAGTCTGGCCAAGACTCAGTTCCTCGCCAACATGAGTCATGAAATCCGCACGCCACTCAATGGCGTGGTCGGCATGATCGAATTGCTGAGACTGTCGGATCCTTCACCGCTCCAGCAGCGCTACCTTGAGGCGGCGACGCAATCGAGCCAGGCGTTGTTGCGGCTGATCGACGACATCCTCGATCTTTCAAAGATCGAGGCTGGCAAGGTGGAACTGGAACACGCGCCGTTCCATCTGCCGTCGGTGATCCACGATGCGCGGTCGTTGTTCTCCGATCAGGCACGCGCCAAGGGTCTTGCCTTGTCGGCGTCTAGCGACAGTGATCTCAATGTCGTCCTGGTCGGCGATGCGCATCGACTGCTGCAGATCCTCACCAACCTCGTCGGCAACGCGCTGAAGTTCACCAGCGAGGGCGGCGTGACGATCAGCGCCAGTTGCCTGGAAGATCGAGGCACTGAGCTCTGCCTGCGATTCACTGTCACCGATTCCGGCATTGGCGTCCCCGCCAGCAAGCAGGAGGCGATCTTCGATGCCTTCTCGCAGGCCGACAGTTCGACCACGCGCCGCTACGGCGGAACCGGGCTCGGCCTGTCGATCGCGCGACAATTGTGCCACGTGATGGGCGGCGAAATCGGCGTCGACAGCGCGGTCGGCAAAGGTTCCACGTTCTGGTTCACCGCGGTGCTGGAGAAACAGCTGGCATCGACGGAACCATCGGTCATCGTCGCGCGCAGCAATCCGGCGTTGCCGCAACGCGCGCCATCAGGCGCCGCCACAAAGCCCGTCTCGCCCATACAGCGTGCCTTCAAAGAGGCGCTCGGCCGCACCGGACTTTCGACCATCCGCATCCTGCTGGTGGAGGACAATCCAGCGAACATGCGGGTCACGCAGGCACTGCTCGAAGCCATCGGCTGCCATGTCACGCCCGCACGGAACGGTCTGGAGGCGGTGTCAGCGTACCGCGACGACAGTTTCGACCTTATTCTGATGGATTGCCAGATGCCGGAGATGGATGGCTACGAGGCTGCGCGTGCGATCCGCCAGCTCGAGACATTCCAGGGGCGCACGACGCCGGTCGTGGCGTTGACCGCGCATGCGCTGGAGGGCAGCCGGGAGATGAGCCTGGCCGCCGGAATGAACGACCACCTGACCAAGCCGCTCACCCTGTCGGTGCTCACGTCGAAATTGTTGGAGTGGCTAGGTGCCGGAGGCACCGCTGGGCCCCAGGAAGCGTGATCAACCGGCGTGATCAACCGGCGTGATCAACCCGGGGCCGGTGCCAGACGTATCGGCGAATGCCTGACAACCAGTGAGCCGATCACCACAAGGTTGATCAGGTTGAACAATACACCGACAGCGAACGCTGGCGTATAGAACGCGAAGTGGTCGTACATCAGGCCGGCTAACCAGCCCCCCGCGGCCATGCCGAGAGAGCCGGGAAACAACATGGTGGGAATGCGCCAGCTTGCCTCGGACGCCGGGAACAACTCCCGCACGGCCAGCACGTAGCCCGGGATCAGCCCACCGAAGCCGAAACCGAACACCGCGGAAATGCTGAACAGGCCGAATTCGTTCTGCGTCACCAGGAAGCCGGCCATGGCGGCGGCCTGCGCCGCGGATGCCCACAGGATGGTGCGCAAGCCGCCGATCCGGTCCGCCAGCCAACCCCAGAACTGGCGCGCGAAGAATGCCGAACCGAGCAGCACGGACAGCATTGCCGCGCCTTGCGTTGGCGCGATGCCGATGTCGCTGCAAAAGGCGACCATATGTGCCATCGGCATCGACATCGTCACGCAGCAGCAGAAGGTTGCGAACGCCAGTGTCGCCAGCACGAGGTTGGGCGGCAACCCCAGCACAGGCTCGCCGACGCGCGGGCCAACAGGCATGCCGCCGGACACCGTCGGATCGTCAGGCGGTTGGCGCAGGAAGATCGCCGCCAACGGCAGGATGACCACCACGACCAGCACCGCGTACGCCAGCATGGTGTTGCGCCAGCCGATGCGGTCGATGCCGAACTGGAACACCGCCGGCCAAAGCGCTCCGGCAATGTATTGGCCGGCCGAGATCAACGCGATGGCCGTGCCGCGGCGGACGTCGAACCAGCGGCTGACATATGTCATCAGCGGCGAGAACATGCCCGCCGCGCCGAGCAGCCCGACCAGCAGGAAGCTGCTGACATAAAGCTGCGTCAGCCCGCCCATCGAGGAGATCGTCAGGCCGGTGCCGATCATCGTGCCGCCAAAGATCACCACGGCGCGTATGCCGATCCGCTCCGCCAGCCAGCCCATCGCGATGCCGCCGCTGCCGGCGCCGATGAATGTCAGCGCCACCGCGAGTGCGGGCGCGGATCGCGTGGCGCCGAATTCCGCGGCGATCGGCTTCATCGCGACGACGGTGGCCAGCGGTGCGCCATACGACACGCTGAGCACTGCCAGCGCGACCAGGGCGACGACCCAGGACGTCCGCGTCTCTACGCTGCGCGGGTAAGCGCTGCTGCCGTCCATAAGGTACGCTTCCTCGGTTCTCGCGGCGGGAGCTTACCGCGGGACGCGCGCCACTGGGAATGCCGCGGTGGTTTGTTGGCAATGCGTGGTGGCCTCGGCCTACCCCTCCGTCAGTGTATCGAAACCGCCGCAATCGTAGGATGGGTGGAGCGCAATGATATCCATCAGCGTACTCTAACCAAACATCGCCGCGATGACGCCTGGATCGACGTCCTCGATCCGCGCCGGTTGCCAGCGCGGCTTGCGGTCCTTGTCCACCACCATGGCGCGCACGCCCTCGGCGAAATCGGGATGCCGCATCGCGGTGCGCGTCAATGCCAGTTCGGCTGCCTGGCACTGTGGCAGCGTCAGGTCCGCGCCACGCCGCAGCGCGGCCAGCGTCCAGCACAGTGCTGACGGCGACACCGCGCGCAACGTTGCAACGGTTTTCGCCGCCCATTCATCGCCGATCGCGTCGAGCCGCCGCACAATCCCGGCAACGCTGTCGGCGCCGAAGCACTCATCGATCGCCGTGCGATGCGCCGCCAGCGAAAACGCCGGCACCGGCGCAACACTGCTGCCCAGCACCGCGGGCCCGTTCTCTGCCAACGCCTGCGACAGTGCTGGCAGGTCCTCGCGCCGGATGAAATGCGTGGCCAGGCCGGCATGGATCGCATCGGCGCCCTGCATGCGAGTCCCGGTCAAGCCGAGATAGATGCCAAGCTGCCCCGGCAGGCGCGGCAGGAAAAACGTCGCACCGATATCCGGGAAGAAGCCGATTGCGGTCTCCGGCATGGCAAATGCCGCCCGTTCAGTCGCCACGCGATACGGCGCGTGCACCGACACGCCGATGCCGCCACCCATGCAGATGCCGTCGATCAGTGCGACATAGGGCTTCGGATAGGTGGCGATCATCAGATTCAGTTCGTATTCCTCGCGGAAGAACTCCTCTGCCCTGTGGTGCTCGCCGTCCAGCTCGTACTGGCGCAGTGCCCGGATGTCACCGCCAGCGCAGAATGCGCGGTCGCCGGCACCCTCGATCACGACAGCGTGCACATGCGGCTGGTCGCGCCAGTCCCGGAGGGCACGTGTGCAGGCGCGAATCATTGGCAGATCGATTGCATTGAGCGCCTGGGGGCGGTTCAGCACAAGCCGCCCCGCACGCCCATCGCGCCGGACGATCACGGTCTCTTCACTTTGCATGTGCGCCTCTTCGCAAGCTGGCGGCCAATATGGCGTCGGTTGGGTGTCGACAGGCAAGTGAGGGTCCACATGCCAAGCGCCATCCTGGCTTTCTCGATAGCTTTGCGCGAGCTTTGCGCGGCCCTAGGCGAACTGGGCGGCGAACTGGGCACGGACCCGTCCCGCACAGCCAACGCCAAGGAAACCGCTCCTCCCCGCTTTCGCTTCCGGCCGAATTCGCCGATTGTAGCGCCTTGCCGCACGGCACCAACCGGGAGCCTGAGATAGATGCATGCCCGCTCGCTTGTGGCCGCCGCGGCGATCCTCGCCCTTTCGTCCGGCTTCGCCGCGGCGCGGGACCTCACCGTGGTTGCGCGCGGCAACAGCGCGGAAGCGGCGACAAGGGAAGTGTTCGCCAAGCCCTTTACCATGGCCACAGACATCGCAGTGCAGGCGCAAAGCTGGGATGGCGGCATCGACGTGCTCCGCACCCAGGCGAAGGCGCCTGACAATACCTGGGACCTGGTGATGGTGGACAGCGACGAACTGGCCGCCGGCTGCTCGGACGGCTTGTTCGAGAAACTCGACTGGTCGGCGATCGGCGGCAAGGACCACTACCTGCCGCAGGCGGTCAGCGATTGCGGCGTGGGCGCCGATGTCGAGAGCGTCGTGCTGGCCTGGGACCGCGACAAGTTTTCAGGCACGCCCGGCTGGCCGGATTTCTGGGACGTCGCGAAGTATCCCGGCAAGCGCGGCCTGTTTCGTGGCGTGCGGGGCAACCTGGAGTTCGCGCTGATGGCCGATGGAGTGGCGCCTGGCGACGTCTACAAGGTGCTGGCGACATCCGATGGCGTGGACCGCGCGTTCCGGAAGCTCGATCAGCTCAAACCCTATATCGTGTGGTGGAAGGTCGGCACCGAAGCCGCGCACATCCTGGCCTCGGGCGACGTGCTGATGACGAGCGCCTCTGCACCGCAGATCGCCATGGTCAACCGAACCGCGCAACACAATTTCGGCGTGCAATGGACCGCCA
>DATKFJ010000167.1:0-18715 GCA_035511435.1 Acetobacteraceae bacterium | reverse complement strand
TGCCAACGAGGCCGCCGACCCACGATCCGATACTCAACGTGGCAACGACCATCCAGCCGGAGGCCACCAGGGCGGCGGCGTGCAGGCAGAAGCCTACCCATTCCGGCATGCTGCTGGCGTTCTCCTGGTGCCGGACGAATGTGATCAGCGGATGGAACATTTCTGTAGCATAGCGGTCGTGGCGCGGATTGGCGAGGGCCGCACCGTGCGGAGTGGTGAAATGCGGCGGGCGGATCGGCTGCTGGTTCAGGCAACAGGTGCGGCGTGCCGAACGGATTGTGCCGGAGGAACAGTGTCCATCCGATAGTGGCCGGCTGATGGTGCGGGTCGGCGTGTTGCGGCAGAATGCATGGGATTTGGAGGAATGATGCGATGCCCGCTTACATGGTCGTGCAGATCAACGTGACCGATCCGGAGAAGTTTGCCCGCTATCGCGAGGCTGTACCGCGCGTCGTCGAGTCGTCGGGCGGCCGCTATATCGTACGCGGCGGCACAGTGGAGGTATTGGAAGGAACCCATGACGGGCGGCGGCTGGTGCTGTTCGAGTTTCCGTCGATGGAGGCGATCAGGGCGTTCTGGCATTCGCGCGAATATGCCGAGGTGAAGGAGCTGCGCGAGAATGCGGCGGACATCGATGTGTGGGCGGTGCCTGGGGTTTAGCGCTGATCCGGCTGAGGGCGGCGCGATCGGGCAGGTGGCGTCGCATTCCCCGAAGAAAGGCGGTGGAGAGGGTTGGTAATCCTGATCGTTTTGAGTTAGTCGTTCATGCGATACTTGCAATCACTGATTTTCACAGTGTCGGGTTTCGGCCGCCAATCAAAATGAGTTTCATATATCTGATCCTCCCTTTGATGGCGCGGGGTAGTTAGGTAGTTGCCGGTGCAAGGGGTAAGGAGGTGCGTAATTTAAGACATTTGTATCGCAGGCATTCCGCTGATTTTGCGGGCTTTTTCTGGTGTATAAATCTGATGCGAAATGTCGCCATTGGAGGCAAGCATTGGCGACACCCTTGCCAGTCCCCTTTGGGCAACAGAGCAGTCGGGCGTGCGGGTTGATTATCGGTGAGACAGAGACGGGTGCTGCTCGTGCAATTTGCTCAATTGGCTATTCACTGTCACGGCTAAACTTGCGTAAACGTTAGGGTTATCTCGGGCGAGATCGCGGTAGGTTGCGAGTGCCTCGGCGTAGGCCTTTTCGGCGTCAGCCAGCCGGCCGGTGTGGCTGTAGAGGAGTCCGAGATTGTTCAGCGTGGCAGCGACATCGGGCCGGTAAGCGCCTGGATCGTGCTGGGCGAGGTCGCGTCTGATCGCGAGCGCCTCAGTGTCGGCCTTCTCGGCGTTGGCCAGCTGGCCGATGTCGTTATAGAGGACTCCCAGATTGTTCAGCGTGGCAGCGACATCGGGCCGGTAAGCGCCTGGATCGCGCTGGGCGAGGTCGCGTCTGATCGCGAGCGCCTCGGTGAAGGCCGCCTCGGCGTCGGCCAGCCGGCCGGTGCCGAGGTAGAGGTTTCCGAGATTGTTCAGCGTGGCAGCGACATCGGGCCGGTAAGTGCCTGGATCGTGCTGGGCGAGGTCGCGTCTGATCGCGAGTGCCTCGGTGTCGGCCTTCTCGGCGTCGCCCAGCCGGCCGGTGTCGCTATAAAGGATTCCGAGATTGTTCAGTGTGCTAGCGACATCGGGCCGGTAAGCGCCTGGATCGCGCTGGGCGAGGTCGCGGCAGATCGCGAGCGCCTCGGTGAGGGCCTTCTCCGCGTCGGCCAGCCGGTCGGTGTCACTGTAGAGGTGTCCGAGATTGTTCAGTGTGGTAGCGACATTGGGCCGGTAAGCGCCTGGATCGCGCTGGGCGAGGTCTCGGTAGATCACGAGCGCCTCAGTGTCGGCCTTCTCGGCGTCGGCCAGCCGGCCGGTGTTGCGGTAGAGGATTCCGAGATTGTTCAGTGTGCTAGCGACAAAGGGCCGATAAGCGCCTGGATCGCGTTGGGCGAGGTCGCGTCTGATCGCAAGCGCCTCGCTGAAGACCTTCTCGGCGTCGGCCAGCCGGCCGGTGTAGCTGTATAAGATTCCGAGATTGTTCAGTGTGGTAGCGACAGAGGGCCGGTAAGCGCCGGGATCGCGCTGGGCGAGGTCGCGTTCGATCGCGAGCGCCTCGGCGTCGGCTGTCTCGGCGTCGGCCAGCCGGCCGGTGTCTATGTAGAGGAGTCCGAGATTGTTCAGTGTCTGGGCGACATAGGGCAGGTAAGCGTCTGGATCGCGTTGGGCGAGGTCGCGATAAAGTTGCAGACAATTGGTCCAGCCTCGTTCCGCTTCTCTGTAAGATCGCTCGCGATAGGCTGTCACGGCATAGCCATGTGCATAGATCGGATTGCTCGGCCGGTATTGGTAAGCTTTTGCATAATCCGGCATCGCGTCAGCGATGTGGAACTGCAGAGAAAGAATGGTCGCACGATCAAAATAGTCCTGCGCTGCGCGATCCACATTCCCTTCATCAGACGCAATCAGCCGATCGTAAATCTTACGCGCCTCTTCCAACTTACCCTCGTGCAACAAATCTTGCGCTGTTTGCACCAAGGCTGGGTCTTCGCCCGTTGCCGCCAGCTGCTTTTTTGTAGCTTCGAACTGATCGTTCAGAATATTGTATTTTCGCGTCCACTCATCGGCCTCGGCGGTCTTCTGCTTTAGGCTGAGGTTCATGCGGTCAAGGTCGTCGTTGAGCCGCGTCATGGCTCGCGGGTCCACGCCGTTGCAGATGACAGTGTTGTTATTGCCGTTCTGGGCAGGGCTGCACCAACTGCCGCTGCCGGTGGTCTGCTCGACATTCGCGGCAGCCGCCGGGGCCGCCCCCGAAAGCAGGATCAGCAGGCCGACGGTCCGCCTCCTCATCGCGGCGGAGCGCCATTGTTGATAACGGTATTCCCGTTGCCGTTCTGTGCCGGCGAGCCTGTCCCGCCTGTTGTTTGGGTCACCGTGCTGGCTGAGGGCTGTCCCCAATGGGCAGGAGACCAAAAGTAGAGGACGACGATGACCGCGAGCGCTCCGCCGGCGCGCAACGCCAGCTTGGTGCCGGCCTTCATGTTTAGCTCCAAGAAGCCGGGGATCATCGCGCCAACCCCGCCTCCGGCCAGCGCCAGCACAATGCGCAGAATTTCGAATTGCGGCTCCGTGAGAGACGCATTCTTGAAGGCAAGCCACAGCACCGTAGCCAACGCGAGACATCCAAACAGGAACGCAAGCACAATCTCCAGCTGGTTCACCCGCTGGACGGCTTTAGCGCTCATCCTGCCCCTCCTTCCCATTTATTGCGTCAGCAGGGAGCCGCGACGGCGCGGCGTAGGCCAAGAAAAATATCGGTGCCGCAAACTCCCCGCACAGGAAGGCGTCAGGACCAGACCCTTGGCAATGACCTACTTCACCCAATCCGACGGGGTGGCTGGGGACTGTGGTTTGGCGTCGCCGATTAGCAGGTGATAATCCGGTATATCGAGAGAGCGACCATGGTAGCAACGCGCCAGGGCTGGTACATAAAATCAAGAAATATTCACCAGCCTGCCAACCCACTGAATCAATGGGTCAGCCGACGGAAAAGCAATACCGGCAAAACCCCCCCAAGGGGGAGGGGCAGCACTTCTCCTTGCGCCTTCTGGGGTCGGGGCCGGGGCGGTTCAGAGGAAGTCGCGCGCCCGTTCGATGTCTTCCAGGTCGCCGGTATGCGAGATCAGCAGGACCTCGTCGAAGCCGATCTGTTGGATCCGCTTCAACCTCTGGCGCGCTTCATCCACGGAACAGGTGAGCGCGACGTCGGATGCCGCAGCGATCGCCGCGGATTCCGGCCGGCTGTTGAAATCGACGGCGACGTTGGCGAGCACGGCATTGGTGCCGCCTGCCTCGCGATAGATGCGCATCCCGTGTTCAAGATCATCCCAACTGCTGAAGCGGCCGGAGGGGGTCCAGCCCTGGCACCGGTGCGCGGCATAGGTGATCCAGCGTGGACTGCGCCATGCGCCCAGCAGGATCGGCGGGCCGCCTTCGCATCCTGGCCACGTGGTCAATACGCCACCGCCATTGACTGCCTCGCCGCGCCAGGTCTGGCGCATGATGTCCAGCGATTGCATCAGAGTGCGGAAGCGCTTGGTGTAATCATAGCCGAGGAGATCGAAATCCGCCTGCGTCGAACCGCTGCCGACGCCAAGGCGCAGGCGACCGCCTGACAGGGCCTGAACCGACTGCACGTTGTGCGCAAGCTCGATCGGTTGCCGCAGCGGAACCTGCAGCACGGAGATCCCGAGCTCGACCCGTTCGGTCGCCGTCGCGAGCGCCGCAAGAGCGACGAGTGGATCGAGGGTGGGCCGGCCGCGGCCGAGTGAATGGCCGACCCAGATTCCCGGGAAACCGCTGGCTTCGATCCGTTGGGCATAATCGGCCATCTGGGGAAGCAGCCGGGTGTAATGTTCGGCGCCGGGACTGAGCCGGATCATGGCGCCGACTCTCATGGTCGCCTTCCGCGCGGCAACGTGACTGTCACGAAATCCTCCTGTCATCGATGGCAGCGGCAGGATGCAACGTATCCGCCGAAGGCGCCACCGCTTGCCGTCGCGCGGCCGCCATGTGCGCTCAGGTAGCGATGCCGAGCAGCCGTGCCGCGGTGCCGCCGAGGATTGCGATGCGTTCGTCGTCGGTCAGTCCTGGCGTGTTGAGCACGAGGTCGACCTCCGTGCTGGTCCATGGGAATGGAAAGTCGGTGCCGATCATGACCTGGCCGGAACCGGTTTCGGCGATCAGGTGGCGCAACGCCTCGGGCGTGAAGACGATCGTGTCGAAATAGAGCTGGCCACCCTTGAGATAGGCCGTTGGGTTCTTCTTGGGCAGCGGGCCGACACGGTCGGGAAAGCAGCGTATCACCGCATCGGACCGGTTGGCGTAGGACGGCAGGAAGCCGCCGCCGTGCGCCGCGCAAATCTTCAGCCCAGGGAAGCGGTCGAGCGTGCCTTCGAAGATCAGGTGCGACAGCGCGATCGTGGTTTCGAGCGGGTTGCCGATCGTGTTGGTCAACAGGCCGCTGCCGGCGAGCCGGCCGCTGGGTTCCAGTTCACGGGTGCCGAGTGGGTGCATGAAGACAAGTACGCCGAGTTCTTCGCATTTGGCCCAGAAGGGATGGAATTTCGGGTTGGCCAGTTCCTCGCCGGCGACGCTGCCGCCGACGCTGACCCCGCGAAAGCCGAGGTTCTTGACCGCGTGTTCGACCTGTTGCGCGGCGAGATCGGGGTGCTGCAATGCCGCGGTCGCGAAGGCGACGAAGCGGTCAGGGCTGGCGGCGCAGAATTCCACCAGCGTTTCGTTCTGCAGCTTTATCAGCTTGGCGGCGGCGTCGCGATCGGCACGGTACCAGTACGGGTTGATGCTCAACGCCTCGACGTCGATGCCTTGCGCGTCCATCGCGCTGATGCGGGTGCTGGTGTCGTGCATCAGCAATCCCGGTGCTTCGAGCGGATGGTTGATCACAGCCGCCGCGGCCGGGACGATGCAATGGGCGTGCACATCGATGGTCTTGATGCGTTTGCCGTTGACCACGACCTCGCGCCGGCGGGCCTGGGGCTGCGACGTCGGCTTTGGCGCCACGCTGGAAATCGCGCAGGGGATAAAGGCCAGGGCGGCCAGGGTGTTGGTAAGCAGATCGCCGGTTATGGGCATTTCCATCGCTCTTTCATGCGTTGTCGGTCAGTGGGCGAGGCTACTACGCCCGATCGCGCGATCGGCTCAACCGGTGGGCGTGTTGCCTGTCTTTCAGGGTACGTTGAGCCGGTACACCCGGGCCGCGGTGCCGCTGTAGAGCGCGGTCTTTTCGGTGGGTGTGGCGCTGGCGGTGATGCGCTTGAATGCGTTCCATAGCTCGGTATAGCCGCAGGATTGCTTGTCGGGCGGGAAGTTGCTTTCGAACATGCAGCGGTTGACGCCGAAGGCTTCGATGCAAGGTTCGACATACTGGCGCCACGCGGTGGCGAGTTCCTCCGATGCGGGCGGCAGGTCGCGTTCGTGGAAATCGAAGCCGAACGAAGTCATGCCGATACCGCCAAGTTTGAAGTTGACGTTGGGGCATTTGGCAAGTTCGGAAATGTCCTTGCGCCAGCCGGCGAGGATCTCCTGCCGGCGGCCGGAGTAGGGTCCGACACCGAGTACGCCGCCGACGTGGTTGAGGATGATGGTGGTGTCGGGGAACGCACGGGCGAGATCGATCGCGTCGGGTAGTTGCGGATGATACTGCCACGATTCGAAGCTGAGGCCGAGGCGGCCGAGTTGGGTGAAGCCGTCACGGAACGTGGGATCGCGCGCGAGGTGCGGCGGAACGGCGCGGGAGGCGAATTTGCCGACCGCGTCGCTGCCGTCCCATGCCACGCCGTAGCGGATGCCGCGGAAGCGTCCGCCGCTGACCGCGAGTTCGGCTTCCAGTACGTCGCGCACGCGCGCGCCAAGGGTGAGATCGGCGTGGCCGATGATTGCTTCCGCGACGCGACAGGAACCGTAGTTGCCTGATGCGCTCATGGCGGCGATGCCGTTGACGAATTCAACCTCGCCGACCGGGGCCATCTCTGTGGGGCCGTGCCTGCGGTACATTGCCTGGCATTCGAGGAAGACCGTGGCGACGATGTTGTGCCCGCCGCCGATGTCAGCGAGGAGTTCCGGCAGGAAGTAGTGGCCTCGCTGCGGCGTGTCCCAGAAATGGTGGTGCGGGTCGATGATCGGCAGGGCTGGTTCCAGCGCGGCTTCGGTTGGCCGTTTCGCCAGCCACGCTCTCAGGTCGGCGTCGTTGCGGTGGACGATGCCACGGTATTCGCCTTTGGAGTCTCCGGGTTGAGCCATTGCATCCCCTGTCGCGTTGTGGCTGCGCATTTCGGTGATGGCGAAGGTAAGGCGCGGAGATGCGCTACGGCAAGCTGCCGGGAGTCGGTGGTCCGGCGCCTGCTCGCGGGTGCCGGTGCGGCTGGCGGGAGTGCACGCAGGTCGGACACAGAGTTTTTCGGACACGGAGTTTTCGGACACGGAGTTCTACCGGGCACTGTGGCGTCAGCTTAGCCAACTGGCGAGTTCGTTCAGCAACTGGGCGCGGACTTCGGTGTCCGACAGCCCGGTGCGGCCGGCGATATGGAAGGAGTGATCCGCGTCGGCGAACAGCTTCAGCGTTGCACGGCTGCCTAGCTTTTCGACGAGTGACGTCAGGAGCGACCAATCCGCGAGCGTGTCGCGGGTTCCTTGCAGGAACAGCATTGGAACCGTTATGTCGAACAGGTGTTGCGCGCGCTCGTCCGAGGGTTTGCCGGCGGGGTGCAGCGGAAACCCGAGGAAAACCAGACCACGCACGCTGGGAAGCGGCGAGATGGCCTGCGCCTGCGATGTCATGCGGCCGCCGAACGATTTGCCGCCTGCGACGAGGGGCAGCCCAGGCGCAAGCCGAGTCGCCTGCGCTATCGCGGCGCGGACCGTTGCATGGGCGAGCGCGGGACCGTCCGGTCGTTTTGACCCTTGTTCCATGTAGGGGAATTGATAGCGCAGCGTAGCGATGCCTCGCTCCGCGAGTCCCGCGGCGACCGCTGCCATGAATGGATGCGACATCCCCGCGCCCGCACCATGCGCCATTACATAACATGCGCGAGCTGGTTTGGGCGTGTCGAACAGGCCGGACACGCGATGCTTGTCGTCGACCCGGATGGTGACCGGCTTTGCAGATGCTGTGGTCACGCCGACGATTACTCGACCTTTACCAGCTTCTGCAGGCTGCGCAGGTTGGCGGGCCTCGGTTGGTCCGGGAACAGCGAGGGCCACGACGCGACCGATACCTCGCCCACGTAGATGTCGCCGTGCGAATCGACCGCGATCCCGTGCGGCGACATGAACTGCCCGGGCGCCTGGCCATGCGGATGCGTTTCGCTCCCGAGGCGTGCCAGCAGCTTGCCCGTGTTGGACAGGATGCTGATGCGCGGACCCAGATTGGGGAAGCCGCGATTGGATCCCAGATAGGGGCCGACTTCGCCGATGAAGCACAGCGGACATTTGCCCGTGGTCATGTGCAGCGCGCTGGGTCGATGCACGACATTGCTCCATGCCGTTTCGAACCTGCCGTTGCCGTCGAACACCTGAACGCGGTGGTTCTCGCGGTCGGCGACATAAACCCAGCCGTCAGCATCGCAATGCACGTTGTGCGGCAGATTGAATTCGCCCTCGCCGATGCCGCATTTGCCCCAGGAGGACAGATATTTGCCGTCGGGCGTGTATTTGTGGACCTGCGCGTTGCCGTAGCCGTCGGTGACATAGATCTCGCCGTTCGGCGACAGCGCGGTGTGGGTGCAACGGCAGAACGGCTGCCCGCTCATGAACGGCGCCGGCTTGCCGGGCACGCCGATGGTCATCAGCACCTTGCCATCCAGCGTGCATTTCCGAACGCAATGGGCGCCGTCGTCGGTGCAGAAGATCGTGTCGTCGGGTGCCATGTGCACGCCATGGGCACGTGGGAACATGCCTTCGCCCCAAGACCGCAGGAAATTGCCGTCGCGGTCGAACACGATCATCGGGTGTTCGCCGCGGTTGAACACGTAGACGTTGTCGTTGCGATCGACGCCGACCGCGCCGACCTCGTGGAACGACCACCCGTCGGGGAGCTTTCCCCAGCCTTCCTCGACGCGATAACGGTAGTCGCCTTGGCCCAGTATGACGGACATGTCGTTCCCCCTCGATTGCCCAGACCTTACGCGAACACCGCGTCGTTGGTCAGGGGGTGCGATGCGGGCAATCTGGCGAAGGCGCGAAAGACTGGGATTGGCAGACTGGTATTGGCCCGGCTTTTGTTGTCATTGCGAGCGGAGCGAAGAATCGCTGCGATTCTCGCAATGACAGCGAGGCGAAGCGCAGCACGCCACGCAGGCGGCGTCGCTGGAAGCACCTCACGTGCGTTGCTGATGTGGCGCGGCCCTGGTCCGATCCGGCGCTTTATCGTGAGGCGCCGTTGGTCTCCCAGGAATTGGCCCGCGCGGGTGTCGTCCATACGCTGGCGGGGTCGGTCGGAACGGCTTGCGTCGCATCGCGGCGCGTCGTCACAGGTTCCGGCAGCCGCAGGACGATCGTGGTCCCCTGCCCCGCCCGGGCGTCAACCTCCATGGTTGCCCCTTGCATCGCCGCCAACCGCTCGGCAGAGCGCAGCATGCTGGCCTGCACGTCACGATCGACGCCGGCGCCATCGTCGCAAACGCTGACCTGGACGCGACCGCCAAGCCGCGCCGCGGCCAGCAATACGCGACCGCAGGGTGACTGGCCGATGGCGTGAGCTACAACGTCGCCCAGGATCTCCCGAAACACGCGAGCATCCGCCCGCACCGCAAGTTGCGGCTGGATTGCGACGTCGACCGCCACGAAATTCTTTGCCGCCAGACCTTCCAATTGCCGCAGCACCGCGGCGGCTTCCGCCGCAATATCCATCAGGCCGGAGGAGAATGGGGTCTGAGCAAGCTCGAAGCGATTGGCGGTGCTTCGGGTGCCCTGGCGGCGCAACTCCTGCTGGCGCGCGCGCCAGCCGGCGGCTACAAATGCCAAAGAAGCGACCAGGACGAACAGCAGCACCGGCAGGGCCATGCCCCGCATGTATCCGAGAACGACGCTCAGCCAGTGTCCAAATCCCATGAGCCGACAATACAGCTTGTAGTTGTATAACGCAAAAGAAATACGCGCCTTTACGTACCGATCGCGTTCGCGACCGGAGTGTGACACGTGGGTTGTGTCACGATGGTTGCAACCCTGTGGCCGCGTTGGGGTACCACACAACGACCACGACCACAATATGTAGTGGTTCAGGCGGTGCCGGGATACTCCGGGTCGGTGACGAAGGGATATGGACCGGGAAAATCGTCAATATAGACGGTGTGCGAGACGGTGCCGTCAGCCGGTGTCCAGCGGTGAAGCTGGAAGGCGGGTGGCTCGAAGACGAAGGCGCCCGAGTCGCGCGGATCGAGCGACAATTCGACCTGGTGCGCCACCGATGGCGCTATGGACGCGATGGCGTTGCCCACCCGGGTGACGATCGCGCGGTGATGGTGGCCGCAGATGATCCGGTCGACCTGGGGATGCCTGGCGATGACGGCGGTGAACTGGGCGGTGTTGCGCAGGTTGATGCGGTCCATGTGGGCGATGCCGCAGACGAACGGCGGATGATGCATGCCGACGATGGTCGGCTTGTCGGGCGCCGCCGCGAGCGTGCGGTCGAGAAATTCCAGTTGCTCGGCACGGAGTTCGCCGTGGCCGGAGCCGGGAACCACCGTATCCAGCATGACCAGCCGGACCGGGTGGTCCTCGATCGCGTATTGCACGTAGTGCGGGTCCGAGGTGACTCCGGGCAGATGCTTCAGGCCTTCGCGGAAGTTGCCGCGCCGGTCATGGTTGCCCGGGATGACGAATACCGGCATGGGCAGCCATTTGCGGACCAGTCTGGCAACATTGGCGTATTCCGCGTCCAGACCGCACTCGGTCAGGTCGCCGGTGATTACCACGATGTCCGGTTGCGGGGTGAGGCCTGCCACGGCGCGGAAAGCGCGTTCGGTGAACATGTTGGTTTCGACCACGCGGTTGGCCGGCTTTCCTGGCGGCCGGACGTGCAGGTCGGTTAGCTGGCAGATCAGCATGGGGCGCTTCCTGGCGGGTGGGGTTTTCGATTGTCAGTGCAAGGGGCGCAGCGACGCGGCAGCCCCCGGTCCAGTGTATGACCGTGACCGAGATTGCAGCGTTGCTATGCTTCCCGCAATGACACGCGTGGCTAAACGGAATGCTGGCACAACAGCGACTGGAGGACCTAGAATCCGTACAGCTTTGCTGCGTTGTCCACCAGGATCCGCTGGCGCACGGCTGCGTCGGGCACCCATTCGACGAACTGGTCGAACAGCAGGCCCGCCTCCGGTGCCGGGTTCATTTGCGGGTGTGGCCAGTCAGTGCCCCACACGCACCGCTCTGGCGCGGCGGCGGCCAGCGCCTTCACATTCGGCGCCACATCAGCCCAAGGTTGCCCGGTCGACGAAGCGCGATAGCTGCACAGCTTGATCCAGACGTGGCCGCTGTCCAGCAGCGTCAGCAGCGCCTGGAATTGTGGATGACCGGTGCCGAGAGCCGCCTTCACGCCGCCGGAATGATCAATCACCACGTCCACTGGAAGTTTCGCAAGCCGAGGGGCGATGTCCGCCAGCTTGTCGCCTTCGGCGTAAATCTGGATGTGCCAACCAAGCGGCGCCAGCTGGCGTGCCAGCGCGCCCAACTGATCCTCTGGCGTGCCGTTGCCGGACACCATGTTGAACCGCACGCCTCGCACGCCGCGTTCATGCAGTCGTCGCAAGGCGGCATCGTCGAAGCTGTCGTCGATCACCGCGACCGCACGCGCGCGATGCAGACCGAACTGCTGAACCGCGTCCAGTGTCACCGCATTATGCGTGCCGTAGACGCTGGCCTGCACGACAACCATGCGACCGATGCCGACGGTGTCGGCCATCGCCAGATATTGCGGCACCAATGCCGCCGGTGGCGTGTAGGTGCGGCCGGCGTCGAGCGGATACCGATCGTAGGGCCCAAAAATATGGAAATGGCAGTCGCAGGTGAGGCTGGGCGCCTGCTGTTTTGGGGCACGCGTGGTGCTCATCGGTATCCTCCTTTGTAGGCTATCCGCCAGATTGTACCGTTGCCGTCCTCGCTGACCAGCAGCGACCCATCCTGCGCCACGGTGACGCTGACGGGGCGCGCCCAAACGGCTTCGTCCGATGCGACGAAGCCGGTCAGAAAATCCTGGTACTCGCCGGTGGGCTTGCCATGCGCGAAACGCAGCCGGACCACCTTGTAGCCGGTTCGCTGTGCTCGATTCCATGAGCCGCGAAATGTCACAAAGGCGTCGCCGCGGTACTCCGACGGGAATTGGTCGCCATCGTAGAAAGTGATTCCCAGCGGCGCGGAGTGCGGCTGGAACAGCACATCGGGCAGCGTGACGTGGCCGGCGAGATCGGTCCGCTGACCTTTCAGGCGCGGGTCCTCGTGATCGCCGATGTAGTACCACGGCCAGCCGTAGAATGCGCCTTGCCGCACCGACGTGGCGTAGTCCGGTGGAAGGTTGTCCCCCAAGCCGTCGCGTTCATTCACCACGCACCACAGCGCGCCCGTCGCGGGCGAGACGGCCTCGGCCGTGCAGTTGCGCAGCCCGGTCGCATAGATGCGCCGATTGCCGCCATCGGGATCGAACTCCTGCACGTCGGCACGGTCCTGTTCGTTGCCCCAGGCGGCGCCGATGCCATTGGCCGAGTCCCAGGCACGCGCGGATGCGGCGTCGCGCGCCGGCATGTTGGTGCCGGCATTGGTTGCGGAGCCGACCGAGACAAATACGCTGTGTCCATCGGGGGAAAACACCAGATCGCGCGTCCAATGTCCGCCGGTCGGCAGATGCGGCACCACGATTTCCGCTTTGTCGCGTGCGCGCAGTTGGCCGGGTTGATACGGGAAGCGCACCACCTGATTGGTTTCGGCGACATATACAAAGCGCGGGCTCGGACCTGGCGGCCAGAACGCAATGCCGAACGGGTTGGCAAGGCCATCGGCAAACACATAGGACTGCGGCCTAACAGCCGCGCCGGGCGGAACACGAAGGATGCGCACACGACCGGCACGGCTCTCCGCGACGAACACATCGCCATTGGGTGCGACGCGCAGGGTGCGCGGTCCTGCCAATCCGGTGGCAAACTGTTCGACCTCGAAGCCCGGCGGCACATGCAGCGTGGCACCCGCTGGTCGCGGCACCACTGACGGAGCCCGCAGCGCGGACAAGGAGGTGTAAGGTTTTGGCATCGCATCGGGCGTGAAGTGCCGCACGACGCCGGGGACGTCGGAATGCCAATCGCCATATGCCGCGGCACCTGTCAGGGGCGCATCGGCCAACAGCGGCAAACTCATCGGTATGACAAGCAGCTTCAGTGCGCGTGTCGACATGGCACGCCTCATTCGTCGAGCAGGGCCGCGGCGGCGGCGTAACCGACGCGCCGGCGCAGGGGAATCTTGTTGCGTCCGGCAACGCGTTCCAGCAGCAGCCGCACATCGTCACGCAGATCGGCTTGCAACGCTGCATCCAGGAAGAGTTGCTCCAGCACGTCCTGCTGTGCATGGCTGCCGCCCAGCCGGTACATGCCACCCAATGCCGGGCGCATAACCGCGACGGCACGCGCATGGTCGCCCTGCGCGTGCGCCAAGGCGGCTGAGCAGATCGGCAGCGCGTACTCCGCCACCAGCGATGCGATGATGCCATGTCCCTGCGCGAACGCCCGCATCGCATCCAGCATACGCTCCGCGGCGTGGTACCGCCCGGTGGCGGCCAGTGCCATCATCCAGTGCGGCAAGGTGAAGGCGGACAGGCAATCGCCGATGCGCGATTCGGCCTTGTCGGCAAGTTCCTGCCAGCGATCGCCGACGTCTACACCACGGCGTTGCAGACGGAACAGCATGGAGGCGGCGTTCTGCGCGTCGATATACAGATCGGGTTGCGACACGGTCAGCTTCGAGGTTGGATTACGAAACTCGCTGTCGTACAGGGCCAGAACGCGAGCCGTTTCACTACGCTCCAGATGAAACAACGCGGCGTGCCACCAGAGATGGTGGCGCAGATTGTTTGATTCGTTCCAGTTGCCTCGCAGGCTGTCGATCCAGGCAATGCCCTCGACGCGGCGGCCCTGCATTTCGAGAACGTGGGCCACGCCATGCGCTGCCCACAGATCGCCGGGGTCGCGGTCGATCGCCGCGCGACCCGCTGCTTCGGCTTCGGTGTAGTAGCCGCATTCCTCGTGCGCGAAGCAGCGGCAGCCGAGGATAGCGCCGTAGCCTGGGAGTTCGTCGCTCCAATGTCGCTCGACGCCGAGTACGGAGGCTAGCATGACATCCGGCCGGCCCAGCCAGAAATTGACGAAGTGCGCCAGGCGGAATGCGAGCACGTCACGGGGATGTTCGCTGAGGATCTGTTCCCAGATGGCAGCGGCGCGATCCGGCTCGCCGTCGATCCAGCACTGCAGGGCCGCAACGTGCGCACGTTCCCGCGGTGTTGCGCATTCGGTGAAGCGTCGTGCGTCTGCAATTGCCGCCGCGGCCATCGGCACGGCGGATTGCTTGTATGACAGCATGGCGAAATAGCCCTTCAGGCAATGCGCCAGTCCGAATTCCGGGTCTGCATCAAACAGCGTCGCCATGCGCTGTGGAATGTCGGCGCGATAGTTCAAATAGCCCATCAGCGCGTAATCGAACGCTTGCGCCGCGGCCGCCGAGGTAGCGGTCACGTGCAGCCCGTGGGCATCCTGGAACATTGCCGCTACCTCCCGCCATGACGTTCGCAGCATGCCACAAAAGTCGCTGCGGGGTACTGGACAGTTGGGGCTGCCCGGATGAGGTTGCTGCGACGATGCTTCAGACCCTGTTGATCGCCGTGTTCGGCGTGTTTGCCGCTTCGCTGCTGCGCGGATTCACCGGATTCGGCTTCGGCCTGGCGGCGGTGCCACTGCTGAGTCTGGCACTGCCACCGGCCAGGGTGGTGCCGTTCGTCGTTGTGCTGCAGGTCATTGTGGGCATGTCGGGCGTGCGGCAGGCTTGGCCGCTATGCGATTGGCGAGCGGTCCGCGGGCTCTGCCCAGGTCTGGTGCTTGGTGTACCGATCGGCCTGCTTGTGCTGACCGAGTTCAGGCCCAACCGCGTCCGTCTGGCAATCGGTTTTGCCATCATTGCATCGGTGCTGGTGCTGTGGCGCGGCTTCCGATTGTCGTCCAGGCCGTCGCGCGCACTCGCGGTCGCGATCGGCTTCGTTGCGGGCGTGATGAGTGGCCTTGGATCGATGGGCGGTCCACCGATCGTGGTCTATCTGCTGGCCCTGTCGCACGAGGCCGCAGTCGTGCGCGCCACATCCATCGTCTATTTCATGCTCGCCGCGATACTGTCTCTGCCGTTGCTGTCGTTGAAGGGGCTGATCGATCGCGAGATCCTGTTATGGGCGGTCGCTTCGGTGCCGGTTCTGCTGGCAGGTAATTATGTCGGCAACTGGGGCTTTCACCGTTCGCGTCCGCATCATCATAGGCTCATCGCACTGGTGTTGCTGTCGGTACTCGCAGTGCTGCTGATCGCGCGTGGATTGGGTGGTTGGTAAGCGATGCGACGGTGCCGTACTGGCCCAGGATTGCTGCGTCGCTGCGCTTTTCGCAATGACAGCATCGCCGGCATCTCATTGGTCGGTGCCCGGCGACGCCCTGGTCTGCTTGACGCGGGCGCGATGCGTTTTCGTCTGTAATCGCCGGCGTCTGGAAGCCGCGGTGGGTCGCGTGGCTACCCGCTTCTTGGGGGGTTCAACGGCGCGCTGGATAAGCCGCACCAGGATCTCCAACGCGGCCTGCCGGTTGCGTTCCTGCGTGCGATGGCGCTGCGCCGCAATCAGCAACGTGCCTTGCTGGGTGAATCGCTTGCCGGCCAGCCGCCGCAACCGCGCCAACACCGCATCAGGCAAGCCGGACGCCACCGGATCAAAGCGCAGTTGCACAGCCGTCGAGACCTTGTTGACGTTCTGCCCCCCAGGTCCCGACGCGCGCACAAAGCTTTCGCTGATTGCCCTCTCGTCTATCGCGATGGATGCCGTGATCCGGATCATGCCATCGCCATGACGCGCGGGCTATGCAATCAGCTTCCGCGTTTCTTGCGACCAGCCGCGCGTTTGGCTGGTCTGCCAGCCTTCCGCCCCAGCCCAATCTTCTTGGCCAGCGCGGAGCGTGTCTGCGCGTAGTTCGGCGCCACCATGGGATAGTCGCGCGGCAGACCCCACTTCTCCCTGTACTGTTGCGGCGTCAGCTTGTGATCCGTCATCAGATGCCGTTTCAACATAGAGAAACTCTTGCCGTCTTCCAGACAGATGATGCGATCTTGCCTGATAGACTGCTTTACTGCGACCGCCGGTGTCGGCTTTTCTACCTGCGCGGATTGTTTTCCCACATTAGTCAATGTTCGATGCACTTCCTGAATCAAACCAGGCAGAGCATCAGGCGGTACGGCATTGTGTCGCACGTGTGCGGACACAATTTGGGCGGTCAGTCCGAGGACATCGTCGGTTGGTTCGTTCATTGTTGAGCCCCTTAACCCAGCGCAGCATAACGTTATTCGCCCGTATTGCGCTAGATGTCTGTAGGGACGCTCGCGGATAAATCATAGAATTTCAGTGCAGTGCCACCCAGAATTGCGTTCTGCTCGTCGGCCGTCAGTTTGCTGATCAACGCCAGTGATGCCTCTCGCCAGCGCGTATGGCCGCCGCCCAGGTTCACCACGGGCCAGTCGCTTCCCCACATCAGGCGGTCAGGCCCGAAGCAGACCAGCAGGTGATCCACGTAACGGCGAAGATCATCGATCCGCCATTCCGGACCTGCCTCTGTTACCAGGCCGGACAGCTTGCACAGCACCCGCGTGTCGTGTGCGACACGGCTGATGTCGTCGGCCCAGGGCTGCCAGTCCCGATTCGCTATCCGCGGCTTGGCGCCATGGTCGATCACCAGGCGCAGCGACGGATGGCCTGCGCACAGCTTCGCCACGACCGGCAGATGACGCGGCTGCACCAGCGCATCGAAGCGCAATCCGGCATCGATCATGGCCTGGATTGCCGGCTGAACCTGCTCGCGGAGGATCCAATCGGTCTCCGCGATGTCCTGCAGCATCGGTCTGAGGCCCTTCAGCAGGGGGACGGCGGCCATGGCCGCGATGCGCTCAGGTGCATCATTGCGGTAAAAATCAGTCCAACCGACCACGCCACGCACCAGCCCCGACGAATTGCGCGCGACGTCCAGCATGAATGCGGTCTCGGCTTCCGTCGGGGCCGCCTGAACCAGCACGGTCGCGGTGATGTCGCCCAGCAGTGGGCGCAGATCATCCAGCGTGTAGTCGCGATAGATCGGCACATCGGGCGTGAGCCATGTGTAATCGCCACGAGATACCAGCCAGACGTGGTGATGCGCGTCGACCTGGATCATGCCGGCGGGATCATGCAGGCCGGATCATGCCGGCAGGTCGGGCGGCAGGACGCCCTTGGTCAGCAGGATGTTGCCATAGAACCGCCGCTCGCCGGTGCGCACGATGGCAAAAGCATCGGCCGCGGATTGATAAAACGCATGGCGCTGGAGACCGGTCGGGGGAGGCAGGTCGTTGGCCGACAGTATCGCGGCGAACGCGCGCACCACATCGGGTATCGTCGCGGCATCGTCGACGACCTGCATGACCGCGACCGGATGCGGTTCGAAGTCATCCAACGGCATCACCGACAAAATCGCTTCGAGCACGGCAGGGGCTGTGGTCCCCGGCAAGGAGATCAATCGCCTTGCGTGAGTGAGCGCGGGAAAATTTGCGTCCACCACCGCGATGCGATCGCCATGCCCCATGCTGGACAAGGCATGTAACAGATCGGGCGACAGCAGCGGATGGATGCCTCGCAGCATGTTCAACTCCCGGGTGTCTGAGCGGATGGCAAGCCTAGGCATGCGCGGGGATGGCCGCAATCGCGGTTCGGTGGCAGGCTGCCGTCCGTTACTTGCCACAGGAGGACAATGATGCCCGACGCCATCACGGGGTTGTGGGCCGCAGCGACCACGCCGACCGACACCACGGGGGCGATCGATCACGCAGCATTGGCCCGCCACGCGCAGCGCTTGCTGCGGTGGGGATGCGACGGGCTGGTGCTGTTCGGCAGTTGCGGCGAAGGGCCGTCCTTCTCCATCGCCGACCGCCTTGCCGCGGCGGAGGCGGTGCTGCGTGCGGGCGTGGAGCCGGCGCGGCTGGGGATGGGTACCGGCTGTCCCGCGATCGCCGACACCGTGGCATTGACCCAGGGCATGCTCGCGCTTGGCATCACCCGAACGTTGTTGCTGCCGCCGTATTACTTCGCCGGCGTGTCGGCCGAGGGCATCGAGGATGCTTATGCCGCGGTGCTGGACGCTGTGGCCGATGCACGGCTCAGCGCGTGTCTATATCATATTCCGCAGGTCTGCGGTGTGGGAGTGCCCGCGGCGGTGCTTGGCCGCTTGCGTGCGCGCTACGGCGCCACGGTATCTGGCGTGAAGGACAGCAGCGGCGATTTCGCTGCGTTCATGGCGTTCCGTGCATCGGCACCGGATGTTGCTTCACTGGTCGGTGCAGAGGTACTGATCGGGCGTGCGATTGCCGCGGGTGGCAAGGGAACGATTTGCGGCATGGCGAACCTGGTGCCTGCACTGGTGCGCCGACTGTTCCACGATCCCAGCGCGCAGGCGGCCATCGAGCAGGCCTGTGCGCCGATCGACGGCATTCCGACATTGAAGGCAGCGGTGGCCGCGGTCGTCGGGGAACCGATCTGGCGCAATGTCCGCCCGCCGCTGCGCGCCACCGATGCGGCGACGGGCGCGCGCATCGCCGCCATGCTGGCAACGCTTGAGCAACGTGCCGCGGCGTGACGGGGGTTATTCGCAGATGAGCGAAGGTATCGAGTTCATCCAGCGTGCCCGCGATCTCGCGCCGATGTTGCAGGAGGCAGGCGACGAGACCGAGCAACGGCGTGAATTGCCGGGGCGGATCGTTTCGGCGTTGATCGAGGGCGGGTTCTTCCGCATGCTGCAGCCGAAGTTTCTTGGCGGCGCTGAACTGCGGCCGGTGATCTTCACACAGGTGACGGAGGCGCTGGCCAC
>DATKFJ010000166.1:0-4111 GCA_035511435.1 Acetobacteraceae bacterium | reverse complement strand
CTCGGCGTAACGGCCTACCAGTCCGGACGGCACGCGGAGGCGCTGGCCTTGCTGCGCACCGTGTGCGACGACGCGGGTGATTATTCCAATCTTGGTATTGTACTGCACGCTCTCGGCCGCGACGACGAAGCCGAAGCAGCATACCGGAAGTCGATCGCGCTCGATGCCGGCCTGGCCTCGGCGCATTGCAACCAGGGAAATCTGCTGCAGGCGCGTCAGCGAGATGTCGAAGCAACAGCCGCATTTCGCGTCGCGCTCGCGCTGCAGCCTGACTTTGGCAACGCATGGACCGGCTTGGGCCATTCGCTGCACCGTCAAGGCCAACTATCCGATGCGGTGAATGCGTTTCGCAATGCCGCGCGATGCTCTCCTTCCAGCGCCGAAGCGCAGAACAACCTCGGCACGCTATTGTTCGCGCTGGAGCAAAATGAGGAAGCGCGGGCAGCGCTGGGCCAGGCGCTCATCTTGGATCCAGCATGCGCAAGAGCTCATGGCAATCTGGGGGCATTGTATGCGCGATGTGGCTGTTCCGTGGCGGCCGAGGCTTCAAGTCGTGCTGCAATTGCTCTCGCACCGGGAGAGCACCGCTGGCTGACCAACCTGGGAGTTGCCCTGTTCGGGCAAGGTCGGCAGAAGGAGGCGGAAGCGTGCTACCGTCAGGCGCTTGCGCTGCGGCCGGACTACGCCATAGGCCACGGCAATCTGCTGTTCGCACTCAGCTATCGCACTGACATTTCGCCTGAGACGATCTTCGCTGAATACCAGGCATGGGAGCGACGTCACGCCAGTCATCTGGCAACGGCAGCTCCGCCATTCGCACTCGACCGGACACCCGGGCGACGTTTGCGCGTGGGTTACGTTTCGCCGGATTTTCGCCAGCACGCGGTAGCGTTGTTCGCTGAGCCCTTGCTGGCGGCGCACGATCGTTCCAACGTGGAGCTCTATTGCTACTCGGATGTCACGGCACAGGATGTTGCCACCGTGCGGTTTCATTCGCTCGCCGACCACTGGCGCGGTACGCTTGGCTTGAGCGACGCGCAACTCGCCGAGACAATCCGCGCCGACCAGATCGATGTGCTGGTGGACCTTGCTGGCCACAGCGCAGGCAATCGGCTGCTGACCTTCGCGCGCAGGGTGGCGCCGGTGCAGGTGGCGTACCTGCTGGGCCACGGCTACACCACGGGCCTGTTGACCATGGACGCGTTTCTTGCGGACGCAATTCTGGCTCCCGATGGCGCGGACGCGCTGTTCAGCGAACGGATTGTGCGACTGCCGCGTATTCCGCTCACCTATGCGCCACCCGCCGATATGCCGCCTGTCGCACCGCTGCCCGCGCTGGCCAACGGTTTCGTCACATTCGGGCATTTCGGCCGGGCGGAGCGGTTGAACGGCGCGGTTATCGAAACCTGGGCGCGCGTTCTGCAGGGAGTGCCACGATCACGGCTGATGCTGAACAACCGGCCATATCAGGAAGCCGCATTCCGCAGTCTGATTCAGGCCCGGTTCGCCACGCACGGCATCACCGCCGACAGGCTCGATCTGGTCTATACAACCCCGCAGCGGAACGCATGGGCCGCATATGGCGGCATCGACATCGCGCTGGATCCATTCCCGCACGATGCCGGCACAACAACGATCGAGGCATTATGGCAAGGCGTGCCTGTCGTCACCCTGGCAGGACGGGCGACGGTCGGTCGTTTCGGCGCGAGCATCCTGCATGCGGTCGGACTCGACGACTGGGTTGCCACTAACGTCGACGACTACGTTGCGCGTGCGATTGCCGCAACATCCGATCTGGCGTCTCTGCAGCAACTGCGCAGCGGCTTGCGCCACCGCTTTGCGGCTTCTCCGCTGCACGATGCGGATGGCCTCGCCCACGCCATGGAGTCCACGTATCGCATGCTTTGGGACGAGTGGCGCGAAGGTGAAATCCCGCGACTGCATCGCCTCTATACGCACGACGATCGGACCGGCGCCGAAGGCCTTGCGCGCCGGATGCTGCGGCGCGACCCCGCTGACATCGAGGCACATCACGTGCTGGGCTTGCTGGATTATCGCGGACGTCGCTTCAACGAGGCAGCAAGTCACTTCGAGGTCGCGGTCGCGCGCGCACCGGACCGGGCGGAGTTGCACGCGAACCATGCCGCCGTCCTGCGGTCGCTCGGTCGGCTGCCCGAGGCGGAGCAGGCAGCGCGTACCGCGTTGACGTTGGAGCCGCAGCAGGTTGGCGCGCACAACAACCTGGGCAACATCCTGCGCGATGTCGGACGCTACGACGAAAGCGCCGCCTGTTATCGGCTGGCCGTTCATTTGCAGCCAGACTTCACCGACGCATGGATCAATCTCGCCTGGGTGCTGGCACTGGCCGGTCATGCGCAGCAGGCGGAACTGGCCGCGCGCCAGGCGATATCCTGCGATCCCCGCAATGCCGATGGGCACAATAACCTCGGTCTGGCACTGATGCGGCAGGGCCGGCTTGCCGAAGCGGAGGCGACTTTGCGTCAGGCATTGTCGCTGCGGCCGGATTTTGCCTTGCCGCACAGCAATATCCTGTTCTGTCTCAACTATCGCCCGGAGTTGTCGGCAGAGGCAATCTTCGCCGAGTACCAGCAGTGGGACCGCCGGCACGCCCAACCACTGATGCCGGCAGAACCAACTTTCGACCCCGATCGCACGGCCGGACGGCGGCTTCGTATCGGCTATGTCTCGCCCGACTTTCGCCAGCACGCCGTGGCGTTATTCGCCGAACCGCTTCTGGCGGCGCACGACCACGCGTCGGTGGAGGTCTATTGCTATGCTGAAGTCCCGGCACCCGACGCGGTCACCGAACGCTTCCGTGCGCTTGCCGATCACTGGCGCAGCACAGTCGGACTGCGCGATGAAGATCTCGCCGAACTGATCCGCCGTGACCGCATCGACGTCCTGATCGACCTGGCGGGCCATACCGCCGGCAATCGGCTGCTCGTTTTCGCCCGCAAACCGGCTCCGGTGCAGGTGACCTATCTGCTGGGCCATGGTTACAGCTCGGGAATGTCCGCCATGGATGCATTTCTGGCGGATGCGACACTGGTTCCGGCGGGAGCAGACGGCGTGTTCAGCGAAAGTCTGGTCCGCCTGTCGCGAATTCCATTGGCATACGCGCCACCAGCCGACATGCCAGACGTATCGCCACTGCCGGCGCTCGCCAATCGCTTCGTCACGTTCGGATATTTCGGTCGCACCGTGCGGCTGAACGACGCGGTGGTGGCCGCATGGGCCTGCATCCTGCACGCCGTTCCAGGCTCTCGCCTGATGCTGAACAGCGCGCCATTCGGCGAGCCAGCCGGGCGCGAGCAGATGGCTGCTCGCTTCGCCGCCCACGGCATCGCGCACACGCGGCTATCACTGATCTATACAACGCCACAGACGCGCACCTGGGCCGCCTACGGCGCGATCGATATCGCGCTCGATCCGTTCCCACACAATGCCGGCACCACGACGATCGAGGCGCTGTGGCAGGGCGTGCCGGTGGTGTCGCTTGCAGGTCGGCCAACCGTCGGCCGGTTCGGCGCGGCGATCTTGCACGCGGTAGGACTGGACGACTGGGTGACCAATGATGTGACAGCCTTCATCGCACGTGCCGTTGCAGCCGCGGCGGATCTCGACGCGCTATCGCAGTTACGTGCGGGATTGCGACCACGCTTCGCCGCGTCACCCTTATGCGACGCCACCGGGCTGGCACGTGAGCTGGAAGCTGCCTACCGCGGATTGTGGGACGCGTGGCGGGAAGGCGACGGACCGCGGTTGCGGTGGCTGTTCGAAGCTGGCGACCTCAACGGTGCCCGCGGCCTTGCCGAACGTATGTTGGCACGGCAGCCCGAGCACGCTTTCGCGCTGCATGTCTTGGGGCTGGTACAATTCAGCCTCGGTGATGCCGTGACAGCCGCCGCGACGTTGCAACGCTCGCTGCAAGGCAAACCCGACGCATCGGTTTATTCGGACCTGGGCGTGGTGCTGCGTACGCAGGGGCGCTATGCGGAAGCCGAGGCGGCGTACCGGCGTGCATTGCGGCTCGATCCGGCGTTGGTGCCGGCGCTGGGCAACCTGGGCAATGTTCTGCTCGACCAGCACA
>DATKFJ010000165.1:0-6680 GCA_035511435.1 Acetobacteraceae bacterium | reverse complement strand
CGGCGCTAACCGCTTTTTTGGACTCCCGCACCGACTGGACGGAAGTCCGCCGGCGGTTCCGCACCCAGACATTGGCCGGGATCAAGACGGCGTTGACAATTTGCGCGCCTGATCTCGATGGCAAGGAGGCCGAGGATGTCGCCGCCGTGGTACTCAACAATATGAAGACCATGGTGGGCATGACCATGAATGATGCGCCGACGACCCCCGGCGCACCTGACCAATTGCGGCTGATGAACCGGCTCTATCTGGCAGCAGTGCTGCGGACAAGCTGACGGGGCGATCGCGAGCTGCAAGGAATTCCTGACGTCAGTCCATGTGAACGATGTCTTCGGCGCGCCATAGGCAGCGCGCTCGGCGACGATGCCGACCGCGCTGCTCGCCCTGCCCGAGCACGCTCAAACCAACCCTCCTTTTCAGTGAACTGCTCACCCCGCGCTACCCCGTGAGCATCCGAAGTGAAGGTAAGCAAAAGGCGCGCACGCAGTGCTCCTACCACAAGTATCTCATGGAGAAGGACGACTGACCGTGGCCGCGAATGAGGCAAAGAAGCATCATTATGTGCAGCAGTTCTACATGCGTCGCTTCGCCTGCGCCGACGATGAGAACAAGGTCATGGTGCTCGAGCGCCATTGCAATGTCGTGGTCGCCGATCGCAAGTCGATCGAGGGCATCGGCTATGAGGAGCGCCTCCACGACTATGACGACAATGGCGCACCAGCATCGATCGAAGGCGATCTGAACAAGGCGATCGAGACGCCGTTTTCCCAGAACGGGACCTGGCTCAAAATCAGCGGCGGAAACTGCGCGGGCCTCGACGAGACCGATCGCCTGCCGCTCTACGGCTTCGCGCGGCACCTTCAGCTCCGCAATCTCGAAACGCTGCGCTTCATCGAGACGCAGCACGCCCGCTACCTGACCGGAGAGTTGGAAGACGAACTGACGGACGAAGAACGAGACATGCACGCGTGGATCGCGTCCGACCCTGGCGCCGCGCATGAGCTGTTCCGAGCCGGCGCGATGGAAACGATGCTTCCAGCCGACGCCAGCGCGATCAACGTCATCGTCTGCCAAACGCCAATCGCACTTCGATCGTCCACCAACCCTGTTGTTCGCCTCTCGCACCCCGGGAACGACTCCATCTTCGGTGCGATGTTCAATTCGCTACGGACCTAGTGGCTTGCCCTGGATCGCCACTGGGGCGTGTTCATCGTTGCCGGCGGACCGTCCGGCTTCAGCGCCGGGGCTGTCCCGCCGGACCTCGCCCGCGTGGTCAATCGCCAGTATCTCGTCCAGCTCTTGGAGGGCAGCGCGCGATACATGCTGGCCGACGACGACTTCCTTGGCGAAGATCTCGAATGGGCAGGCTTCACTTTCGCGCAACGGACAGCGCGCGGCTTCCGGGATCGGAAGGTCACCTCAGCCTCTTGATCACCGACCGAGCTGGGACAACGGGCCATCGACACGCACGCCTGGCTGCGCTCGATCCACCCCCTGTTTTCGCCGAACTGGTTACATAGTGCTTACACTTTTTGGCTTCGGAAATGTAAGCACGAAAAGCGAACGGCCGCCTCGCGACGGCCCCATTACAACACATTGATTTCCTTGAAGGAAATTTGGAGCAGGGAAAGCAACTGGGTACCAAACTTCTCTGTGCGCCGGGAGACCGGCAGAAGGTCGCGGATGAAAAAGCCGCACATCCACAGCATCGGTTCATGGTCCAACACCCGAGGTGGGAGGCGAGTGCGTTAGCAGAGCATGCTCGGATCTGTCCGGGCGCGCGGGCTAACCCGCGTCCCTACCGGGATGGGCGCCGAGAGCAGGAGCGTTGGCTGGAGGTTGTGAATATCACGGATTAGGGTGTGCCTGCGTTTGCCGCAATGGCAACATCCGACGACCGCCGGACTGTTAGCGGTACCAATTCTGTTCACGGCCCTATGGATGGCCGCCCTCGACATGATTTCGCGCAACCGCTCGCAGGCAGTCTCGCTGCTGCGCGGCACCAAGGAGATCAACTCATGACTGGTCCAACGCTCGAAGAGCTGTTTGCCGACGTCAGTGCCGCGGCATTGATGCGACATGTGACCGAGTTCGCACGCTGGACCAAATTCGCCGGCTCCGCAGAGGAGATCGAAAGCCTGCAATTCGTCAAGGCCGAGCTCGAGAGCTACGGATTCAGCACTGAGCTGATCCTGCACGACGCGTATATCAGCCTGCCCGGAGCGGCCCGGGTGCAATGGGACAACCGCACGCTCGGCTGCATCACCCATTCCTTTTCGCGGCCCTCTGCGCCCGGCGGCACGCAGGGTGAACTGGTGGATGTCGGGGCCGGCAGCGAGCAGGATTTTGCGCGTCACGACCTGCGGGGCAAGATCGCGCTGATCGCCGGGCTGGCGATGCCGCCGGCGGCGCGGCGCGCCTCGCTGGCCGGCGCCATCGGGCATGTACATGTGAGCCCGGACGAGCATCTGCATGAGATGTGCATCTCGCCGGTGTGGGGCAGCCCGTCGGATGAGACCGTCGACCAGCTTCCCACCGCCGTCGCCGTTTCAATTTCGGCCGCCGCCGGGGCAGCACTGAAAGCCGCCATCACGGCGGGCGGGGTAACGCTGACGCTGCATGCCGAGGTCGATACCGCATGGCGGCGCACGCCGATCCTGATTGCCGACATGGCCAGCCCGAACCCCGGCGCAGATGAGCCGTTCGTGCTGTTCTCCGGCCATCACGACACCTGGTATTACGGGGTGATGGATAATGGCGGCGCCAACGCAACCATGCTCGAGGTGGCGCGGATCTGTGCGTTGCACCGCGACGCCTGGCAGCGCGGCTTGCGCCTCGCGGTCTGGTCGGGGCATTCGCAGGGGCGTTATTCCGGCTCCGCCTGGTACGCCGATGCAAGGTGGGAAGAACTAGAGCGGCGCTGCGTGGCACACGTGAACATCGATTCGACCGGCGGACGGGGCAACACCGAAATCGCCGACACCACCGCCGCCTCGGAACTATTTGGCCTGGCGCGCGAGGCGTTGCTGCGCCATGCCGGACAGGAATTCGCTGGACGCAGGGTCGGCCGTGCCGGCGACGAATCGTTCTGGGGCATCGGCATACCCGCCATGTTCGGCAACATGGGCACCCAGCCGCCGGAGGCAGGCCCCGCCAACCGGCTCGCCTTCGGCACTGGCTGGTGGTGGCACACCCGGGACGACACGCTGGATAAGATCGACGAGGCGATCCTGGTGCGCGACACCCACATCTTCCTGCATGCCGTCTGGCGGTTGCTTGCCGAGACGATACTGCCGCTGGATTACGCGGCGCATGCCGAGACGCTGCTCGGCGAGCTAGCGAAATTGCCACCGTCGGCCGTGAATGTCGACTTGCTGGTCGAACGCGCGAAGACGGTGCGTGAAAAGGCCACCGCGCTGACGGCGCGGGCCGCAGGTGCCAAGGGTGCGCAGGCGGCGCGGATCAATACCGCGCTGCTGGCGGTGTCGCGGGCGCTGGTGCCAATGGACTACACCACCGGCGACCGGTTCGCGCCGGACCCCGCAATCTTTCAGTCGGCCTGGCCGCCGCTCGATGCGCTCCGCCGCCTTGGCACGTTGCCGGCGGGCGGGGACGCAGCGAGGTTCACGAAGGTGGCGGCCATGCGGGCGCACAACCGGATGGCATACGCGTTGCGCGAGGCGATCGCCGCATTGGATGCCGGGTTGACCGGATGATGCCAGAGCGTCAGGAATTCGCACGGAGGATCGTACAATGTTGCTGGAACATCGCGCGGCGTTGGTCACCGGCGGCGCCGGGCGGCTGGGCCGCGTCATCGCGGCCACGCTGCGCCGCGAGGGGGCGGCCGTGGCGATAGCGGACTGCGATGCCGGGCGAATCGCCAGCGTGCTGCCGGCGCTGCAGGGCGGTAATGGCCCGCGTGTGGTCGGCTTGCTGACCGACGTGACCGATCCCACTGCCGTCGCGCGCCTGGTCGATGAAGCCGAGACCGCGATCGGCCGGTTCGACGTCCTGGTCAACGTGCATGGCTATGTGCCGAACTGTCCGTTGCTGGACGTCGAGGTCGAGGAGTGGGACCGGACTTACGACGTCAATGTGAAGGGCACCATGCTGACCTGTCAGGCGGTGGCGCGGCACTGGGTGCGCGACGGCGTGCAAGGATCGATCGTCAACCTGTCCTCCGGTGCTGGGTTCTCGGCCAGGCCGGGGGGCGCGCATTACTGCGGCTCCAAGGCGGCGGTGAACATGCTGACCGAGGTGCTGGCGACCGAGCTTGGGCCGCACGGTATCCGCGTCAATGCGGTGGCGCCCGGGCTGGTGATGGACGAGGTGCTGACCACGCCATCGCCGAATCAGCATGAGTACGTGAACTTGATGCTGCGCAGCACTCCGCTGGGCCGCACCGGGGCAGCGCAGGATGTCGCCGAGGCCATCGCATTCCTGGCCTCCGCGCATTCCGGCTGGACCACCGGCTCGGTGCTGCAGGTGACCGGCGGCTCGCATTGCGGGCGCACCCACATGCCGGATACCCGCACCATGAAGAACTGAAGATGGTGGCAGGCGAATTCACCATCGTAGGGGCCGGCGCGATCGGCGCAATCGTCGGCGCGCGTCTGATCGGGGCCGGTTTTGATGTCACGTTCATCGAAGCCGATGCCGCGCATGTGACGGCGATCCGGGCCGGTGGCCTGCGGCTGTCGGGCGCACAGGAGGTGACGGTCCGTCCGCAGGTGTGGTTGCCGCACGAGGTGACGGGGACGCTGCGCCACGTGCTCCTGGCGGTGAAGGCGCGGCATACCGAGGCGGCGCTGGTGCCGCTGGTGCGGCATCTGGCGCCGGACGGCTATGTCGTTTCCCTGCAGAACGGGCTCGAGGAGGCGAAGATCGCGGGGTTGGTGGGGGTGCCGCGTACCATCGGCGCGTTCTTGACGTTCGGCGGCCATTACCGTGCCCCGGGGGAGGTGGTGTTCGGCGGCACCGGCACGTTCCGCGTGGGCGAACTCGACGGCCGCATGACCGGGCGGCTGCTGGCGCTGCGCGATGCGCTGCGGGCGGTGCAGGAGGTCGAGGCGACCGCCAACATCGCCGGATATCTGTGGGCCAAGCTGGCGCTACTGGCGATCTATTTTGCCACGGCGCTGGTCAGTGCCGATGTGACCGAGCAGTACGACCGGCCGGCATACCGGGCGATGTTCGGCAACCTCGCCGGCGAAGTCGTGGCGGTGGCACATGCCTGCGGCATCGTGGTCGAGCCTTTCGACCGTTTTGATCCGAACGTGCTGGCGCTCGATGCGCCGCGCGATCCGCGTGCAGTACAGGCGGCGTGGGATGGGCAGCGCACCTACTGGCACCGGCACGAAGGAC
The DNA here is from genome assembly GCA_035511435.1 of Acetobacteraceae bacterium. Taxonomy (GTDB): domain Bacteria; phylum Pseudomonadota; class Alphaproteobacteria; order Acetobacterales; family Acetobacteraceae; genus JAMXLO01. The sequence continues at coordinate 1,316 of DATKFJ010000165.1, read as the reverse complement.
GACGGACCGGCATGTGGCGCGACCTGGCGCAGCATCGGCGGCCGACCGAAATCGATCAGCAGATCGGTGCCGTCATCGTATTGGCCAACGCGCGCGGCGTGCCGGTGCCGCGGCTGTGCGCGTTGCTGTCGATGGTGCATGAGGCGGAAGCCGGGACGCGGCCACTGGACTATGTCAATCTCGACGCACTGGTCGAGGTCGACCACGAAGACCATCATTGACGGCCGCGGCGATGCCACGCCAGGTGGCGAAAGAAGATGCGATGGATCAGCGAGCCCCGACCATCGATATCGGCATCGACATTGGTGGCACCTTTACCGACGTCGTGTGCCGCCGTCCTGGCGAGGCGATGCGCATCACCAAGCTGATGACCACGCGCAGCGATCCCAGCACCGCCGTGCTGCGCGCCATCGACCATATGGTAACGCACTGGAACGTTCGCCCCGACGAGATCGCGCATGTCCTGCATGGCACCACGATCGCCACCAATGCGGTGCTCGAACGCAAGGGCGCGCGTATCGGCCTGCTGACCACCGAGGGTTTCAAGGACGTGCTCGAGATCGGCCGGCAGATGCGCCACCAGATCTACAGCGTCATCCTCAGCCCGGAGGCGCCAATCTTCCTGGCACCCGGAAAATTTCGCCACGAAGTGCGCGAGCGCATCGGCGCCGACGGCGAAGTGCGTGTGCCGCTCGACGAGGCGACGGTGCTGGCCGCCGTCGACGCACTGGTCGCCGACGGCGTGCAGGCGATCGCCGTGTGCTACCTGTTCTCGTTCCGCAACGCTGCGCACGAGCAGCGCACGCGGGCGCTGATCGGTGAGCGCTACCCGGACCTGCTGGTGTCGATCTCCAGCGAGGTCGATCCGGCGTTCCGCGAATACGAACGCACCGCGGTCACCGCCTTTGATGCCTACATCAGGCCCGTCATCCATCGCTACCTTGAACACCTCGAAGCCGGGCTGGCGGCGGCAGCGATCGCCGCGCCGTTGCAGATCATGCAGTCGCGCGGCGGGCTTTCGGTCGCCGCGGTGGCGCGGCTGCGGCCGGTGCGGCTGTTCATGTCGGGGCCAGCGGCGGGCGTCATCGGCGGCACCATCGTCGGGCGCATGGCGGGGGCCGAGGACCTCATCACCATTGATATCGGCGGCACCAGCTCGGACATTGCGCTGGTGAGCAAGGGCGACCCGGTGATCCGCCCCGAAGGCATGATCGACGGCTTCCCGGTGCGCGTGCCTATGGTCGACGTCAACACGATGGGCGCCGGTGGCGGGAGCATCGCCTGGATCGACGGCGCCGGGGGCTTACGCGTCGGCC
>DATKFJ010000164.1:0-2514 GCA_035511435.1 Acetobacteraceae bacterium | reverse complement strand
ACGACGATCTTGAAACTGCGTGACCATGCGCCCGGGTTCGACAATCCGGATGCGCCGCGCGGCGTGGTGATGACGACTGCCAAGCTGCTGGACGGATCGCCCACCAGCGGCGGCAAGGATTACACGCACAAGGGCGAAGGCAACGACGCCTACGAGAATTTTGTGGAGCACCTCACCATCGACGTCGGCGGCGGCAATCCGGGCGCGATCGGTATCGATTATCTTGCCAACAATATTGGTGCGCTGCGCGATGTAACGGTGCACGCACCCGGGAACAGCGGTGCGATCGGCATCGCGATGTTGCGGAAATGGCCGGGACCGGCACTGCTGCAGCAGGTCGACGTGCGGGGCTTTAACATCGGCATCGCGGTGGGCAATAGCGAATATGGCGTCACGCTCGACCATATTCATCTCAGCGGGCAACGTAAGATCGGTTTACAGAATACCGGGAACGCCGTCGCAGCCGCGGATCTGATCACCGATGCGCCGACACCGGTTACCAATACGGCGCCAGGCGGTCTCGTGGTGCTGGCCGATGCTGTGCTGCGAACTGGGCCAGGCGATACAAGCCCAGGGGATACAAGCCCAGGGGATACAAGCCCACGGGATGCGCCGATCAGTGGTGTGTTCCACGGTGCGCAGTGGCAGAAATTTCCTGCTGGCATCGGACAAAAGCTGGCAGACAGCCCGCCGACGCCAGACGACCCCGTTGCTGGCTGGGTGAATGTGCTGCGCTTCGCCAATGCAGTGCCTGGCGATCGCGACATCACCCAGGCGCTGCGGCGGGCGATGGCGAGCGGGGCTGCCACGATCTATCTGCCGTATGGGCGTTATACGATCTCGGACGCGATCGATATTCCGTCGGGTATTCGGCGCATCATCGGCTTGAATAGCAGCATCACCGTGCGCCCCGAGCGAAACCCGAACTTCGCCCGCACCAGCGGCATGTTCCGCATCGCGGAGCCGGGTCCGCCACTGATCATAGAGCGTGTAGTGTTCGACATGAGCAATCTTGGCGACCAGCTTGCGGTCGAACAGACGGGCCCCCGCGACGTCGTGCTGCGCGATATTGTCACGGCCGGAACTTCGCTGCTGGATCGCAAATCCAGTGGTGGCAGGACGTTCATCGAAGATGTCTGCTGCGGCAAGGTCAGTATTGCCGGCCCGGCGCCGGTCTATGCCAGACAGCTCGACACAGAGGGTGGCGAAACGCGGATCCTCAACCAGGGCAGTCCCCTCACCATCCTTGGCCTGAAAACGGAAGGCGATTGCACTGTGCTCGATAACCGCTCAGGCGCGGTCACCCGGATCCTGGGCGGCTTGCTATATATCGTACACGACGCCGATCCGGCGGTGCCGGCGTTTCGTAATGACGATGCAACGCTGCAAGCCTCGTTCGTCGAGGAATCGTTCCGTACGACGAGCCGTTACAGCGCGTATGTGGTGGACCGCAGCGGCGGGGAGACTCGCCAGGTGGCAGCGGCAGGGTTTCCCGCACGTGGCTACGGGCGGGCAGTGCCGTTGCTGACGATTGGCCGCTGACGCGCCGTTACCTTCCGCCGATCGCGGCGTAAGGATCAGGCGCGCCGGACGGAGCGACCTCCGGTGCATAGGAACATGCGCCATGTTGACGCGCCGCATCGGCAATGCAGGTGTCGCGGTCGGAATAGATGCACAGCGAGACCTGCTGCGAGGTGATCAGGCAATACTGACCGACATTGGCCGTCATGTGGACTTCATCGGGATTGGCCGAGCAGATTGCACCCTGCCGGTTGGCCTCTTTCTGGCAGTCTCCCGCATCATAGTAGATGCATTGCGCCGGGAGGCCTTGGGACTGGATACAGAATGGCGCAGCGTGCGCCGCCAGTGGCATTCCCAGAACGCCCAGCACGATCAAATACGGCCGCCACGTTGGCTGGACGTACAACTTCGCAACTGGCAACATTGGCATCATTCTCCTGCTGGGTGGAGTTATACATGACCGTAGTAACTGACAGTCAGCAAGCATCATGCCAACGCATCCCCGCGAGCGCGATCCATATCATGAAACTTTGATCGCCCCTGAGGCACTGACGACTATAATGCTGACGCCACAGCCGTGTTATTCCAGCTCCGGCGTTCCCGCGTTCCGACCGGGGAGTGTCGTGTGAGTGAATGATTGTCCAGGAGCCGCGGATGCAGAGACAGCTTACCCTGGGCGGCGCGATTCAGCCCGCTAAAGCGGGCCAGACGGTAACAGCGGCGGAGTCGGAACTGCCATGAAGTTGCGTCCGGAAGAAGAAACCAACAACTTCACTCTGCTGCGTCTTCTGCTCGCGCTGATGGTGGTGATCGGGCACTTCAAGCTGCTGTCCGGCACCGACTATCCAACCTTCCCATTCAATCTGGCCGACGCGGCCGTGGACTGCTTCTTCGTGGTCAGTGGCTATCTGATCGCAGGCAGCTACGAGCGGACACGGGGGTTGTGGTCGTTCTATATCCGGCGGGTCTTCCGGCTATATCCGATGTACGCCT
>DATKFJ010000163.1:0-3454 GCA_035511435.1 Acetobacteraceae bacterium | reverse complement strand
ACACGACAACGCCGCGGTTCAGGACCGTGCGGACATCCGAACAACGGCTGCGCATCACGGCGCATGGTTGCCGAACCATGAAATAGCAGGCGAGACTTATTGTTCTTCCCGGCCGGCGTGCGCATCGTCTTCAATACTCCGCCGACCAGTTCCGGAGCGAGCGCCGAGGTCGCCTGATGGAACAGCATCACCTGCGGTCGCCGCTATGCAATCCATCGCCTGGTCGAGCCCGATGACATCGGCATAGCGCGCATCCAGGTCGGCAAGATGCAGCTCATGGATTGCGGCATCGAACTCGCCAACCGCCTCACGCACGACGAGTGGGCGATACCCGTGCTGCATGGCATCCAGAGCGGTGGCGCGTACGCAGACACTGGTCGTGCAGCCCGCAATCAGCACCGTGTCGACGCACGCCTGCTGCAGCCTTGCGTGCAGGTCGGTGCCAAAAAATGCGGATGGAAACTTCTTGACGATCACCGGTTCGGTCGGCTGGCGCGCCAGCACGGGATCTATTTCGACTGCGACATCGTCGATTTGACAGGTGCGCAGCCACGGCACTTTCACCGCCCAGAGGCCGGCGTCGTGCATGTCGGGTTCATAGGCGATCGTGGTGAAGATGATCGGCACGCGTCCTCTGCCGAAATCCAGCAACCGCCGCGTTGCCGCCAGCGCGTCGCCAAAGTCGCCGCCCGGGAATCCGGCGGCGCCACGGGTGAACGCACAACTGAAATCGATCACGACGATAGCGCACCGCGCGCCGGCTCCGAGGCGGGCGGCGTATCCACGCGTCCGATAGAATTCGAGGATTTGCTGCAAGGTTCCGGCAGAGGTCATTCGACGACACAGCGACCAACGTTACGGATGGCATCGATGGTTTCCGCCACCAGGCGCCGCAGCACCTCCGCCGCATGCGGCAGGTCGCGGATCGCGCCAACGCCCTGGCCGGTCGGGAAGTTGGCGATGGACACCATGCCGTGCGCCTTGGCCGGCGCGACCAATTGCTCCACCCAGATGCGCTGCCAGGGCATCGGCAGGATGTCTGCCTCATGGCCCTTCCAGCGGTCGGTGTAACGATTCTTCAGCACGCGACTGGTCTTGCCGGTGTAGCTGCGCGACACCACGGTGCCGTCTTCGCCCACTTCCAGGATCCGCTGCTTGTGGTTGTCATGCGCGGAAGATTCCGGAGTGGCCAAAAAGCGCGTGCCGATCCATGCGCCCTGGGCCCCGAGCGCCAGCGCGGCAGCGACACCGGCGCCATCGATGATGCCGCCCGCGGCCAGCACCGGAACGTCAACCGAGTGGACGACCTGCGGCACCAGCACCATCGTGGTGATAGACCCCACGTGGCCGCCCGCCTCCATGCCCTGGGCGACGATGCAATCGACGCCGATCGCGGCCAGCCGAACCGCCTGGCGCGCACTGCCGACCAATGAGATGATCTTCGTGCCGGCGGCATGGGCCTGCTCCACCAGCCATTCCGGCGTGCCTAATCCGGAGGTCAGGACCGGCACGCGTTCATCCAGCACGACAGCCACCTGCGCCTTGGCGAGCTCGAGCGTCAACGGCGGCGGCGATTCGCCATGCAGCTGCGCGACTTCGGGCAGCAGATCGGCAAGGAAATCCGGGAACGGTGGGATGTTGCGATCGGCGACGTTCGCCGGGATATCGTTCGGCACCATCAGCCCGACACCGAACGGCCGGTCGGTGATGCGGCGCACCGCTCTGATCTCCTGGCGCAGCGCGTCTGGCGTGTGGAACGTTGCGCCAAGCGTGCCGAGCCCACCCGCGGCCGACACCGCACCGGCCAATGGCGCAAGTGTCACACCGCCCATGCCGGCGGCGAAAATCGGCACTTCGATGTCGAACATATCGCAGATTGGCGTACGCAGCATGGACATGGCGGGGATCCCGACAACGGAGCGACGGCAGCGAAGTTAGCCGGCAATTTGACCCACAAGTCAATTGCGGTCCCGTTGCACTACCCACGGTTGACCGGCGGGTCAAACGTGCCTAGCGTTGCGCACTGTCCATGTGGGGTACTATGTCCGACAGCGACCTGATGCGACAACCGCTTGCGGCAATCCGTGCAGTGCAGAACCAGAAGATCGCCAGGCAGATCGCGCTCTGCGCACGCGGCAGCGCTTTCTATCAGAAGCACTGGTCGGCGGCTGGCATCGATGCCGGTGCGGTGCACACGCTGGCCGACCTCGAACATCTGCCGCTGACACCAAAATCCGCGCTGATGGCCGATCCGGAGGCGTTCCGTCTGCATTGTCCCGATCTGCCGCTGCACGAACGCGCCTTATGGGAGGTGAATTACACCACAGGCAGCACCGGCGATCCGACGCCGCTCTATGTCACCACGCACGACTACCAGGCCTATCTGTTTCAGGCGCGTCGCGTCGCGGAGATCTCCGGCGTCACCGACCGCGACATGCTCGCCAATCTGTTTCCGCTCACCGCCGCGCCGATGGGTGCGTTCGTGCGCTCCGCCTCCAACGCCTATGCATCGGGTGCTGCGATCGCCGGCGCACTCACCGGGGCGAAACTCGGCAGCTTCCCCGTACAGCGCTCCCTCGATGAGGCGGTGGCGATGGTCGAGCGGCATCACGCCACAATCCTCTGGGGCGTCACCAGTTACGTCCGCCGCGTGATCATGCGGGCCGCGGAGCTGCACGCAGACTTTACCAGCGTGCGCATGTGCGGCGTCACCGGGGAGGCCAGCACGCCTGCCATGCGTGAGGACATGCGCCAGCGCCTTCGCGCCCTGGGTGCGCGCGGCACGGTGATCTTCGATCGCTATGGCTCGACCGAGTCGGGCGGCCTGGCGCAATGCCGCGAAGAAGGCGACTGGCATAATCCGGCGCCGGAATTGTTGTTTCACGAGGTGGTCGATCCCGACACGGGGCGCCGACTGCCCGACGGCGAGCGCGGTGCGCTGGCCATCACCCATCTCGACCGTCGCGGCACCACACTGATCCGCTACCTGGTCGGCGACATCGTCAGCCTGTCGCACGAACCCTGTCCGCATTGCGGGCACAGCGGCGACCGCATCGTCGGGCCGGTGATCCGCACCAAGGACCTGCTGAAGGTCAAAGGGATGCTGATCAACCCCGCGGTGCTGTTCGATGCGATCCGTGGCGTGCCGGGCGTGGACGAATTCCAGGTGGTACTGGACCGGCAGAATCCGGCTGACCCATTCTCCATGGACGAAATGATTCTGCGTGTCTCCGCGACAACAGAGGACCGCGATGGCTTGGCGGAAGCACTGGTGATCGCGGCGCAGGCAGCCGTTCAGGTCCGACCCCGCGTAGTGTTCGAAGCGGCGCAGGCCATTTACGATTCCGGTGTGCAGGTCAAGGCGGTGCGACTGGTGGATCGGCGATGAGCGGCGGGCTCAACTTCGGCTTTACGCCGGAGCAGGAGGCCCTGCGCGACACCGTCCACCGCTTCG
>DATKFJ010000162.1:0-7760 GCA_035511435.1 Acetobacteraceae bacterium | reverse complement strand
CCAGGCCGACAACGACATCCGCGCGCTGGTTGAAAAGAGCGGCGTTCCATATATCCCGATGAGCATGGCCAAGGGCCTGCTTCCTGACTTGCATCCGCAATGCGCCGCCGCCGCGCGCTCCACCGTGCTGGCCGAAAGCGACGTCGTGCTGATGATCGGCGCCAGGCTCAACTGGCTGCTCAGTCACGGCAAAGGAAAGCAGTGGGGACCGCCGGGCTCGAAGAAATTCATCCACATCGATATCGAGCCGCGCGAGATGGACAGCAACGTCGAAATCGCCGCACCGCTTGTGGGCGATATCGGCTCCTGCGTTGCCGCGCTGCTGCGTGCCATGGGTGACGACTGGAAGCAGCCCCCAACCGAATGGACGCAGGCGATCAACGCCAAGAAAGAAACCAATATCGCCAGGATGGCGACCAGACTCGGCAAGAACTCGATCCCGATGGACTACCACTCCGCGCTGCGTGTGCTGCGCGACGTGATCAAGGAGCGGCCGGACGCGGTCCTGGTGAACGAAGGTGCCAACACGCTCGACCAGGCCCGCGGCGTCATCGACATGTACCAGCCGCGCAAGCGCCTCGATGTCGGCACCTGGGGCGTAATGGGTATCGGCATGGGCTTCGCCATCGCCGCCGCGATAGAAACCGGCAAGCCTGTGCTCGCCATAGAGGGCGACAGCGCCTTTGGCTTCTCCGGCATGGAGGTCGAAACGATCTGCCGCTACAACCTGCCGGTCTGCATCGTCGTATTCAACAACGACGGCATCTATCGCGGCGATGGCGTCAATCTGGGTGGCGGCGATGACCCGGCCACGACCGCGTTCGTCAGGGGTGCCCGCTACGACCGGATGATCGAGGGGTTCGGCGGGGTCGGCGTCAATGCGACCACGCCGGACGAACTGAAACGTGCCGTCGACGCGGCCATGGCCTCCGGAAAGCCCACACTCATCAACGCGGTGATCGACCCGGCGGCGGGCAGCGAGAGTGGCAACATCGGCAATCTCAACCCTCGCAGCGCCCTGACGAAGAAGGCAGGAGCATAAGATGAAGGCACTCGACGGCGTTCGCATTCTGGACTTCACCCACGTGCAGTCGGGCCCGACATGCACTCAGCTTCTCGCCTGGTTTGGCGCCGACGTGATCAAGGTCGAACGCCCGGGGGTTGGCGACATCACACGTGGCCAACTGCAGGATATCCCCAAGGTGGACAGCCTGTATTTCACCATGCTGAACCATAACAAACGTTCGATCACGATCGACGGGCGCAATCCGCATGGCAAGGCGGTGCTTGAGGCGCTGGTGAAGACCTGCGACGTCATGGTGGAAAACTTCGCGCCGGGTGCGCTGGATCGCATGGGATTCACCTGGGCGCACATCCAGTCGCTGAACCCGCGCATGATCCTTGCCTCGATCAAGGGTTTTGGCCCAGGACCATACGAAGACTGCAAGGTGTACGAGAACGTCGCGCAATGCGCTGGCGGCTCTGCCTCGACCACCGGCTTCGATGACGGACCGCCCCTGGTCACCGGCGCGCAAATCGGCGATTCTGGCACCGGACTGCATCTTGCACTTGGCATCGTCACCGCACTGTATCAGCGCAACACCACGGGGCGTGGCCAGAAGGTGGACGTCGCGATGCAGGATGGTGTGCTGAACCTGTGCCGCGTGAAGCTGCGCGATCAGCAGCGACTGTCGCACGGGCCGCTGACCGAATACCCGCAGTACCCCGCTGGCAAATTTGGCGAGGCGGTGCCGCGTGCGGGCAATGCTTCGGGCGGTGGCCAGCCTGGATGGATTTTGAAATGCAAGGGCTGGGAGACCGATCACAACGCTTACATCTACTTCATCGCCCAGGCTCCGGTGTGGGAAGCGATCTGCGATATCATCGGCAAACCGGAATGGAAGACCGATCCGGACTATGCCAAGCCCGCCGCGCGCCTGCCGCGGTTGAAAGCGATCTTCGCCACTATCGAGCAGTGGACCATGACCAAGACGAAGTTCGAGGCCATGGATATCCTGAACGAGTACGACATCCCGTGCGGGCCGATCCTGTCGATGAAGGAGATTGCTGAGGAACAGTCGCTGCGCGCGACCGGCACGGTGGTGGAGGTGGACCATCCGACGCGCGGCAAGTACCTGAGCGTCGGCAACCCGATCAAGATGTCGGACCATGTGTCGGAAGTGACGCGATCGCCATTGCTCGGCGAGCACACCGACGAGATTCTGCGCGACGTGCTGCGTTTGGATGAGAGCCGCATTGCGGAGATCAAGGCGTCCGGCGCACTCGGCGGCGTATCGCGCGCGGCAGCGGAATAGCAAAACTAGTCGCACCCGCGAAGGACGCCCAGAAATCGGGGCGCTTTCGCGAGCGCGACGAGTGTTTAGCCGACCTGCGCGGTGTAGTCCCCGTCGCTGACGTGCTCGCCCCACGATGTGCCCGCACCGGCGTCGCTGTTCTCGGACATGGCGAGATGCGCGAACAGCCGGTCCGGCGCCGCCCCGTGCCAATGCTGTACGCCCGGTGGGATCATCACCGTGTCACCGGGGTTCAGGGCCTGCGGCTTCTCGCCCTTGAAGCAGATGCGCCCAACGCCGGACAGACAATACAGCGTCTGTCCCACCGGATGCGCGTGCCATGCTGTGCGCGCACCCGGGGTGAACGATACCACCGAAGCCCTCATGCGCGACGGCGTCGTGCCGACGACGATCTCGTCCTGGTAGACGGTCCCGGTGAAATTCGTTGCCGGCGCCTGCTTGGTTGGGCGCGCGGATGCACGGACGACTGGCATGGTTCGGTCTCCTTCCCATTGAGCGCCGCTATGATAACAGGCGGCACACATTGCGTCACCGTCCGCGCCTGCTGGATCTGCGACAGCGATGGCGGTACAATCATGAGTTCCAACCTTGTCGGCACGGGTTACGGCTGGCTACACGTCTGGCAGGATGGCTTTTCCGGCGATAACCTCGGCATCGACAGCATGCGGGGCCGACGTGCATGAACCCTCGACGATCGCACTGCTCGTGCCTGCGCTGCTGGTTTGCCGGTGGCCTGAGCAAACGTTGCGCATGATCCGCCGCATCCGGCCGCACCACCGAGGGATATGCAACGGCAGACCGGCGTGAAGTGTCATCGAAGGGGGACATTGCTTTGATCAAGGTCGAGCCGATCCAGCTACGGCACGGCATGGCAGTCGGTGTCATGGTGGAATTGCCGCAGACCCGTCAGCTGACCATCAGCACGACGAAGGGCTACATTTCGGCGGGATACATCGATCTGCCGTTCCTGCAACAGCGCAGGCCGGAGCGGAATATCATTGCGGCGCGCGTGCTCGACGTGCGGGAGATCCGCGATCTGCTGGCCGCCCGAGTGTTCGACTGCACCCCGGCGGCCGCCGCACTCGGCGTCACACCGGGGATGACTGGCGAAGCGGCGCTGGAGCTGATGTTCTAGCCGAGTGGCTTGCGACGGGTTTGGCTGCACGCTGGCTATAGTCATAGCCGCGCACTGGACGACCGACTTTCTCGACATGCTGAATATACACCGGCAGCTTGCCGCTGTTGACCGTTCAGGTTCGAAGTTCGCAGATCACCGCTTCACACTCCCAGAATTGTGCCGACCGCGATACCGGCTTCAGCAGCGGCGCCTTTGCGGCCGCCGTCCGGACGAACGCGTCCGATCTCGATGAAGCCGCCCTGGCCGTGAACGACCAGTGCGCTACCGTTCACCGCCGCCACTTCGCCAAGCTTCTTGCCCTTCACCTCGGAGAACGTCCGCGCGATTCGTTTCATGGAATCGAATACGAACAGCTTCTTGCCATCCACCGTTGTCCAGGCGCCTGGCGCGGGATCGCAGCCGCGGATCAGGTTGAACGTGATGTCGACGTGGCTGGCCCAGTTGATGCGTGACTCCGCCTCGCGGATGATACCTTCGTAGCCGGCATCCGGTTCGTATTGCGCCAGTGCGGGCGCCTTGCCGACCATCACCAGGTCGGCCACTTCCACCAGGCCCGCGACACCCATCGGGAAGATCTTGCCGAAGTACAGCGAGCCCAGCGTGTCCTGCGGCTCGATCCGCACCGAACGCATCAGGATCACGGGGCCTTCATCCAGCCCGTCGGTCGGGCGAAAGATGGAAAAGCCGGTTTCCGTGCGGCCGCAGATGATCGCCCAACTCATTGATGACGCGCCGCGGTGCAAGGGCAAAAGACTAGGGTGGAACTGAATGGTTCCGAATTTGGGGATCGTGCAGAAATCCTGCGGCGCGAACTGGGTCACGTAGGCCATCACGCCGACATCGACGTTCGCCTGCCGCATCGCTTCCTGAGCCGCCGGATCGGTTAGCTTCGGGAACTGGTGCACCGGTACGCCACGTTCCTCGGCGGCGACACGCAGCGGGTCCGGGCGGCCCTTCTCCGGCGCACAGAACACCGCGGCCACGGTATCGCCGCGATTGAGGAACGCCTCCAGGGTTGCCTTGCCGAAATCCTGCTGACCAATGATGGCGATCCGCATTTTGGCGATCTCCTCCAACGACTATGGTTCAGGGCGTCACGTCGCATGCCGGCCCGTCCTTGGCAACCGTTGCGCGATGGCCCTAGCCTGTGCCGACCAAGCTGGGAGGCATCACAATGGCGTTCGACGAACAGGAAGCGATCGGCGACTTCTGGCTAGCACGCGTACGTGGCGAATACTTCCCGCCCGAATGGTTCGACCGCCTGACGCTGGACGAAGCATATCGCATCCAGCTGGGAATAATCGCACGCCGCTGCGCCTCGGGCGAAAAGCAGATCGGCTGGAAGGTAGGGCTGACCGCCGAACCGATCCAGCAACAATTCGGCTTTCACGAGCCGGTTTTCGGCTGCATCCTGGACCATCGCGCATCCGGGCACGTGTTCCGCCGCGATGAGCTTATTCGCCCCGGCTTCGAACCGGAGCTTTGCTTGCGCGTCAACCAGGACCTGAGCGGCGAGATCAGCATGCTGACCGCTCGCAATGCCATCGATAGGGTCTATCCATCGCTCGAGATCATCGAAACTCGCGGCGATCTGTCCGCGCAGATCGCCGTTGCCATGGCGGACAATGCGCAGCAGAAAACCATCATCCTGGGCAATTCGGTGCCGCTTGATGGACTGGGATTGCATGGCATCGAGGCGACCATTCAGATCAACGGCAAAACAGTTGCGACTGGTCGCGGCGACGCGGTACTCGGCAATCCGATCAACTCGGTGATCTGGCTGGCACGCAAGCTGGCGGAATTCGGACGCAGCATCCGGGCCGGCGATCTGATCATGAGCGGCTCGTTCACGCGACAGTTCCCGATCGAGCCCGGCGATCGTGTACATGCCGATTTCAAGGGCGTCGGCGACGTGCAGACTGCCATGCTCGCGTAGCGGCCGCGGTCAGAACCCGCCAGGCAGCACCATGATCGTTGGCCGCCGCGGCAGCGTCGCGCGCGAAACCAGCATCGTCGGCGATTCGCTGTATTGCACTACGTATTTGTCATGCACCAGTGCGACGAACCGATCCACCACATCGCGCGTGAAGTAGTGCATCGGCAGGACAAGTCGCGGGTGAAGCTGATCAAGTACCGTCGCCATGTCCGGCTGGCTCATCGTAAAGACGCCGTCCACCGGCGCCATCACCACATCGATGTGACCCAGCAGCACGAGATCCTGCTGGGTCAGAAGATGGTGCAAGTGCGACAGATGGGCGATGCACAGGCCAGCGCTTTCGAACAGGAATATCGAGTTGCCGTACAGCTCTGTGCCGCCCTGCCCGTCGCGGATATTGGTCGGCAGATTCGATACATGCAGATCACCCACCGTCAGATCGATCTCCGCTGGTTTACCGTCGTCGCGCCGGCCGTGCAGCACATGGCGGATGCGCGGATCGGGATGATCCGTGTAATGCGTTGAATGCGCATGGTTCATCGTGGCGATATCGGGCGGGTCGGTCGGCACGTTGATGCCGTTATAGTCGGTGACCGCGCGCACGTTGCCCGGCGTCTGGATCAAGAAACTGGCGTGCCCGAGGAAGGTAATGGTGATCGCATCAGCAGCCGCATCGGCCAGCGTCACGCGCGGCACGCCGATTGCAATCGGCGAACAGCCGGCATCGGCCATCCGCGGCAGCAGCAGTGCCAGAAGGCTGAACAGGCAGGCTCGCAATATTCGCATGGCCCGGCTAACCTCTTGTCCACTGACCATTGGAAACTGACCACTGAACATGAGCTACGACAAGCCATTCGCCGGGCTGAAGGTGATCGACGTGAGCCAGGGCGTCGCGGGGCCCTATTGCGGCATGCTGCTTGCGCAGTACGGTGCGAATGTCATCAAGGTGGAACCGCCAGGCACCGGTGACTGGGCGCGCAACCTCGGCGTGGTCTATGGTGATCAGTGCGCGTATTCGATCCCGTCCAATCTCGGCAAGCGCGCGATCGCGCTGGATCTGAAGCAGGAAGACGGCCGGGCGATTCTGTGGCGGCTGACCCGCGGCGCGGATGTGTTCCTGCAAGGATTTCGACCTGGCGTGATCGACCGTCTGGGATTCGGCTACAAGGATGTCGCTGAACGCGAGCCGCGCATCATCTATCTGTCGGTGTCCGGGTTCGGCCAGCTGGGACCACTTGCCGAACGTCCGGCGATGGATCCGATCCTTCAGGCCTATACCGGCCTTACGGTGGAGAACAAGGGCGAAGACGGCATTCCGCATCGTGCGCCGATCATTGCCATCGACATGAGCACCGCGCTGTACGCATATTCAGCCGTATCCACGGCACTGTATGCGCGTCGCGACGAGACTCGTGGCCGTCATATCGAGGCGAGTCTGCTGCAGGCGGCGGCCGGACTTCAGGTGGTGCGCATGATGCAGTCGTATCTGGAAGGTGGCGCGATCCGTCCGCCCGGTGCGCCCAGCGGTGTATATCAGGTCGCCGACGGCTGGCTGACGATCACCGTGGTGCGGCTGCACGAATGGCTGGGCTTCTGCAAGGCGACGGACCTGACGGATTTCGCCGCCGACGAGCGCTTCCGGACGACGCAGGGACGCTACGACCATAGCGACGAGATCAATGCCGTGCTGCGGCCGCTGCTTGCGACGCGGCCGTTCGCGCATTGGTCGGGACGGCTTGCCGCGGAACGGATCATGCATGAGCAGTTGAACAGCTACACCGGTTTTCTCGAACAACCGCACGTTGCGGAGAGCGGGGCGGTTGCATGGCTGAACCATCCGCATGTCCCGAAGGCGGTGCCGATGCCACAAGTGATCGGTGCACCGCCATTCGTCGATGGCAGTATGCTCGCGACTTCGCCGGGGCTTGGCCAGCACACGGAGGCCATTCTGACTGAGCACGGCTATAACGCGAACGAGATCGCGGAGCTTGCGGCGCGCGGGGTTGTTACGCTGGGACAGAGCTGACTGGCGCGTCGTTCGTCTCTCGCGACCACGCATATTGTCACTGCGGGTTTCGCACCGGCTCTAAGACGAAAACAGAGTTGGTGCCCGTCTCGGCGCGGCGCGATCGCGGCATGATATCGCGATCGAACCGCCCCTCTGATCGCGCGCGCAAGGCGCGATTGTGCCTGTCCAGCGAGACATCTCCATCGCTTTACGCGTGAGGCCTCTTTTCTCGGCGACCAGGCAGGCGCCCTTGAGCTGCACCACCGCCTGGCCGCCGAAAAACGGATCCTTGAAGCCGGCTGGCTCGCCAGCGGTAAAGCAGCAAGTGATTGGAATCTGGCCCACAGTCTGCACACCACCGGC
>DATKFJ010000161.1:0-5749 GCA_035511435.1 Acetobacteraceae bacterium | reverse complement strand
CGTTTCTCGGCTACATGGATGCGTTCTGGGTACTGATGCTGATCTCGCTCGCGGGGGTGCCGCTGGCGCTGATACTGCGCAAAGTGAAGCTCGGCGGGCCTGCGCCTTCGGTCCATTGAAGAGAGGGCCCCAATCATTGGGCATAACCGGGCCCGGAAGTCAGCAACAACCATCCGTGCATCGCCATGGACCAGCGTCGGCGCCACCATCCCCTGCTGGAGTCTCGAATTTGCAGGGGTAGCTGGTCCTGCCGGAAGCATAATGACAAGCTCCATCATCCAGGCCTAAAGGTTTTCTCGCAGACCATATCACCGGAGATTTCAAGAAGATCACCGTCCGTGTGTTGGTCATGCACAGCGAAGACGACCAGATCGTGCCCTAGGTCGCCTCCGGGCGGCTGTCCGCCAAGCTGCTGACGACCGCAACGTTGAAAACCTACAAGGACTTCCACACGGCATGCCCACGACGCATGCGGAAACGATCAATACAGACCTGTTGGCGTTCATCAGAAGCTGGCACGCAAGCGGCGGGAAAGCGCAGCGCACCCTGCCGTTAGCGACGTCGCACGTTGCCGCCAGTCCCCCCGGGACGTGGGATGCTCGGGTCTCGGGAGGATGGCGGGATGCGCTGCATCTCGCCTTGACGTGCGGGAAAAGCGAGATTGCAGTCGGACGGGACACCGACTTGGCCACCGTAACCCCGGAGCACGCAATGCGGGCTGCCCTGATCGTCATCACTATTGTCGCCCTCGCAGTCACCGGCACCGCGCTCGCGCTCGGCTGGGAGGGCGTGCTTACCCGCCGGCGCGATCCGGTGACAGTCGATGCCTACGTGGAGGGCGACCGCACGCCGCTCAGCTCGCATTTGTCCGGGTATGTCCGCACCGTCCTCGTGCGCGACAACCAGTCGGTGCGCGCCGGCGACACAATCGTGCAGATGGTCGACGACGACTACCGCGCCATGGCGGCGGAGGCGCAGGCCCATGCGGATGCCGCTCGCGCGGCACTCGCGGCGCTCGGAGAGAGGCGCGAGGTGCTGCAGCAGCAGGTGGTGCAGGCGCAAGACACCGTGACGGCCGCTACCGACCAACTCGTCCACGCGGCCAACGAGGTGCATCGCCAGCAAGTGCTGCTGCCGACGGCGTCCGGGCTATTGCAGAGCCTGCAAGCGGCGCAGGCCGACCTGCGGCGGGCGGAAGCGACACGGGCGCAGGCGGCGGCGCAGGTGATGGTGAACCAGCGCCAGCTCGATCTGCTGGACGCGCAACTCCTGCAAGCGAAGGCGCAGGTGGGAGAGGCCGACGCACAGAGCAAGCTCGCTCAGATCGCTCTCGGCTACACGCGCATCGTCTCGCCGATCGACGGTACGCTCGGTGTCCGCGAGGTGCGTGAAGGCGCGCTGCTGTCGCCTGGCACCGAGGTCGACACCATAACGCCGCTCGACCTGGTGTTCGTCACCGCCAACTTCACCGAACGCCAGATCACCAACATCCGTCTCGGCCAGCGCGCGATCGTTCGCGTCGATGCGTTCCGCAACGTGCCCATCCGGGGCGAGGTCGCCGGCATCCAGCCTGCTACCGGCTCGCAGGTCAGCCTGGTGCCGGCGGACAACTCCACCGGGAATTTCACGAAGATCGTCCAGCGCATCCCGGTCAAGATCGCGCTCGACCTCGCCGAAACGCACCTGATCGGGCGGGTGCTGCCAGGCATGTCCGCGCGGGTCGAGGTGGTCACCGACGCAACGGCACGGGAGGACACGCCATGAACGACAGCTCCCAACCCACCACAGCTGCCTTCCGGTCGGTCCCGGGATCGACGCCAGCCGTCCAGCCGGCTCCACCTTTGCCGCAGGGATCGGCATCGCCGCAGGCATCGGCATCGCCGCCGCCCGCGGCGCCGCCGCCGAACATACTGCGGCGCGTCATCATCCGCGCGCTGATCGTCGGGCTCGCCGTGCTCGCCGGCGGCCTGTTCATGGTGGACTGGGACGACCTGCTGCTGCTCAGCCCCGTCCAGCGCACCGATGACGCCTATCTCCGCGGCGATCCGACGACGCTGAGCGCGCGCGTTCCCGGTTACGTGAGCCGGGTCGCCGTGACCGACATGCAAACGGTGAAGGCAGGTCAGGTCCTGTACGAGATCGACGATGCCGAATATCGCGCGCAGGTCGACCTTGCGCGCGCCCAGTTTGCCGAGGCCGGCGCGCAGGTCGCCATTGCGGCGGCGCAGATCGGCCTTCAGGAGCACCAGATCGACGTCACGCAGAGCAACGCCGACCTTGCGAAATCGGACCTGATCCAGGCCGAACAGGAGCAGGACCGGCAGAACGCGCTGCGCGGCACGCCGGCTTATCTGTTGCGCACCTGGGAGCAGGCGACCCAGAACGCCCTCGCGCTGCAGGCCACGGTGGCAGGCAATAGCGCCACCATCGCGTCGCAGACGGCGCAGCTCAAAGTCTTGCACGCCACGTTCGAACAGGCGGGGGCGGCGCTGCGGGCAAAGCAGGCCGCACTGGAGAACGCGCAGATCAACCTCGGCTACACGCGCGTGCTGGCGCCGCGGGACGGGCGGCTAGGTTTCCGCATCGTGCGCGTCGGCCAGTATGTCGCTGCCGGCGCGCCGCTGATCCAGCTGGTTCCGCGCAACGACATTTGGGTGGTCGCGAATTATCGCGAAACGCAGGTGCGGAACATGCGTGTCGGCCAGCCCGCGCGGCTGACGTTCGACGCCTATCCCGGGATCACTCTGACCGGCCACATCGACAGCTTCGAGCCGGGCAGCGAGGCGCTGGTGTCGCTGCTGCCGCCCGATCGCGCGGTCGGCAACTTCACCAAGATTGCCCAGCGGGTGCCGGTCAAGATCCGCATCGACGCCGGCCAGGCGCGCCAGAACGAGCTGATCGGCCGCCTGCTTCCTGGCCTGTCGGTTGAAGCCGCCGTGGATACCTCGTCGCACCCGGCGACACCGCCGCCTGCGCCCGCGCCCCAATCCGCACCGGCGTCGCCGCCTGCGCCCACGCCCCAATCCGCACCGGCGCCGCCGCCGTGAGGCGTGTGCTCGCCGCACTCGGGCCGCCCCTGCTCGTGTTCCGCGGTCCGGACGGTCGATCGTTACCTCTGCCCGGTGCGCCGCCGCTGACGGGGCGGCTGATGTTCGGCCTGTTCGGAGCCCTGGTCGCCGGCGTGATGTCGCTTCTGAACACGCGGCTGAGCTCATTCGGCGTCGCCGATCTGCGTGGCGGCGTTGGCCTCGATGTTGATCTGGGCGGCTGGGTGACAACTGCATTCTCGGTCGGCAGCATCGCCATCGTGCCGGCGACGCCTTGGCTGACGGACATCTTCTCGCCGCGCCGCATGTTCGTGGCCAGCATCCTGCTGACGACCGTGAGCGCGGTCGTCCTGGCCACGGTTCCGACTTATCCGTTCCTCGTCCTGTTTCGCTTCCTGCAAGGTCTGGGCGCGGGCGCGCTGCTGCCGCTGCTACTGGGGGCGGTGTTACGCTTCACACCGCTGCAGCAGCGCGTGTGGGGCATTGCGATGTATGCCTGCATCACGACACTCTCGCCGTCGGTCGCGGAGTCGATCGCGGGCTGGTTCACCGAGTATCTGTCGTGGAAGGTAATCTTCTGGCAGAACTTCGCGATCGCGCCGATCGCGATCGTCCCGATCATGATCGGGCTGCCGATCGAGCCATTGCGACTTGAGGTGTTCCGCAACACCGATTACGCGGCCATCGTCTTCTGCATCCTCGGCGTCTCCGCATTGACGGCGGCGCTGAGCGAGGGACAGACGCTGAACTGGTTTGATTCCGGCGTCATCAACGGTCTGTTCGTGATCGCCGGGGTCAGCCTCGGGGCGTTCGTCATAAACGAGCTGACCTGTGACCGCCCGCTGATCGACGTGCGGCTGTTCCAGCAGGTTAACTTCACACTTGGCCTGATCGTATTGCTGACCTTCAACTTCGCCTTGCTCGGCGCGTACTACGTTCTCCCCCAATTCGCCGCAGTGGTGAAAGGCTGGCGCGAACTGCAGATCGGCGAGATCCTGGTCTGGCTGGCGCTGCCGCAGGTCGTGCTTACGCCCTTATCCGCGCTGCTGCTGCGCTACGTCGATGCGCGCCTGCTGCTCGCCTGCGGATTGTTCACATTCTCGGTCGGCGCGCACATGGCTACGTACATCACAAGCGATTGGTACATCGGCGACTTTCTGCCGAGTGAGCTCGTGCAGGCTTGCGCATTCCCCTTCATCATGCCGCCACTGGTATTGATCACCACGTCCTTGATCACGCCGGCGAACGCGGCGTCGGGCGGTGCGCTGTTCAACATCGTCCGCACGCTTGCTGGGACCCTGGGCACGGCGGTCGCGGGGGCTGTGCTGACAGTGCGCGAGCGTGTGCATTCGGCAATGATCCTGCTGCATGTCCAACCGGGTGATATCCCGAATTCGGCGTTGGGGTCGGTCTCGGCCAGGGCAAGCGCGCAGGCCTACGTGATGGCGTGCGCGGATACTTTCGGGATGCTCGGCCTGATATCGATCGCATGCATCGTGTTGGTGCTTTGGTTGCGGGAGACCCCAGTCGTCCGGCCGGTGCGAAGGACGCCCAACGAAGGGCGATGACGAAACGCATGACCGGGACACGTGAAGAGTGGCGGGCAGCGGTGCTCGAGCTGCCCGAGGGAGAAGGAACTCACGCGGCGCATCGACGAGCTGCCGTGGCGACGTCAGGATCATTCTGCTGCTGATCCAACCCTCGCTGCTGCCGTCCGCGCTCAGCACCGATCGATCGCAAGCCACCGCGCGCAGCCTCCTGGCGGCGTATGGTCACGGCGCGGGATGTTGTCATCCCGCGCCCTGCCAAGCGATCACCGTGCCAGGCGGCTTCCGGTTCTACCAGGAACCGGTGTTGGGCATGCTGGCCCATGGTTCGGAGGGCGGCAGCGCGCCGCCGGCCTGCAGCAGCTCGATGGAGATGCCGTCCGGCGTGCGGATGAAGGCCATGTGGCCGTCACGCGGCGGGCGGTTGATCGTTACGCCGCGGGCGATGAAGGCGTTGCAGGTGTCGTAGATGTTGTCCACGGCGTAGGCGAGATGCCCGAAATTGCGGCCGCCAGCGTAGGGCTCGGGATCCCAGTTGTAGGTGAGTTCCAAGGGAGCCGCCTCGTCGCCGGGGGCGGCGAGGAACAAGTTGGTGTAGCGGCCCTTCTCGTCCGAACGGCGGCGGATCTCGCGCAGCCCGAGCACTTCGAAGAAGGCGATGCTGTCCTCTAGGGAACTGATGCGGATCATGGTGTGCAGATATTTGGTCATGGCGTGTCCTCAGGTCAGGGGTCGGCGTGTTCGTGGCGGCGCAGCAGACGGGTCCAGCTTTGGTGACCAGGATGGCGAGGATGGCCGCCAAGCTTATCGCAATCGGCTGACACCATAATGCGAAACGTGTGCTTTGGAAGATTAGCGAGATTCGACGGAACCACCGCCATGGGCGCGAGGCTGATACTTCAGGTCGATGCCGACCATGTCGGCCACGCTGTTCGCCCGGACTGGATCCGAGCGCCGGCCTTTGCCGTGCAGGCCGGATAACGCCGCATGTATTCGCTTTGTGCTCTCAGGCGGCTCCGCCGGTAAACAGCAAATCAACATGATTGCAGGCCCCCGCTGCCAAACGGCATCCGTCCATGGCGACGACACAGCGTTGTCAGCACATCGACATTGTCCCAATTCTCGCAGTGATCGACCGCCTGTTCCGTCAGTATC
>DATKFJ010000160.1:0-4588 GCA_035511435.1 Acetobacteraceae bacterium | reverse complement strand
ATCCAGCCGGCTGGACAGGGGATTGTCGAATTGCGACACCGCTGCGGCCTCATACGATTTGCGCGACAGAATACGCAAGCCACGCGCGTTCATCGGCACGGCGAATGACAGCGCATAATTCTCGTCGCCCTTGCCAAGCGGCGGCAACGACGACACGAATACCTCGTTCGCCATGATGCCTGCGGTGCCCAGCATCTTGGCACCGCGCACAGTGATGCCGCCGGCATCCTCATCCACGATACCGGCAGTCAGGAACTGGTTCTTCTGCGCATTCTGCGCCTGGCTGCGATCGGCCTGCGGGTTGACGATGACATAACTGAGGTAATGGTCGGCATCGCGCGCATAACGCACATAGTCGCGCAGCGCCGCGGCGCGCGCCGGGTCATACGACTCGAACACGTCGATGCCCATGATGAACCCGGACAGCGTCGAGGCAACGTGGTCCGGCGAACGGCCGAAGAACCCGAGATGCAGCCCCGCCCACGCCTCCAGCGCCCGACGGCGTTCGACCAGTTCGGCATAGCTTGTGGGAAGCTGCCAGCACCGACTGACCCGCGCGCCGGTCTCGGTCGTGAACATCATCAGCTCCTGATGCTCGGGCCGCGCCTGGAAGTCGTAGAACATGGCGGCGGTGCGGCAGGCGTTGCGGAAGGCGGGATGTTCGGTCGGATCGGTGATGCGCTCGCCATTCAGCCGGATGTCCCGCCCATCTTGCAGGGATCTGAGGTGGGTGGCGCCATTCTTTGGCATGACGTTGCGTCTCCTGGTCAGCGCGCAGGCCCGGTCGGCGAACCGGCGCCGATCCCGCGCGGAAGCTGTAAGGCAAGTAGCAACGTGGCAAGCCCCAACAACACCGCCATGACGAAGATGCCGCGGAAGCAATCGGCGACCGCGAACGCAAGTTGCCTGCTCGCAGCCCCCGCGAGCAGCCGACCCAGCGGATCAGTCACGTCGGGAAGACGATGCTGTAACGTAACCGACAGAATGATCCCCGCGACCGCCGCGCCGATTGCCTGGCCGAGAAATCGGGTGAACAGGACTGCCGAAGTTGCGGAGCCGCGCTGCGCGTAGGTCGCCTGGGTCTGTACCGAAACCACCCAGGTGGTGTTGCAGAATCCCAGTCCGATGCCAACGAACGACGCGCCCAACGCGACGTGCGCGATGCTCGCGAGCGGTGTCAGCGTCACCAGGATCAGCGCACCGGCGATGATGCAGGCAGCCCCCGCGCAGGCAGTCTGGCGATAGGTCACATATACCATCAGACGACCCGACGCGACGCTGCCCAGCGTCCAGATGACTGTCATGATGCCCAGCACGATACCGGCCATCGCGGCGGACTGGCCCATCGCCGCCTGGATGTAGGACGGCAGAAAGGCAGTCACGCTCATGATGGTTGCTCCGACGGTAAAGCCACCGAGGCTGCCGATCGCAATGACCCTGCTGCGCCAAAGACCGAGTGGCAGGATCGGTTCGGCCGCACGCCGTTCATGGTGCAGCAGGGCAAGCAGCGACGCCAATCCGATCGTCACCATGATCAGCACACTGATCCAGCCGATCTGCCGCCCGCGATCGGCTGCGAAAATGATCGCACTGATCGCGACGACCAGCAGCACCGTTCCCATATAGTCGATCCGGTGACGACGCGGCACGCGGCTTTCCTGCAAAAAGCCAAAGACCATCGCGATTGCCGCGGCACTGATCGGCAGGTTGACCCAGAACACGTACCGCCAGTTTCCCGCCTCCACCAGGAACGCACCGACCGAAGGCCCAACGATGGCGGCGGCGCCAAACACGCCCGACAGCATGCCCTGGATGCGTGCGCGTTCGACAGGTGTATAGATGTCCCCGACAATCGTATAGGCGATCGGCTGCACGGCTCCAGCACCGCAGCCTTGCAGCGCGCGGAACAGGATCAGCGTCGTCATGCTGTTGGCAAGCCCACACAGCGCCGAACCGACCATGAACAGGACCGATCCGGCGATGAAGACACGCTTGCGTCCATGCAGGTCGGCAAGCCTGCCGTAGATCGGGATCGTCACGGCCTGGGTCAGCAGGTACACCGAGAACACCCAGGAGTAGAGCTGCGCTCCGTGCAGATCAGCAACGATGGTCGGCATTGCGGTGGCAACGATGGTGATTTCCACCGCAGCAGTGAAGGTGGCCATCATGCACGCCGCGAGCACCAGGGGACGACGTGGATAGACCGCAACGACATCCGACACGATGATGGTGCTCCTGCGCGGGACATGGACTGACAGCACGAAATGTAGCATGCAGGCAACCAGACCCCGCCAAGGTGGAGAACATCGATCTACCCGCGCTTCCTACCCGTTGGCGACAGCGCCCTGACCGTTGAGTTCGCGAATGCGATCGACCCGGCGGTCAACGCCTCGGTTCAGGCACTCGATCGGGCGATTGCCGCTGCCAATCTTCCCGGCATCATCGAGACCGCCCCAAGTTTTCGTTCGCTGCTGATCATCTATGAGCCGGAAACGATCGCCGCCGATGCGCTGGTTGACCGACTCGCCAAGCTGATCGCTGATGGACTGCGGGCACGCGTTGTCACCGGACGGTCGTGGACGGTGCCGGTGGCCTACGGCAGCCCGAGCGACGCCGATCTGCTGGAAGTCGCCGCGGCAACAGCTTTGTCACGCGAAGAGGTCGTCGCGATCCACAGCAGTGCCGACTATCAGGTGTATTTCGTCGGCTTCGTTCCCGGCCTGCCGGTACTCGGCGGTCTGCCACCAGCGATTCATCTGCCTCGGCGACCCGACCCGCGACAGGGCATTCAAGCCGGGCGTGTCATGATCGGTGGCATGCAGGGCCTGATCGTTCCAGTAACGATGCCGAGTGGTTGGTACAGTCTCGGACAGACGCCGCTGCGTTGCTACAGCCCTGGCGCGGAGGATCCGTTCCTGTTCCGGCCGGGTGACCGGATACGGTTTCGCCCGGTCACGGAGCGCGAGGCAGAAGAACTGATGGGGCTGCCTGGCGAAAGGTTCCTGGATACCGAGGCCTGATCGCGGTGCCCGCTCTGCTTCGCGCGATTGCACCCACGCCGTTTGTCACCGTCCAGGACGGCGGACGACGCGGATGGCGCCGCTTTGGCCTGTCGGCGTCTGGCGCGATGGATCGCATGTCGCTGGTGGTCGCCAATGCGCTGGTTGGCAACCGGCCGACCGAGGCGGCGCTGGAGTTCGCGCACGCCGCCGGAGGATGGCAGGTGGACGCCCCGAGTTGCCGGATCGCCGTGGCCGGCGGTTCCTTCGCCATCACGGTGGATGGCCGCGTACACGCCGCATGCACGTCGATCACGCTGACCCGTGGCCAGCGGCTGCAGGTCGGGGGCGCCTCGGACGCGGTGTGGGGCTATCTGGCTGTCGGCGGCGGCTTCGATATGCCTGTTCAGTTCGGTAGCCGATCGACGCACGCGCGAACCGGTATTGGCGGCTGGAATGGGCGTGCCATCCGCCCTGGCGACGCGTTGCCGCTGCGAGCCGAGCGGGCGTCTGGCGAACCCGATCGATCGATCGATGTGCCTCCGCGGCAGGATAAGCCGTATCGCTTGGTGCTGGGGCCGCAGAACGACTATTTCAGCGACGAATCGGTGGCTGCATTTTTGCGCTCTGCCTATCGGGTGACGCATCAGATGGACCGCATGGCGTACCGATTGGACGGGCCCATGCTCACCCACGCGAAGGGCTACAACATCATCACGGATGGTGTCGTGCCAGGCTGCGTCCAGATATCTGGCAGCGGTATACCGATTGTGCTGATGCGAGATGCGCCAACCGTTGGCGGCTATCCAAAGATCGGCGTCATCATCGACGCTGATCTGGGACGCCTGGCGCAACAGCGGCCGGGTGCCGTCGTACTGTTCCAGGCAGTCAACCAGCCGGAAGCACAGGCAATCCGGCAGCGCTACCTGGCACGTATGCAGATCATTGCCGAGGATCTTGGCAGTCCGCGACTTGCGCTTATCCGCCCCGGGTGAGCAATTTCGTCGCCTGACTAAGCAAAATCCCGGTCGGTCGCGATGGCCAGCCGCCGGAGCAACTGATGCCCCTCGCACCGCCGCAGGGCAGCGACAACGCGTTCGAACAGCTCGGGTCGGGCCACGATGAGAGGTTGAAAGCCGAACACAAGGTCCGCGCACGCCTCGCGCGCGTCGTGCAGGCGGTTTGCGGCGATCAAGGTCATGATGCGATCGACCCGCGTGGCGATGAGAGCGTGGTTTGCGCTCTGGGTGGCTGACGGTCGGGCGCGCACCGGTTGCACGCGACGCAACCCCCCGTCAAGGATAGCAGCGTGCGGTTCACCATTGGACATGATGTACTCCAGTGAGACGGCCGCCAGTTTGGCGGGCGGATCGCTACAAGCCCGTTACAGCTATCGTTGGCTGCAACGTTGGCGTAAGCAGGTGGAGGCTAAACAGTCCTTGGAGGGCCTGCATGCCGCACCCTATTCGGTCTGAGACACTCGCATGAGACCGCATGATTTGACTTATCGCAAAATAGCTGTGGGCTTGCCCTGGCTCGCGCTGTTCACGGCGTTCCTTGTGCGGCTCTCCCGGCGCGTCGTTGCGGCT
>DATKFJ010000159.1:0-4857 GCA_035511435.1 Acetobacteraceae bacterium | reverse complement strand
TGATCCGCTCATTGCAATGGTTATGCCATTGATCAAAATCGAGCTAAACCAGTGGTTTGGGCAGGCGTCGCAGAGCCGAGAACTCCGACTGTAAAGAATGCCGACTCGTTACGTTCTCAGAAATTGCTCCATGCGGGCAGTCTCGGCGTCGAATGCGTGACGGAAAGCAGGGTCCCTGGGTCGTGCACCCACAAAGCCGGCGTCGATGTCCAACCTGCCAGCGGGAGCCGAGACATTGGCCCAGCCGATGACGTCGTCGCCCCAGAGCAGCGGCAGCGCATAATAGCCGTACTGCCGTTTCTCCGGCCGCGTGTAAGCCTCGAAACGGTACGCCCAGCCCCACAAATGCTCGAACCGGCGGCGATCCCACACGATCGGATCGAATGGCGCCAGGAAGCGGACCTCCCGCGGGCCCGCGCGGCGCGGCGCGGCGGAATGGCCGGCCGGCCAGAGATACCGCACGCCCTCAACCACCTCGCATTCCACTTCGCCCGACTTCAGCATGGCCTGCATTGTTGCCCGCCAGGCGCCAAGCCCCGGCGCGCCACGGTTCAGCAGGCCGAAGGTGGCAGCCACGCTCGTCTCCGGCATGGGCGCGAGGATCCGCAGCACCAGCAGCACCAGCCGCCGGCTGCGGTCGGCTGGCGCCAGTGGTTCGGGATGCGGCGACGTGGCTTCGTAAATGCGGATGCCGTCGCGTCGCCGGGCAACCCGCAGCAGCCCGTGGTAGTGCAGACCCTGCAAGGCGCGCGTCGTCGCTTTGGAGAAGCCGCCCCAGCCATTAACCGCGCGCTCGCTGCCGAAGCGGGCCTCCAGATCCGCGGGATGCGTGATGCCGCGGTCCCGCACAAAGGCCAGCACCTCGGCTGCCAGCCCAGCCGGCCGGTGGCGACCATCGTCGCTGTCCGGATCATGGCGCGGATGCAGCAGGCGCACCGTGTCCCGCGGCATGAACCCATAGGCGTACAGGAAGTCCTCCTCCAGCCCGAGGCGCGCGAAGCGCCGTTCCAGATCGCCCATCCGGTAACCGGCGACCCGGTGCCGCAGGATCAGGTCCTGCGCGCGGGCAGGAGCACGGATCGGATCGGCCTGCACGAAGCCGGATGCGCTCAGTGCACGTCCCAGCGTCGTCTGCGGTAGCAACGAACCCTGGATCGCCCGGCGGCGCAGCGCGCCGATCGTGAGCAGGGGTCCCATCGGTTCAGCGCGCGGGCAACACCTCCGCCACGCGGTCCGCCGGCCGGCACAGCCGCACGCCGCGCGGGCCGGCCACCACCGGCCGCTCCATCAGGATAGGATGCGCCACGATGGCCTCGATCAATGCCTCGTCGGTTTTGCCGGGATCGTGCAGGTTCAGTTCATCGTAGGGCGTGCCCCGCCGGCGCAGCAGTTCGCGGGCCGTGATGCCCATGCGCCGCAACAGATCGAATAGCTCTGCCCGGTCGGGTGGCGTCTTCAGGTATTCGATCACGCGAGGCTGCACGCCCGCCTCGCGGATCATGCCCAGCACCTTGCGTGACGTCGCGCAGGCCGGGTTGTGGTAGATCACCACCTCGGATGTTGCATTCGGCATGTGACGATTCCTCCCCGCACACGATAGACCGGCCGCGCCCCTTACCGAAACCTGATCGTCGCCATAAACGTGGCGGCTGAACCGAACAGTGACAGCAGCAAGATCGTCGTGCCGCCAGGCGCGCCGATCAGCACCTTCGTGTTGGCCGCGCAGGCCGACCCGAAGCCGGGCGCAACGGTCGTGTTCGGCGCGACAAAGAATGCAGACGGGAAGCTCGTTGCGAGCCGTGTTGCCGTCGGCAGGGATGGTGTCGCCCCGCCGATGTAGGCTGGAGCGGGTGAAGGGAATCGAACCCTCGTATGCAGCTTGGGAAGCTGCCGTTCTACCATTGAACTACACCCGCATCGCACGACCTCGTCACGCCAACATTCCGGGGAGACGACGCGATAGGCGATTGCGCGGTTTACCGCAGACCACGTGTTGCAAGCTAGAGCCTGTCGTCAATCGAGCCAACAGAGCGCGGCGACCACGTGGAACGCGGCCACGCTCCATTCGTCGCGAATTGACGACAGGCCCTGGCGATTAATAGCGAGTTCCGATGCAGCCGCAATTTCACGCAATGGCATCCCATTCCGGTGCGAAGGACGGCCTTACGACGCGCTGGTCCTTCCAGAGAGTAGCGATCACCGCGCAACCCCCTGTGTGGTGATTGATTGCATGATGGTGTCCTTCCGCGGATGTGGCGCCGCCGGCTGGTTCGGCAGTCCATGTCGCGGGTCGTGATCGTGTCAGGTGGCTGTCTTGGCCCTGCTCACCTCGACGAGTTCGGCAATGACGCTGTCGAGCGTCGTCGCACCTTTGACCGCCGACCGTCCGTAGTCGCTGAACTCGATCCAGCCCTCGTTGAAGCCGTCAAGCATCCGGATCCGAGGCAATGGATTTCGCGTTCCCTGAGTGCGGAAGATCTGCTCCCAGCTGTTGCGCGGCACCGTCTCGACCCGGACGGGGCGCTTCAGCACCGTGGCGAAGGCTCGGGCGAGATCGTTCGGCGATATGCGTGCGGGCCCCTCCAGCTCGACGACTCGCGTCCCGATCCAATCCTCCCGGAGAAGCGTGGCGGCCAGGCGCCCGACATCTTGCGTCGCGACCATCGGGAACCGCTTGTCGGCCGGCTGCAGGAAGCTGCGCAGCACGCCTTCGTCGCGCGCCGAGGGAACGTCCCAGAGCGCATTCTCCATGAACCAGCCGGGCCTCAGGAAGGTGACCGGAAGGCCGATCTCCTCCAGCGATTGTTCCATCAGCGTGCGCTCGGTCAGCAGGTTCTCGTGCGGCGCATCCGCGCCGATGGTCGACAAGCAGACCACCTTGCCGGGACGCGCCGCGGCCAAAGCCGCCGTCACGGCCGCGATGACGCGCCGGGCCTCGGGAAAGCCGGGCTCCGGATCGAACTCGGCGGGCGGCAGGATGAAGACGCCCGCGGCACCCTTGAAGGCTGTCGTCAGGCTAGCCGCATCGTCCATCTCGGCCAGGGCGACGTCACAGCCCTGAGTGCTCCACTCCATCGCCTTGGCCTTGTCGCGCAGGACGGCGCGGACAGGCAGTCTTTCGGCGAGAAGGCCGCGCGCGAGTGCGCCGCCGACCTTGCCCGTGATTCCGGTAATTGCGTACATGATTTCCATCTCCCGCATTTTCAGTTGGCTGGGGTGAGGCAGATGTTCGCGCGAGCGCGCAGCCAGATGATGGTCGCGGTCTTGAGGCTGCCATTGAACAGGGTCGGCTCACCGGTGCTGAGCTGCAGTTCGTCGCCGTTGAGCTTGACGATGCGGACCTGCCGTTGGCCCTTCCAATTGAGGAACAGGCTCACGTACATCTCGTGATCGACGGTCCACCGGGCCTCGTCGACGTAGTAGGGGCCGGAATAGGCGAGATAGCTGGTACCAGCCGCGACATACTCCTCGGGTGCGCCGTGATACATGTTGCCACTCGCGAAGTTGTGGGGTTCCGGCGAGCTCAGCTGCGCCGACATACAGCGATCAGGCGTGTAGAGGATCAGCCCTTCGGGGTGCTGGCCCATCGGTAGGAATATCTCGCCGGTCTCCGTGTCCATCTCGAGAACCGGAACGGCCCTCGGCATTCCCCCGCGCTGAACCTTGGTTCTGCGTGTGACGCGGTTCATGGCCAACTCCTTTCTGGTTAGAAAGAAATCCGACTTGCTCGGCCAGTCTTGGCCGACGCTGCCGCAACGCCCTGGTTGTACGCCCCGCCATGGACTGATTCACGCGCAATCCGCTACCGGCGGGTTGGAACCCGCAATGACCGGCGGACCAGGCGTTAAGCCCGGATTCACCCAATGGCGCCATATCATCGCAGTCTGAATGGACACGCAGTCGCAAACGCGGCCGGTGTTCTCGGTCGTCGTGCCGATGTTCAACGAAGCCGAGATCATCGGCGACATGCACCGGCGCCTGGCAGCGGCCATGGCGACGCTGGATGCGCCGTGGGAAGTCATCTACGTCAACGATGGCAGTCGCGACGCCACCCTGCGCGTCGTCGAAGCATTGCGGCTGGCTGATAGCCACGTCGCGCTGGTCAACCTGTCGCGCAATTTCGGCAAGGAAATCGCCACCACAGCCGGCCTCGATCACGCATGCGGCGATGCGGTCATCGTGATCGACGCCGACCTGCAAGACCCGCCGGAGGTGATTCCCCAGCTGGTTGCCGCGTGGCGTGCCGGCCATGATATGGTCTACGCCCAGCGTCGCCTGCGCCAGGGCGAGACATGGCTGAAGAAACGCACCGCCGCGGCATTCTACCGCATCATGCGCAACGTCGGCGAAGTGCCGCTGCCACCGAACGTCGGCGATTTCCGCCTGATGAGCCGCCGCGTGGTGGATGCCGTGCAGCAGTTGCGCGAGCACCATCGCTTCATGAAAGGCCTGTTCGCCTGGGTCGGATTTCCCAGCACCGCGATCCTCTACGACCGCGAGCCACGCGGCGCCGGCGCCACCAAGTGGTCGCTGTGGAAGCTATGGAACTTTGCCATCGAGGGCATCACCAGCTTCAGTGTCGGCCCGCTGAAGCTGGCGACTTATCTGGGCCTCGCCGTCGCCATCTTCGCGGTGCTGTTCGGCGCGCAGTTGATCCTGCGCACGCTGATCTTCGGCAATCCGGTCGCCGGCTATCCCAGCCTGATGGCGGTGATCCTGTTCCTCGGCGGCACGCAACTCGTCACACTCGGCATCATCGGCGAATATCTCGGCCGCGTCTTCAACGAAACCAAACACCGGCCGCTTTATCTGGTGGAGCGATACAGCCCGAGCCGGTCGGTCAATGTGCTGGCACCA
>DATKFJ010000158.1:0-2518 GCA_035511435.1 Acetobacteraceae bacterium | reverse complement strand
GTCCCGCCGCTGCCAGATCACCGGCAAGGGCGTGCTGGCCGGTAACAACGTCAGCCACGCCAACAACCGGACCCGCCGCCGCTTCCTGCCCAATCTGCAGGATACGTCGCTGCTGTCCGACATCCTCGGTACCGCCGTGCGCATGCGCCTGTCCACCCGTGGTATCCGCACGGTCGAGCACAACGGCGGGATCGACGCCTACCTCCTGAGCACGCCCAACAGCCGTCTGACGACCGACGCCCTGGCTCTGAAGCGCAGATTGCTGCGCGCGCAGGCGAAACGGGCGGGCAGCCAGGCAGCCTAACCCGCGCGGGTCTGCCGCCTGACCCTGACCATCCGCCAGGCACTCGATCACGCCGCCGAACGGCTGCGCCAGGCTGGCATCGACAACCCACGCCTCGACGCGCGTCTGCTGCTGGCCCACGCGCTCGCCATTACGCCTGACAGGTTGCTGCGCGATCTCACTGCTCACGTCGATCCCACCGCCCTCGAACCGTTGCTCACCCGGCGCGAAGCCCGTGAACCGCTCGCACTGATTGTGGGCAAACGCGAATTCTGGAGCCTGGAGTTCGCCGTTTCCGCCGCGACGCTGATCCCGCGCCCCGAGTCGGAAACCCTGATCGAGGCAGCCCTGACAGCGTTCGCCGACCGCACGCCACCCAGGCGCGCGCTGGACCTCGGCACCGGCACCGGTTGCCTGCTGCTCGCCGCATTGTCGGAATTCCCTGCCGCATTCGGCATCGGAGTCGACCGATCCCCCGCCGCAATCGCGTTGGCCGCACACAATGCCGCGATGCTGGACATGGCCGACCGCGCTGCCTTCGTGTGCGCCGACTGGGCTGCCGCGCTGTACGGCCGGTTCGATCTGATCCTGTGCAACCCCCCCTACATCCCCCGTTCGGAGCTGCCCGAACTGATGCCAGAGGTGGCTCGCTACGAGCCGCGATCCGCGCTGGAGGGCGGTTTGGACGGGTATTCCGCCTATCGCGAACTGTTGCCCAATCTGCGCCCGCTGCTGCGTTCGGACGGCGTCGCCATTCTGGAAGTTGGCGCTGGCCAAGCCAAATCCGTCGCCGAACTGGCCCGGGAAGCCGGTTTCAGCACCATCTTCAGACAAGATTTATCGGGAATCGTGAGGACTTTGGTACTCCAATCGCCCCCAACATGAAAAAACCGTTTGGCAGACCGAGTGGGGCAGTCTAGCTTCCTGTCTTGGCAGGGTCAGCCGCGCGGCGGCTTACCCCTGGCACCGCGACCCGTTTGGTCGAGGTGCTCGCCGGTACCAATGCCGATGGTTAGAAGCCTGGCCGAGGGGGCTGCCCCCGGGACGCCGATGGGTTGATCCGCGCGTCCCAGCATCCTCCAGCCGGCCTGCAAATGAGAAGGCGTGACGGCAACAGTATGAACAATATGAAACGCATGCGTGGACGCGGCCATCGACCCGGTGGCAGCGGCGGCGGTGGCGGCGGCGGTGGTGGCTTCCGGCACCAGGGCGGTGGTAGCGGCGGCGGCATTCCGATGAACCGCAACCACGTGTTCGACAGCAACGGGCCCGACCTCCGCATCCGCGGAACGTCGCAGCAGTTGTTCGAGAAATACCTCCAGCTTGGCCGCGACGCGACCAGTGGCGGTGACCGTGTGATGGCCGAGAGCTACTTCCAGCATGCCGAGCACTACTTCCGCATCCTGAATGCGATGAACCAGGCGGCGCAGCAGAACCAGCAGAACGGCAGCCAGCAGCAGCAAGGCGGCCAGCGCCGGCCCTACGGCAACGAGGAAGGCGCCCCGTCGCCCGGCGAATCAGACGATGGCGACGGGCGTGCACCCGGCACTGGCGATCAGCCCGACTCACGGGAAATCCCCATCGCCGCCGCCCCGCCCGAGGCGTAGTTCGCCCGCTTCACCGCAATAGGCGACTGCCGCGACCGGCGCTCCGTGCGCACGCTTGTTCTGAAACACGCTCGGCCGGTTGGCTCGACGGTCAGTCGGTGATTGCCAGTCGCGAGGGCGCCAAGGAAGGCTCTGTGGTGCTGTGCGGGCCTAGCGGTTGGCCGGGCCAAGCGGTTGGATAGCAATGCGGCGCAGTCTGCTGTTGCGGATCGGCAATCTGTCGGCAACGGAGCAGGGCCAGGACTCGTAGCAGCCCGCCGGCACCGCCTGCTTCAACGTCTCATGCGGGCGACCAGCGCTACCCTATGCCAAGGCTCGCGCGCACAGCCCGCATCAATTCCGACTCCCGTACCGGGTTCAGTACAACAAATGGCACCGCCCCGGCGACCCGGATCGGCGGTTTGGTCGTGGTAGGCACGCCTTCCTGCCAGAATTCGAAATACGCCTCGGCGCCATTGGGATGCAGGATGATTGGCACATCCAGGCCGCCGCCATGGCATAGTTTGTTGACCGCCCCCTGGATCATTTTGGCAACACGCAACAGCTCCGCGCGTCCCACGAACTCGGTGAACAATTTGCGATAGAACGCCCGAAGGATGTCGAGCCTGCCGCGCAGCAATGAGGACGA
>DATKFJ010000157.1:0-2649 GCA_035511435.1 Acetobacteraceae bacterium | reverse complement strand
ACCCGCCGCTCGGGCGTGGCGAGCCAGGCGCCAGCCTCGCCCATCTTCAGCACCACCACCCGCGGTCCGAGGCGCAGATAGAAGTCGAGCATGGCGTCGGCGTCGGTGAGGCCGGTCAGGATGCGCACGTCCTCGATTCCCGGCAGGGCGTAGTCGGCGTACGCCATCGCCGCATGCATCACCGCGGCGGCGCGCGCCGGCGGCCACAGGCGCGGCCGGTAATTGGTATCGTACGCAACCTTCACGCCATTACGTCGTGCGATGTCGATCGCGGCAAACACCGCATCGCACGCCGAACCGGAAATCCCTTGACTGATGCCGGAGACGTAGACCATGCGCGCTGCGGCAATCGCCGCCTCGGGCAGGTCGGCCGGCGTGTACATCGCGGCGGCGGAGTTGGCACGGTAGTGCAGAAAGTGATGGCCCTGCGCGTCGTGGGTGACGAAATACACCCCGGTCTGCCAGCGGTCGGTGCGGGCAACCGTGGCAGCGTCGACGCCCTCGTGCGCCCATAGCGCCATGAAGCTGTCGCCCGGCATGTCCAAGCCGAGTGCGGTGATGTAGCCAACGCTCGCGCCCTGGCGTGCCGCGGCGATCGCCGCATTCGACGTGTCGCCGCCATGACCCTCCAGGTAATGCCGCGAACCATCCGGCTTCGGTGGAAGCTGGTTGAATTCCAGCATTGGCTCACCCATGCACAGCAGGTCAACCATCAGGTTGCCTCCATCACCTGGCGCGCCGCGGCCTCGATCGCCGCGCGGTCGCCGGCAGCGATACGCTTCTCGTCGACCAGTGCGCCGCCCATGCCGACGAACGCGGCACCGGCCGCGAGATACGCGGCGACGTTGCCTGGTTCCACACCGCCGGTCGGGCAGAATGCCACATCGGGGAAAACGCTGCGCAGCGCCCGGATATGCGCGGGACCGCCGACAGAGGATGCAGGGAACACCTTCACGACATCGGCGCCGGCCGCCAACCCGCTACGCACCTCGGTCGGTGTCAACGCGCCCAGCATCAGCACGGCATTTGCCTCTCGGCACGGCGCGGCGAGCGACGCATCGACCCACGGCGCCACGATGAAGCGTGCACCAGCGGCCAGGCAGGTCTCGGCCGTGGTGCGATCCGGGACGGTGCCCGCGCCGACCAGCAATGCCGGATCGGCGGCAAGTTCGCGGATCAGCGCAGGCGCATCGGGGATTGTCATGGTGATCTCGAAGATACGCAGACCTGCATCGCGCAGCCATTGCACCGCGGTGATGGCGTGCCGCGCTTCGTGCGTGCGCACCACGGGGACCACGCGTGCGGCACGCAGCGTTTCAAGCAAAGAATGGCTCGTCATGGTCGATTTCTCCATCGTCGGACCGCTGTAGGCAAGACTGCAGGATTCAACACGCAAGACGCACGAAGGACCACGGAGCAGGATTCTATTGGTGCATCGCGCGAATTGCCTGCATAGGTTCTCCGTGGACCGCCGCGGCCCTCGGTCCCCGGGTCAAGCCCAGGGCGCGCCTTGTCCGAATTGAATCTTGCTTTCTTCCCAGAACCGCTTGACAGCCTAACCCGGGATCAGGCGCGATGGCAGCACCAGACAATCCAGGAGGACCCCGTCCATGCCAGAAGGTATGATCAAAGCCCGCAAGCGCCTGCTCGCCGACGAGCCCTCGCCGCCGTCGCATTACATCGACGTGGTGAATGCCGCCTGGGAAACCTCGAAGTTCCCCGGCATCGAGCACAAGGTTCTGTACACCGATCCGAACACCGGCATGGCGACGCTGCTATTCCGCCTGGCCCCCGGCGCGATCGTGCCGCTGCACGAACACACCGGCGTGGAACTGACCTACGTGCTGGAGGGTAGCCTGGAAGACGAAGAAGGCGTGTGCACCACTGGCAACTTCGTCTGGCGCCCGGCCGGCAACACGCACGAGGCGCGTGCGCCGCACGGAGCACTGCTGCTCGGCGTGTTCATGAGCCCAAACCACTTCGCCGCCGGCCAGAAGTTCTTCACCGAAGAGAACCCCGGCTGATCTGCCTCATGCCGGGCGGTTCGCAATAGCGGCTTCTGCGGTTCGCTCGAGCTGCCCGACCTGTGCCTGCAGCCTGGCGACCCGGCCGCGGAGGGTGTCCAGGCTGCCTCGGTAACGCTGCATGCTCTCGGCGAGACCGGCCATCACCGTGCCCAGATCGGCCAGCGCGCCGCGCCAGGCTGCGACAGCGTCGCGCTGCCCGACTACCGCGTCATCCAATGCCAACAGCGCCCTGCGCAGCCGCTCGTGGCCATCGGTCGTCGGCTCGATGGTCGTCGGCTCGATGGTCGTCGGCTCGATGGTCGGGGGTGCCGGCTTACGCGATGGAAACGGAACGATCTTGGCACTGGCGAAGGTCTGGTTGGACATGATTTGCGCCCACTTGCGGCAATAGTCACCAAATCATGAATCCGGATCAAAATCCACGATAACGTTCAGATATCGATCGTTTGTCCCAGCAGATGCAACGTGAGTACAGTAACCATCATAGCGACGGCAACAACTGTGACGCTCCAGCGCAGCCAGAGATAGCGCGGCGGCAGCAAGTCGCGGCGTGCTGCTTTGTGCTCCATCAGCACCATGCCAATGTATGCAGTGATCAGCACGATCAACGACATCCAGGACG
>DATKFJ010000156.1:0-43142 GCA_035511435.1 Acetobacteraceae bacterium | reverse complement strand
TGCGGGCGTCGTCCTCTCAAGAAAGGGCCTTTCACGATGGGATTTCTGGCCAAACATCAGGCGGAATGGGAACCGCGCGTGCTCAGCATCCTGCGCATCGTGGTGGGCTTGTTGTTCATGGAACATGGCCTTGCCAAGCTGCTCGGGTTCCCGATCGCCGCGGGGCACCCGGCGATGTTCCAGCTTCTCTGGTTCGCCGGAGTGCTGGAGATGTTCGGTGGCTTGTTTATCGCGCTGGGATTGTTCACCCGCCCCGTGGCATTCATCCTGTCAGGTGAAATGGCGATAGGCTACTTCATGGATCACCTCCCGAAGAGCTTCTTCCCGCTGATCAACGGCGGCGATGGAGCGGTCCTCTACTGCTTCATCTTCTTCTACTTCTTCATCGTCGGCGGCGGGTGCTGGAGCCTGGATAGGCTGATCTCGTCAGGGACCTCACGGCAGGCTTACGCGAACCGCCGAGATGGATCAGCCTTGACGCGGTGACGCCCGTGGGTCCGGAGTGTGCCAGTGCGCCTCACGGATCAACCGTCCCTGCCGCTTTCCGCGGAACCGAGTTTTGTGGCCGTGGATTTCCGCGCGGCACCGTCGAATGCCGCGGCGACCGTCTGGCTCAACCGAACCGCCGATTGGCCAGACCGCCGGCTGTTGCTGTGGGGTGAACCCGGCTGCGGCAAAACCCATCTGCTGAACATCTGGGCGACGCGCACCGGCGCCGATATGCTTGCCGGAGCCGCATTGCGCGGCCTGCCCGAACTGCCGCCCGCACCCGGCATCGCGATCGACGCAGCCGATGCGGTGGCAGACGAAACCGCGCTGTTCCACCTGCTGAACGCCGCGGGCGAAGCCGGTCTGCCCGTCCTGCTCGCGGCCCGGTCACCGCCATCGCGCTGGACCATGCAATTGCCCGACCTCGCCAGTCGGCTGCGCGCCATCACCGCGGTTGCGATCGGTCCGCCGGAAGATGCTCTGCTGCATGCCCTGCTGGCTCGGTTGCTGGACGCCCGGGGGTTGCGTCTCCCGTCCCAGCTGCTGGATTGGCTGCTGCTTCGCCTGCCCCGCAGTGCGGCGGCGGTGCGCGATGCCGTCGTCCGCCTGGATGAAGCATCGATGGATCAGCATCGCACCATCACCGCGGCATTCGCCCGCGATGTGCTCGCCGATCTCCTCAGCCCGGAAGAATCAGCCGCGTCAGCCGCTTCCCCCTCGCGGTACGACCCAACTGTCCTGTAGGATCGCACCATGAACAAGGTGTCCGCCCGAAAGCTGACTGCACGCGGCGAGAGCGCGGTGGATCTGCAGGACCCGCCGGTAGCGCAGGTTGCCGAGGCCCCAGAATCCAGTCCGATGGTGATCGCGCGCGACAGCCCGGACCGGTTCATCAACCGCGAACTCTCCTGGCTCGACTTCAACCACCGTGTGATCGAAGAGGCAGAGAACCCGCGCCATCCATTGCTGGAGCGTCTGCGCTTCGTCTCGATCAGCGCATCCAACCTGGACGAGTTCTATTCCGTGCGCGTCGCCGGCCTGATCGGACAGGCGAAGGCCGGTGTCACCGCGGTGTCGCCCGACGGACGCACGCCGGCACAGCAGCTCGCCGAGATCAAGCTGCGCGCCGAAGCATTGCTGGCCGAACAGCAGCGGGTCTGGCGCGAGCTGCGCGGCCTGCTGCGCAATGCCGGCATCGAAGTGTGCGAGCCGGACACGCTGTCCGCCGATGACGTGCAGTGGCTGGATGCGTGGTTCATGGAGCGGGTGTTCCCGGTCCTGACGCCGCTTGCAATCGACCCGGCGCATCCGTTTCCGTTCATCCCCAACATGGGCCTGGTGATGGCGCTGCTGTTGCTGCGCGTCGAAGACGGCCTGAGCATGCGCGCTCTGCTGCCGCTGCCCAGCCAGATCGAGCGGTTCATCCGACTGCCCCGTGCGACCGGCGGTGCCAGGCGCTTCGTCATCCTGGATGACCTGGTCGCGCTGTTCCTCGATCGGCTGTTTCCCGGCTTCCGCGTTGGTGGACAGGGCACCTTCCGACTGATCCGCGACACCGACGTGGAATTTGAGGAAGAAGCCGAGGATCTGGTGCGCTCCTACGAGACGGCGTTGAAGCGCCGCCGCCGAGGCGTGGCAATCCATCTCGCCATGGATGCCAGGATGCCAGAGGAGCTGCGCGCCTTTGTCGTCGCGGAACTTGGTGCCAGCTCCGACGAAACGCACATCGCCGACGGCATTCTCGGTATCGCCGACCTGCGGCATCTGATCGTGGACGACCGGCCGGACCTGCTGTTCCCGCCCTACACGCCGCGATTTCCAGAGCGCATCCGCGACTTCGGCGGCGACTGTTTCGCCGCCATCCGCGCCAAGGACATCATCGTCCATCATCCGTTCGAGAGCTTCGACGTGGTCGTGCAGTTCCTGCGCCAGGCCGCGCAGGATCCCAACGTCATCGCGGTGAAGCAGACGCTGTATCGTACCAGCGGCGACAGCCCGATCGTCAAGGCGCTGATCGAGGCCGCCGAAGCTGGAAAATTCGTCACCGCAGTGGTTGAACTGCGCGCCCGCTTCGATGAAGAGATGAACATCAGGCTGGCGCGCACCCTGGAAGCCGCCGGTGTGCAGGTGGTGTACGGCTTCGCCGAACTGAAGACGCACGCCAAACTCTCGCTGGTGGTGCGGCGCGAGGGGAGCGGCGTGCGCTCCTACGCGCATTTCGGTACCGGCAATTATCATCCGATCACCGCGCGCATCTATACCGATCTGTCGTTCTTCACCACCGACCCGGATCTGACGCGCGACGCCGCAAGGCTGTTCAACTACATGACCGGTTACGCGCGGCCCGAATTGATGGATGCGCTGGCGTTCAGTCCACTGACCACGCGCGCCGTGCTGGCCGACCTGATCCAGCGCGAGGTCGCCTATGCGCATGCCGGCAGACCCGCCGGTATCTGGCTGAAACTCAACTCGCTGGTGGACGAGACGCTGATCGACCTGCTGTATGAAGCCTCGCGTGCCGGCGTGAAGATCATGGCAGTGGTGCGCGGCATCTGCTGCCTGCGCCCGGGCATCCCCGGCCTGTCGGACAACATCCGCGTCAAGTCGATCGTCGGCCGTTTCCTGGAGCACAGCCGCATCTGCGTGTTCGGCAACGGCCATTCGCTGCCAAGCCGGCATGCCCGTGTCTACATCAGCTCCGCCGACTGGATGGTGCGCAACATGGACTGGCGCGTGGAAACGCTGGTGCCGATCCACAATCCGACCGTGCACGAGCAGGTGCTGGACCAGATCATGGTGGTCAACCTCAAGGACTCGATGCAGTCGTGGGAACTGCGCGCCGATGGTGCCTGGCACCGCCTTCCGCCCGGCAAGAAACCGGTATCCGCTCACGATTATTTCATGACGAATCCCTCACTGTCCGGGCGAGGCTCCGCGTTGCACGGGCAGGCGGTCGTCTCGTCGCTTGCCAATCATCGCCGACCGGATCGCGTCAACCAGGACTGACCGCATGCCGTACCAGCCGCCAGCCGATTCGCCCCGCTGCGCGGTGGTCGATCTTGGATCGAATTCGGTGCGTCTCGTCGTCTACGAAGGGCAATGCCGCAATCCCGTGGCGATCTTCAACGAAAAGGCGGTGTTGCGCCTGGGCCGCGGATTGCAGGCGACGGGTCGGCTGAACGATGACGGAATGGCCCAGGCATTCACCGTAATGCACCGCTACCACGCGGTGGCCCGCGCGATGGGTGCCGAACCGTTCGAGGTCCTCGCCACCGCCGCGGTGCGAGACGCGCGCAACGGTCCCGACTTCGTGGCCGCGTTGCAGCAGCGCATGCCGGAAGTGCCGATCCGGGTTCTGTCGGGACAGCACGAAGCCGAATATTCGGCCATGGGCGTGCTCTGCGGTATCCCGACCGCCGATGGTATCCTGGCCGATATCGGTGGTGGGTCACTGGAAATCGTGCGGCTCGATCGCGGCACCCGCGGCGCCTCCCACACCTTCAGCCTCGGCGCGATCCGACTGGCGGAACGCGCGGACGGCGATCCGGTGCGCGCCCGCGCGATTGCCGATGCCGACCTGGCGACTGTGACCTGGTTGGCAGAAGGCACCAATCGCGACCTGTACCTCGTCGGCGGCGCATGGCGAGCGCTGGCGCGCATCCACATGGCGCAGACCGGCTATCCGCTGCAGATGGTGCATCACTACACCATCGGCCGTGAGGAAGCGCGCGACCTGACCGGCGTGATCGCCGGCGCCGGCCGACGTGCGCTGGAGCGTCAGCCGGGACTGTCGCGACGTCGCATCGACGATCTGCCGTTTGCCGCGGTGGTGCTGCGACGTGTGCTGCGCGCGACGGGCGTGCGTCGCGTCGTGTTCAGCGCCAGCGGGCTGCGCGAGGGCTGGTTCATGCAGCGCATGCCAGCGGAGATTCGCGCCCAGGATCCGCTGCTCGCCGCGGGACGCGAACTAGCCGGGCGCCTGGGGCGCGACGCGAATTTGCCGCCGGCATTGCTGGCGTGGACCAACCCCCTGTTTCCGCAGGAAGTCGGCGAGGCGAAGCGCTTGCGTGCGGCGGCGTGCTGGATGTCGGACATCGGTAGCCACGATCATCCGGAGTTTCGCGCCGAACAGGCATTCCTGCGCGTGCTGCGCCAACCCGGGATCGGACTCGATCATCACGCACGCGCGTTTCTCGCACTGGCGATCGCCATGCGGTACGAAGTGGATGCGGACGCCGCGTTCCTGCGTCCGGCGCGCCTGCTGCTGGATGTGTCGAGCGCCCACCGCGCGGAGGTACTCGGCGTGGCGCTGCGGCTTGCCTACACGCTGTCGGCGGGCACGCCGGATCTGCTGGGTGGCACAGGGCTGCGCATGTCGGGCAGCCGGCTGATCCTGCGCCTGGAAGAGGACAGCGGCGTGTTCGCCGGCGAGAGTGTGATCCGCCGGCTGGATCGTCTGGCCCAGGCGGTTGGCCTGGAAGCCGCAACGGAAGCGGCACGCGAAAGTGCGGCGTAACGGTGATGCTGTGAACTTTGCGAATTCCACCCCGACAGTATGATCCGCCCCGCAAGCAACCGCGACGTAGATGCAGTGCGCGAGATCGTTCACGCGGCGTATCGCCACTACATCGACCGCATCGGCAAACCGCCCGGGCCGATGCTCGATGACTACGCGAAACGTATCGCCGACGGCCAAACCTGGATATTGGAAGATGACGCGCGCATCGTCGGAATACTGGTACTGCAGCAAACACCGACCGGCTTGCTGCTGGACAACATCGCCGTACAACCGGGTCACCAAGGCAAAGGCCATGGACGCACACTGATCGAATTCGCCGGAGCCGAAGCGCTCCGCCGTGGCTGCCACGAGATCAGCCTGTACACCCACGCACTGATGCACGAGAACATCGCACTTTATCGTCGCCTGGGTTTCGTCGAAACCCATCGTATCAGCGAAAAGGGCTACGATCGCGTCTACATGACCAAACCACTGACGCTGCACCCATAATCGTCACTCCGCCACTGCGATGCGCGCCTTCCCCGGGCGCGCGCGATGACCGCTCAACTCGGCGCCCGCCGACCGGTCGAGCAGGCTGCTCAGCAGCGGTGCGCCGAGAGACACGCTGGCAACGGCCAGGAACGCCACCGAGAAATCCGACAGCATGAGCTGCGTATGGCCCAGCATCCGCTCAGAAGCGGCAAGCACGCCCGCCGACGCCGCAATGCCGAGTGTCAGCGACATCTGCTGGAACGTCGTGTAGAAGCTGGTGGCAGTACTCATCTGCGGGCGCGGCATGTCGGCGTACGCGATCGTGTTGTACGCCATGAATTGCAGCGACTGGAAGAAGCCGTTCAGCAGCAGCACCACGTAGATAGCCACCATCGGCCAACTCGGGCGAAATCCGGCGCTCGCGGCAAGCAGCAGCGTGGCGACCAGGCCGATCCACATCAGCACGTTGCGGAAGCCCAGCCGGCGCAGGATCACCGGCGCGGCCAGGCGCATGCCGAGTGACCCCAATGAGCTGACGAAGGTGATCAGCCCGCTGTGCGCCGCGGACAGGCCAAAGCCGAGTTGCAGCATCATCGGCAGCAGGAATGGCATCGCGCCGACCGCGATGCGCGACAGCGACCCGCAGATCACCGAAAGGCGGAATGTGGCAATCTGCATCAGGCGGAAATCCAGCATCGGCTGCGGATGGCGCCGCGCATGCAGCGCATAGACACCAGCCGACATGATGCCAATGCCGATCAGGCCCAGTGCGGTCTCGCGCGAACCGACGCCGCGGCTGGCCATTTCAATGCCGAACATGATGGATGCCAGCGCGGTGCCCGCCAGAATGAGACCGCGCAGATCGAACTTCGTGCGCGTGGGTTCGCGCATTTCCTCGATGTAGCGCGTCACCAGCACGATCCCGGTCACGCCGATCGGCACGTTGATGTAGAAGATCCAGTGCCACGACAGATAGGTGACGATAAAGCCGCCGACCGGCGGTCCCAGGATCGGCCCGATCGTGGCGGGTATCATCAGCCATGCCATGGCGCGAATCAGTTCCGACTTCGATACCGCGCGCAGCATGACCAGGCGGCCGACCGGCGACATCATTGCGCCGCCAACGCCTTGTAGCATGCGGGCGGCGACCAGGAACGCAAGGGTCGGTGCCTGAGCGCAGGCGACGGACCCGACGGTGAACAGCGCGATGGCGGCGCGGAACACGGTGCGCGAGCCGAACCGGTCAGCGAGCTTGCCACTGGCCGGAATGAACATCGCGAGCGTCAGCAGATAGGAGGTCAGGGCCACGTTCATGTGCAGCGGATCGGCATGGAAGCTGCGCGCCATGGCCGGCAGTGCGGTCGCCAGCACGGTGCCGTCCAGTTGCTCCATGAACATCGCGCTCGCGACGATCAGCGATACGGTGCGCGCGTTGGCGGGGGTTCTCACAACCGCCGGAGCGGGATCAAGCTGCCCTGACATGCCAGAGGATAATAACCCAGGAATGACCCGTGCGGCCTACAACCCGACCCGCACGGCATCACCGCGCGGCGACAGGCTCGTGCCGTATTCGACGCTGCGCTGCATGATGTCATCCAGTTCCGCGCGTTCATCGGCCAGTGCGCATGGCACCGTTTCGTTGCGGTCGTTGTGGCGCACGAACTGGAAGCTTACACCCGATATCGCGCGGCCGGTGATGGCAGCGCGGACCATCATGCCGATCCAGTCGCCATGCTTGCGTCCACCGTGGCCGGTATGGAAAGAGAAGCTGCCCAGGCCATAGAAGATCGCCTTGCCGCGATAGGCTTCCACCGCCAGCGAATAATGTGGCCCATGCCCAAAGACGAGGTCGGCACCGGCGTCGATCGCGGCGCGGCCGATCTCGCGCATGTAGCCGAGTACCTCTTTGTGCAGGCCCCAATGGCAGGACGCCACGACAATGTCG
Organism: Acetobacteraceae bacterium; assembly: GCA_035511435.1. GTDB lineage: Bacteria > Pseudomonadota > Alphaproteobacteria > Acetobacterales > Acetobacteraceae > JAMXLO01. The sequence goes on along the minus strand of DATKFJ010000156.1, from coordinate 35,718 downwards.
GCCTGGTTGCGCAGCGCGGCGATATCCTCGGTGAAGATGCGCAGATAGTCCGGATCGGCCCAGGTGATGATCACCGGCGGTATGCCGGGACGGTTCATCGGCGGAATTTCCGCTCGCATCTTATGCATCGGCACCTGATACGCGGTGTGCGCGCGGATGACCGCGATGCCGGTCGAATTCGCGCCGGCCTCGTGGTTGGTCGGCCAGTAAACCGAACTGCGTTGCAGGAAACCGTAGCGGATGCCGTCGCGCTCGACGATGACAGGCGCGCGCGCCGTCGCAACGTTCGCGCCGGCGCCGCAGTGGCGAACGCCGAGTTCGTCCAGCCGCGCGATGGATGCGCTGATCGCCGCCTCGCCATAGTTCACGTTGTTGGCGACGCCGACCGCGCCGATCCCCGCGGACCGCAGCGCCTCGCCGGTCGCGGGCGCAGCAAAGAACCCCTCTTGCTCCACCGCATGGCCGCGCGGCGGATCATACAGGCAGCACTCCAGATTGCTGAACACGATGTCGGCGGCGCGAAATTCGTCGCGCACGCGCGCGAACGGCACCGCCGGGTCATCGACGTTCATCAAATTGACGTCGCCGGTAAGAATCATGCTGGGCATACGCACATTCTCTCGTGTCCGTCTCTCGTGTCCCGCGTCAGCCTGTCGTTGCGCAGAGCGAATGCGACTCGGCAATCCCGGTCACGGTATGCCGCCCCGGTCACGGTATACCACCGCGCTCGCTTCGTCGCTTCCGCTCCTGGCAATGACAGCGCCACATTATCCGTGCCGCTTCGCGTTGCCAATCCACACCCATCGTGTGCAAGCTCGCACGATGACAATGTGCAAGGAGGCAGCGATGCAGGGCGGTCCGCTCGCCGGCATTCGGGTGATCGATCTCACGACCGTCGTGCTCGGACCGTTTGCCACGCAAATACTCGGCGACATGGGCGCCGATGTCATCAAGATCGAATCGCCCGATGGCGACAACTGCCGCTGGATCGGTCCAAGCCGCACCAAGGGGATGGGCTCCTACTTCGCCATGCTGAACCGTAACAAACGCAGTGTGGTGCTGGATCTGAAACGGCCCGCGGCAAAGGATGCATTGTTGCGGCTGGTCGATGGCGCCGATGTGTTCGTGCACAACATGCGGCTTGGCGCGGCCGACCGGCTCGGGCTCGGCTACGCGGCCCTGTCGGCGCGCAACCAGCGACTTGTCTATGCCTGCGCCTCTGGCTTTCGCAAGGGCAGCAGCAAGCAGGAGCATCCCGCGTTCGACGATCTGATCCAGGGCATGAGCGGACTCGCAGCATTGAATGCCGGCGCGGATGGCGCACCGCGCTACGTGCCGAGTGTGGTGGTGGACAAACTCACCGGCCAGACGCTGGCGTCGATGATCGGCATGGCGCTATTTCACCGCGAGCGCATGGGACAGGGGCAGGAAGTGCACGTCCCTATGCTGGAGACGATGCTGTCCTTCCTCCTAGTCGAACACTTGTGGGGCGCGGTACTGAACCAACCGGAACTGGGGCTCGGCTATCCACGCATGCTGACGCCGCATCGGCGGCCATACGCAACGCAGGACGGCTACATCTCGGTGATCGCGGTAAGCGATGCGCACTGGCGCCGCTTGTTCGAAGCGATGGACCGATCGGCGCTGATCGAGGACCCACGCTTCGCGACCATTGCCGCGCGTTCGGACAATGTCGATGCGCTCTATGCGGTGCTGGCCGATGGCATGCGCGAGCGCACCACCGCGGCCTGGCTGCACGTGTTGAGCGCGCTCGACATTCCCTGCGGGCCGGTCAATTCGCTGACCGACCTGCTGCAGGACGACTACCTGCACGAGACTGACTTCTTCCAGCAGATGCGGCATCCGCTCGACGGCGACGTCACCCTCACGGCGATCCCGGCGCGCTTCTCCGCCAGCCCACCGTCCGTGCGCACGCTCTGGCCCGCACTCGGTCAGCACACCACGGAAGTCCTGCGCGAGATCGGTTGTGACGCAAGCGAGATCGATGCCATCGCCGGGAGTCGGTAGCGCTGTCACGTCGGTAGCACCGTCATCCCGATAGCACCGTCATGGCGGCCGCAACCGCGTTCGATAGCTTCAGAAGGACGGCGCGTTGCGCCAGCTGTCCTGCGGGCCCGACACCTCCACCAGACCATCGATCGCGCCGGTGGCCTCACGCGGCACGCACAGCATGTTGTGCGAGGCGATGCGCCCGAAGATGTTCTCGCGATCGCCGGCGAAATTATTCGGCGTGAACAGGAACGGCGCATGCCAGTACAGTCGGTAGCTGTGTGACAGCAGCAGGGTGATCAGTGCCGGCGACCGGTCGTCACGCTCGTTCTCCACATACAGTGCTGGCCGCAGGCGGCGAATCGTGTCGGCCGCGCCTTGCAGCGCCTCCAACTCCATGCCTTCGATATCCAGCTTGAGCAGGCGGCAGGCAGTCAGTCTCAGGCTGTCGATGGTGACCACAGGCACGGGTTCGCCGTGTTGCCAACTATTGGCGAGCGGCAGGGCACCAAAATTGTTCGGCTGATCGGGCGGCAGGATGGGCACCATGATCTGGCCAGCCGAGGCGCCGACGGCTTCCTGGCGCGCCGCCACGTTGACGCAGGAGTTCAGTGCGAGATTGGCGCACAGCGTCTGGAATACCAAGCGCTGCGGCTCGAACGCGAGCACCCCGCCGGAGGGCCCGACCATACGCGACAGGGCGATCGTATGGGCGCCGATATTGGCACCGACCTCCACCACGACCTGACCCGGTTGCACGACCTGGCGAAACACATCCAGTTCGGCCGCCGACCACTCACCGTACTTGCGCAGGGAGGCACCGACGTAGGTGTCATTCCGGTTGAACAGCATCACCCCGTCGCGGCAGGCGGCAAGTTCGTTGCAGCCATTAGGCGGCAGGATCCGGGGGATGGTGCGGATTGGCATATTGGCGACCTGTAGCTGGCGAAAGCCACGCCACGATAGCGCAACGGGAGCCTGCCTGGGAACGAAACTGATTACCGATACTGGCGACGCGGCGTCGGCGAAAGGCTGCCGGGCCATTTGCGCGTGGCGACTTCCGCGGCGATGGCCTGCGCCACATCGTCCCAGCGGCGCACGGTCGATTGGCGAAACAGCCGCACGGTGGGATACCACGGGGTGTCGGTACGCTCCAGCAGCCAGCGCCAGTCCGGTGCGCGCGGCAACATGATCCACACGGGCCGCCCCATTGCGCCCGCCAAATGCGCGACCGAGGTATCCACCGTTATCAGCAGGTCAAGGTTGTCCAGGATCGCCATCGTGTCGTCGTAGTCTTCGATTTCCGCGCCGATATTGATCAGCGGCGCGCGGCCGTAATACTCGCCTGCCTGGCCGGTCTTCGGACCCTTTTGCAGCGCCAGCAAAGCGATCCCCGCGACGTTGGCCAGCGGCAGGAAGTCGGCAAGCAGCGCCGATCGGTTGCGATCGTTGTTGTGCGTCGGGCGACCCGCCCAGATCACGCCGACACGGCGGAACCCATGCGGCACCACCCCTTCCAGCCGTTCCGCCCACTGCGCGGATCGCGCCGGATCGGCATGCAGGTAAGGCACCGGTACAGGCACAGAATCGATGCGCGTGCCCGCCAGTCGCGGCAGGCCGGACAACGCGCAGAACGCCGCATAATCCGGCGCATCCTGCCAGCGCACGAATTGGCGCGCCGTCGGGGCGATCTGGCGCAGCAGCGGCTGCAACTCGCCGCTGCAGGCAATCGCGATGTCGGGGCAGCGTTCCGCTGCCCACGCAATGTAGCGGCTGAACTGGATGACGTCGCCAAATCCCTGATCCGCAATCAGCAGCAGCGTCTGGCCACGCAGCGCCTTGCCATCCCATTGCGGCTTGGTGGAAGGCGGCATCAGTGGCGCGGCGCCCCCGATACGGAACCGCCACTCGTACTCGTCCCAGCCTGTCGCCCATTCGCCGCGCAGCAGCAGCGTTTCCGCCCGCACGAAATGTGCGCCCGGCAGGCCTGGGTCGATGCGCAGCGCACGCTCCGCGCAATCCAAAGCCTCGTCCAGTTCCAGCCTGTGATAATGGATGATCGCCTGGTTGTGCAGGCACAGCGGATCGGCCGGCGCCAGCATCGTGGCACGGCGCGCGGCGTGCAACGCTTCATCCAGGCGCCCCATGGCGCGGTACACCTCGCAGATGTTGCGAAGATACAGCGGCGTGTCGATCCCGTGGGTAAGCGATCGCTCCATCAAATCGAGCGACTGCGCGATATGACCCTGGCGAAATGCGACAATACCGGAAAGATGCAGCGCATCGCCCTGGTTCGGCGACGCGGCAAGAACGTGGTCCAGCAATCGTTTGGCGTCGTCAAGCCGTGATGTGCGCTCGTACTCGTTGGCGATCCGCAGTACCTCGCCGATCGGCATCGGCACCGTACCAGGACCAGGCGCCCGTCGCGTGGGCGCGGGCGTCTCCATCAGTCCACGGTGTAGCCAAGCCGCTCGATCACCGGCTGAAGGATCGGCAGCACCGGCTCAAGGTGCTTCATATAGTGGCGATGGCGATAGACCGAGCGTTCATACAGCGGCTCGGTCACCTGTGCGTAGCTGGCAGTGCGCGCATAGCGACGGTTTTTGTGGAAGGTCAGGCACGCCTTGTCGAACGGTTCGCCGATGAACGCCAGCACGGCACGCACGCTGCCCTGCTGATCGCCAACCATGTCCTCGTAGCGGATCGGCAGGTACCGCAATGTCATCTCGCCGCGGTAGTGCTGCACCAGGTCCATCACGCGCACATAGTGCGTTGCCGCCGATACCAGATCGGACGCGCAGTAGAAGCCGTGTGTGAACGCGTTGGAAAACGCCGACACCATAATATCGAGCGGATGCCGCAGCACATGGATCACCGGTGCCTCGGGGAACAGCAGCGCGATCAGGCCTAGATGCGTTTCGTTCAGCGGCATCTTGTCAGTGAAGCGCGTTGCGCCATCACGCAGCACGCCCATCTGGCGGACCTTCTGCAGATAGTAGTCGCGCAGATTGTCCAGGCCCTCGCGTTGGTCGCCCATCCACAACTCGGCTAGCGCCTCCGGATAGCCCAGCGGGCTCGCCAGCATGCGCGGCATGATGGCGGTGATTTCGTGGATCAGCGGCAGTTCGTCACCGGCGGCAATCTTCGGATGCGCCGACAATGTCTGCTCGACCAGCGTGGTGCCCGACCGCGGAAAGCCGAGAATGAAAATCGGCTGCGGCACATCGGAACGCACGTTGGCACGCGGCATCAGGCGCAACCGTCCGCCGGCGAAGAAATTCCGCAGCCGGTCGATCTGCTGGCGTGCCTCGTCGTCCAGATACGATTGCCCGGACAACTCGCGCCCCAGCCGCTTGCCCTCGGCGAACGCGGTCCAGGCATCGTCGTAGCGGCCAAGCTGATCCAGCAGCCGGCCTTTCTCCAACAGTTCGTTGGGACCCAGCCGCCCCTCGTCATCCGCCGACGCGTCGATCAGCGCAACCGCCTCGTCGTAGCGCCGCATCCGGCCCAGCAGCACTGCGCGCGTCAGCCGCACGCCCTGGTCCTTGGGGAACCGCGCGTCCATCTTGTCCAGGATGCCGGCGGCCGCATCGAAATTGCGGTCGGCCTCCTCCAGCCTGGCAAACCCCAGCAAGGTCTGGCGAATGTTCGGCGCCGCGGCGACGGCTTCGTCATACAGCACCCGAGCCTCCGGCATGCGGCCCTGGTTCTTCAGGTTCCAGGCCAGGTTCGCCAGCAGAATGGGGTCGCGCTGGCCGTTCAGTTCCAGCACCCGCCGATAGTGGTACTCGCCGATCTGCGGCCGATTGGCCTCGGTCATGATCATGCCCAGCAGGTTGTGCGCCTGCGGGTTTTCCGGTGCGATGCGGACCGCATTGCGGGCATGGTGTTCGGCGTCCGCCAGGTTGCCCTTGCCCAACAGGATCAGCGCCAATTCGTTGGTCGCCCCCAGGTTGTTGGGGTCCAGCGCCACGATGCGCCGAATCAGCGCCTCCGCCGCCCGCGCGTTGCCCTGCGCCTTGCGGATGTCATACAGCACAGACAGCGCACCGGGCCGGTCTGGTGCGAGCTCCAGCACATCGAGGCACAGTCTCTCGGCGGTTTCGTTCGCTCCCTGTCGGTGCGCCTGGATCGCCCGTTCCACCAGCGGCACGAGATGCCGCGTCGCCTCCGGCGGCGGCGCCGAGTGTAGCTGTAGGTTACAGCAACGAACCGCGCGCAGTCCGCTGCCGCAAGGACACAGAATGGAGACGGGTGCGTTCATTGTTCCACGTCAGTTCTCGCACGCGCCGCACGGATCCGGCAAGCACGGGCCATGCCATCCGGCAATCGTTGCGTTCCATCAGGCCGACCCACGTCAGCATGAAGCGGGAAGCAACGCACCGGCACGTCGAACCAGGCGTCGCGCCACGCTCCAACTCAACCGCCGCGAATGCGTCGTGAAAAATTGCGGCGCCACGGGCTGCGAACTCCCACCGATCGATCAAATCATCTCCACGGAGTTCAGCGCTGGCGCACTGGTCGGTGCCGCCGCTGCCTCATCCGCCGCACCCGGCAGGTGCTCCTGCCCGGTGGCCTCTCTCACCACCATGACCACGCTACCGTCCGTCACCGCGGCGGCATGCACCACAAGCATGCTGCCGGCCGGTCCCGCATAATGGATCGCCTCCGTGCCGGCGGCGGCCCGCAATTGTGCAACGCGCCGGGCCACCTCGGCTTCAACGTCCTCCAGCGGCCCGAAAGACCCGGCCGACGCCTGTTCGCGCAGGATCTCGTCAAGCGCCACGCCTGGCCGCACCAGTTCCGGGGACACGCCGAACAGCACCGCGAATCGCTGGTTCCAGTCCGTCACGCGTCGATCAGGATCGATCACCGCGACACCTTCATCGATGTCCCCCACCACCGACAGCAACTGCGCCGTTCTGGCATCCAGCCGCGCCCGGGTCGCTGCCAGGTTGGAACGAGTGATGGCAACGATTGTGCGCTCCCGGTCGAGCGCCTCGCTTTGGCGGCGGAAGGACCGCAATGTCCAGACCGCACGCAGCGTCAGCGCCGCGGCTGCTAGGATGACCAGCGTGGCAACCCACGCCAGCGACCGCACATCGTCTGCCCAGATTGTGGCGGGGTGCATTGCATCGCTCTCGTTCACCGCGACCACCACCGCGAGCTCGCGCCCCGGCACAGACTCGAATGCGTGAATCCGCCGAACGCCGTCCGGCGCCGATGGGCCGGTCCAGGTGCCGCCGCGCCGGCTCTGCATCTCCGCATACATGGCGGAACTGGCGATATCGTAGTTGGGGTTGGCGGCGCCAGGACCAACAATCGTCTGCACCTGGCCGAGCCTGGTATTGATCAGCGCGGTCATGCCGGCCACGCCAAGAGATGCTTCGGAATAAAGCCGGGTGAGCAGATTTGTGCGATAGACGGCGCCCACCAGCCAATCGCCCGGTCGATCCAGCCGGATCGTGAGAAACGCCAGATGCTGCCGGACTTGCGGCCGGTCCACCGTCGGCCCGATCAGCATCGCGCCGCCGCTGTCGCTGTCGCCGCCGTCGCTGTCGGTCTTCGGCGTCACGGGACCCGGCACGCCGGCAATGTGGGCGCCGACGCCCAGGCCGACGGACAGCGGGTTGATGTCCTGCTGAATGACAGACTGGGCGTCCGCGATGAACACGTCATCGGTCACATTGGTCAGCGCCGGCACCTGGTCCCGCAAGGCCTGTATATTGAAATGTGACGGATCCGCCTGGAGCGCCTGCTTCAGGATAAGCAGCCCCTGCTCCACCCCGAGCATCTCGTGACGAACTTCATCGGCCAGCACCACCGCCTGCCCGCTGACGGTAGCCTCGATGTGCGCGCGGATCTCACTGCTTTCACTCGCAATGGAGCGCGACGCGTTGATCCAGACCAGGATGATCAATGCTGCCGCCACGACCGCGACGCCGATCGAAGCGAGCACCTCGGTGGGCTGCAGGCGGAAATCCTGCAAGCCCCCAACGCTCCGGACCGGCTGCGCGACCGCCTTGGCACTGACGGCGCGCCGCCGCCGTCTGCGCTTCTGATCCCGCGACGCCACTGAACGCCCCTTTAGACCGCCAGCTCGATCAGGAAGGGGCCTTTTCGCGCATTGGCCTGGGCGAACAGGTCGGCAAACCGTTCGCAGTTGTCCGCGCGCGCCGCCTCCACCCCCATCCCCTCAGCCAATTTCGTCCAGTCGAGGTCAGGGTTGCCAAGGTCCAGCATATCGAGCGCGGTGCGCCCGGGATTGGCCCCGACATTCGCCAACTCGCCCAGCAGGATCTGATATTTCCGATTCGACAGCAGGACAGTGGTGACATCCAGCCGTTCGCGCGCCTGGGTCCACAGCGCCTGCAGCGTGTACATCGCCGACCCATCGGCTTGCAGCGCGATCACCCGACGCCCGGGCGCGCCGACCGCCGCGCCGGTGGACAGCGGCGGCCCGCAGCCGATCGCGCCGCCGGTCGAGTTCAGCCAGTCATGTGGCGGCGCGGCATAGGTGAACGGGAAGAAGCCGCGCCCGAACGTAACCGCCTCGTCGGTAATCACCGCCTGTTCCGGCATCAGCGCCGCCAGCGTCGCAGCGACCGATTCCGGCGTCAGCTTGCCGCGGCCGGGGTCAGCCGCGGGGCCGGGGTCCGGAATTGCCACGCCGGGCGCCGATAATTCGTCCGCCAGCCGCGCCAACGCCTCCGCCGCATCCTGATCAGGCCGAGCCAGCACGTGGATGTCGGCGTCCGGCGGCAGCGGCGTGGTCGGCTTGTTCGGATACGCGAAGAACGTCACCGGCTTACGCAACCCGCACAGGATGACGTGCCGCGTTCCGGCCAGCGCCTTCACCCCGGACTCCACCACGTACGGTATCCGATCGACCGCCACCCGCCCGCGGCCGCGCGCGATGCGGGCATTGGCGCCCTGCGCGATCAACCGCGCCCCGGTAGCCGCTGCAATGCGATGCGCGTTCTCCAGTGCCCCGGCGCTTACCGCCTCGCCGCCGAGTACGATCAACGTCGGCAGCCCGCGCCGCAGTATGTTGGCGGCGTTGGCGATCTGCGCCGGATCCGATCGCGGTCTCGGCGGCACCGGCAGCGCTTCCGCCACCACCCCGCCCTCGTCCCACGACGTGTCCGACGGCAGGATCAGCGTGGCAATCTGCCCCGGATGAGTGCGCGCTGCCTGAACCGCCACCGCCGCATCCGCCCCCACCGTCGCCGACGACACCGCGGTGCGCACCCAGGCGGACGCGCCGCGCGCCCAACCCTCGGTGTCCGCCGTCAGCGGCGCGTCGTTCGGGCGGTGATAGGTCGCCTGGTCGCCGACGATGTTGACGATCGGCGATTGCGCCCGCCGCGCGTTGTGCAGGTTCGCCAGCCCGTTCGCCAGGCCCGGCCCGCAATGCAGCAGCGTCGCCGCCGGCTTGCCGGACATCCTCGCGTAGCCATCGGCCGCCCCGGTCACCACGCCCTCGAACAGGCCAAGCACACACCGCATGCCGGGCACGCGGTCCAGCGCGGCGACGAAATGCATCTCCGACGTGCCGGGATTGCAGAAGCAGGTATCGACCCCGCTCCGTAGCAGGCTGTGCACAAGGCTTTCGGCGCCGTTCATCGTTGGTCCCTCCGGTCACGCACGGGAGCGTGAACTTGCGCGAGGGGAACGCGGCTGGCAACAGTACCTCCCGGTTCAATGCGAGGACGAACGATGCCGATCACGGTGCTGTATTCGGAAAACAACTACCCGGACGACAGCGTCGAACGGCGCATCTACGGCCCTGACGTGCGGGTGATCTTCCCCGGTCCCACGGGGTCGCTGGCCGACCTGCCGGACGCCGATTGCGCCGCGGCCGAGGGCCTGATGATCCTGCGCTACCGCGTGTCCGCCGATGATCTGGCGCGGTTCCCGCGGCTGCGCGCGGTGTGCCGCATGGGTGTCGGTTACGACGTGATCGACCGCAGCGCCGCGGCCGAACGCCAGATCATGGTGCTGAACGCGTGCCCGATTACGGCACGACCGAGGTCGCCGACCACGCCATCTCGCTGGCACTCGCACTGCGCCGCGGCCTGCTGCTGCACCACGAATTGCAGCGCAAGGACCCGCCGGCGGCATGGCGCTACGTGCTGGACCCGCTGGTGCGGCGCTCCTCGGTGCAGACCTTCGGCATCATCGGCATGGGACGCATCGGCACCGCGGTCGCGCTGCGCGCCAAGGCGTTCGGCTTCCGCGTGGTGTTCTTCGATCCGCATCTGCCGAACGGCGTGGAACTCGGGCTGGGCATCGGCCGCGCGCCGACGCTGGAGGCGCTGCTGCGCGCCACCGACACGCTGTCGGTGCATGCGCCGCTGACGCCGGAGACGCGCGGGCTGGTCGGCGCGGCGGAACTCGCGCTGCTGCCGAAGGACGCAGTGGTGGTGAACACCGCGCGCGGACCGATCGTGGACATCGACGCGCTGGCTGCCGCGCTGCGCAGCGGACATCTCGCGGGTGTCGGGATCGACGTGGTGCCGGTGGAACCGCCCGTCGAACCGGTGCCCGAACTCATCCGCGCCTATCGTGCGCGCGAACCATGGGTCGAAGGCCGCCTGATCATCACCCCGCACGCGGCGTTCTTCTCGCCGGAAGCCTGGGACGACATCCGCGTAAAATCAGCCGAGACGGATCAGGGAGCCAGCCATGCCATCGTCGATCATCCGCGGCAAACACGTCATCACCCGCGCGCTCGACCGCCACCGCTACGAACAGTTCGACGACGCTGCGATCCTCCAGCACGACGGCATCATCGCCGCCATCGACAGCTTCGCCACCCTCCACCGCCAGCATCCCGACCTGCCGGTGATCGGCACCGGCGACCAGGTGCTGCTGCCCGGCTTCGTCAACGGCCACCACCACGTCGGTCTCACGCCGGTGCAACTCGGCTCGCCCGACATGCCGCTGGAACTCTGGTTCGCCACGCGGCTCGTGCTGCGCGACCTCGATCTTTACCTCGACACGCTCTACTCCGCGTTCGACATGGTGTCCTCCGGCATCACCACCGTGCAGCACATCCAAGGCTGGGCATCCGGCGGCCTCACCGAAGTGGAAGCCAAAGCCGACAGCGTAATCCGCGCCTACGAAGACCTCGGCATGCGCGTCTCCTACTGCTACGCGCTGCGCGACCAGAACCACCTGGTCTACGAAGCCAACGACGCCTTCATGGCGCGCGTGCCTGAAGACCTGCGCCCCGCTCTCGGCCGCCACTTCGCCCGCTTCCGCCTGAACGCGGACGACCTGCTCGCGCTGTTCGCCTCACTGCACGCCAGGCACCACAACAAGGAGCGCGTAAAAGTCCAGTTGGCGCCTGCAAATTTGCACTGGTGCTCCGACCAGGCACTCACCCTGCTCGCCGACGCGTCGGAGAAGTACAACGCGCCGCTGCACATGCACCTGGTGGAAACCGCCTACCAGAAGGAATACGCCCACCGTCGCGGCGGCTGCACCGCGCTCGACTATATCGACCGCTTCGGCCTGCTCGGCCCGCGCATGACGCTGGGCCACGGCGTCTGGCTGAACCAACACGACATCGACCGCGTCGCCGAAACCGGCACGCACATCTGTCACAACTGCAGCTCCAACTTCCGCCTGCGCTCCGGCATCGCGCCGCTGAACCGGTGGGAGGCCAAGGGCATCAACGTCGCGATCGGCCTCGATGAAGCCGGCATCAACGACGATCGCGACATGCTGCAGGAAATGCGCATGGTGCTGCGCGCGCATCGCGAACCCGGCATGGACGATCGAGTGCCGACCATGGCGCAGGTGTTCCGCATGGCCAGCGAGAACGGTGCGAAGACCACGCCGTACGCCGCGCAGATCGGCACGCTGGAAGTCGGCAAGGCGGCCGATGCCGTGCTGATCGACTGGCAGCAGATCAGCTACCCGTATCTCGACTCGGAAACGCCGGTGCTGGATGCGGTGATCCAGCGCGCCAAGGTCGCCGGCGTCCGCGCCGTGCTGGTGGCGGGCGAGGTGATCTACCAGGACGGCCGCTTCACCCGCGTCGACCGTGACGCCGCAATGGGACAATTGTCGGAAATGCTGCAACGCGACCTGACCGCGGAGGAACAGGAACGGCGCCACCTCGCCAAGGCGATCCTGCCGCATGTGAAAGCGTTTTACGACGGCTACTGGAATGCAGCATCGCACCAACCGTTCTACAGCCAGAGCTCGCGCACCTGACGCCGCAGGACTTGTTACAAATTAACTGCCCAAATTAACTGCCCAAATTAATTGTTCGAACGAAATACGCCATCACCCTCGCGCATCGTCTCCCTCGCCAAGGCGAGGACCCGGAACTCGCGATAAGCCGCCATGCTGCAACCCTGGATGCTCGCCCCGCGCCATCGCGGAGCACGACATACAGTGCGGTGATTCACGTCTTCCCCCAACGGCCCCTCACGACCGATACCGACTGTTACAATTGCCTCGGGCATGAGCCAAAAATGGCGACAATTTAACATTCCAATTACGATCCGAAGTCGTTACTTTCGGTTAAGCAGCAGCGCCACGTAGGCCTGTCAATCCGAGCCGCCGGATCACTTTGCGGTGCCCATGCCGTGCTTAAGCTGGCAAAATGCGTGCGCCACGCCGAATTTCAGGAATCTGCTGCGCGGAAGTCAGGAAGATCGTGGTACAGAACACAGCGAGTGAGATATGCCGGGTGACAGCCAACGATCCCGAGAAGTGCGCAGCCTATCAGGCCGGCGATTTGAACCTGCGGTTCTGGGGTGTCCGCGGCAGCCTGGCCACGCCTGGCGCGGCAACTGTGCGATATGGCGGGAACACGCTCTGTGTCGAGCTGCACTGTGGCCCGCATCGCCTGATCCTTGATGCCGGCAGCGGATTGCGCGAACTCGGCTGCGAGTGGTCCAAATCCGCCGTACCGGTGGAGACGGATATTCTGCTCAGCCACACCCATCTCGACCATATCTGCGGGCTGCCGTTCTTCGCGCCGATGTTCGATCCAAACGCGCACATTCGTTTCTGGGGTGGCCACCTTGTCCCGCCTGACGGCATCGCCGCCGCGCTGCTCCGCAGTTGGCAGGCGCCATTGATGCCAGACATGGCGGCGGAATTTCGTGCGCAAATCGAATTCCGGGATTTCGCCCCCGGCGAGGACCTGCAATTGCACCCGGGGTTTCATGTGCGAACGACCGCACTGCACCATCCCGGAAATGCAACCGGCTACCGCGTCGGCTGGCGTGGCGCGAGCGTCTGCTACATCACCGACACCGAACATCCCGCGCATGGGCTCGACGACAATCTGCTGCGCTTCGTAGCCGGCACCGATATCATGATCTACGACGCAAGCTATACCGAAGCGGAATATCAATCACGCATCGGTTGGGGACATTCCACCTGGCAGAAAGGCGCAAGTCTCGCCGACGCGGCTGGGGTCGGGCAACTCGTGCTGTTCCACCACGAACCCGGCCACGACGACGCCATGATGGACGAGATTGCCAGTGCCGTGGCGAACCGCCGCCCCGGCTCATTGGTCGCCATGGAAGGCATGCGGCTTGCCGTCCGTGTAACAACGCCACCTGCCGACAACGGGGAACGGTGAAGCGTTCTGCCCACATGCCAGGGCCCAGATCCCAAGGCGCAAAGCCCATACCCCAGCGCGCCAATCCTGATGCTCTACACTTCCATTCGCCGGATCGCAGCGCTGGCCAGTCGCACGGCGATCGGCGCCGGTGCGCGTAGCCCTGGACCCTGGCCTTCGCGCCGGTAACACTTCCCCGCGCCTGCTCTATTCCCCGCCCACCAACTCCAACACCTTGCGCAAATCGGCAACGAACGCGCGGTACTCCCGCGCCTTCGCCTCCTCATCGGGCACGCGCAGCAGAAACGACGGATGGACGGTGACGAATCCCGTCTGACCATCCGGCAGTTCGATCGGCCTGCCGCGCTCGCGAGTGATGGTGACGGCGCGGCCCAACAGTGCGCGCGCCGCGGTGCCGCCCATCGCCACCACCAGCTTCGGACGCAACCGCACACGCTCCACGTCCAGCCAGAAACGGCACGCCTGGATCTCCGGCGCATCCGGAGTCTGATGGATGCGTCGCTTGCCGCGCGGCGTGAACTTGAAGTGCTTCACCGCATTGGTGATGTAGACCGTGCGACGGTCGATGCCGGCTTCCTCCATCGCGCGATCCATCATCTGGCCCGCCGGTCCGACGAACGGCCGGCCGATGATGTCCTCCTGGTCTCCCGGCTGCTCGCCCACGAACAGCACGCTGGCATGCGCCGGACCTTCGCCGAACACGGTCTGCGTCGCCGCCTCGTAAAGCTGGCACCGGCGGCAATCGGCAGCTTCGCCCATCGCCTCCCGCAACCCTGCATCGGACTCCATCGGCAGCACCACCGGGCCGATCGGCGGACGATCCGGCGGTCGTGGCGCTTCGTCGAGATCGTCCGCCTCGGGGATCGCAGTGCCAACGCGCGCGTCGCGCAGCAACCCCGCCTGATGCCGATGCCACCAGGTTCGCAGTGCCGCATCGTCACGCACCGCATCGCGCTCGATACCGGCGGAAAAGCGCAGCTCCGTCCCATCCCAATGCGCGGCACCATCAGGCGTCAGAATGGAAAACGCGAGATCGGGAAACCGTCGCGCGATCAACTGCGCGTTCGCCTCCAGCACGTAATGCGCCGGCTCGTACCAACCGATATAACGCGTGACGCCACCCTCGCTGTCCGGCAGAAAACGCACCAGCGTCCGCATCCGATGCGCCTCGGCGCGGACCGCGAAAGCAAGTCCCTGGGCACGCCGCAGTTCCGGATCGGTGGTCTTTTGCAGCACGCGCTCGCCGGCGTTGGTACGCCACACCAGGCGATACAGCAGGTCGAACCGTTCGGGATCGCGCGCCTGGATCGCCAGCGACGCCAGCACGACCAGGCCGCGGGAAACGCCAAAGCTGCCGCTGCCCTCTGGCAGTGTATGGCGATCGCCGTCATGGCTGCGCACCGACCAGCGCACGTCGTCCGGTGCGACGCCGCCCAGCACCAGCGCGCGAGCCGCGGTGCGCCACCCCTCCCAGTCCGTCTCGCTCTCCAGTGCAATCCGCCGCATCAGCCAAGCAAACCCTATACCGCGATGCTTTCCAACCCCGCCATGCTTCCCAACCCCACGCGGCGCGGTATGCTTCCGGCCATGACAAACCATCCGGAAACCTACGTCGCAATCGCCGCCGCCGCCGCCCCCGCGTTCTCGCGTGACGGCCAAACACTGTTTCACCTGCGCGGTTCGGGGCTGCCACAGATCTGGTCGCTCGATCTGGCGACCGGCGCCGACCGGCAACTCACGCGCCATGACGAAAAGGTCGCAATGATCCGGCGCTCGCCGGCGGACGATCGCCTGGTCTACGGCATCGACCGCGGCGGCGACGAACGGCAGCAACTGCTGCTGATCGATCCGCGTGAGGCGGCGCCGGAGCCGTGCGCGTTGACCGCCGATCCGGCAGTGATCCACGACTTCGGCGCGTGGTCACCGGATGGCACGCAGATCGCCTACGCGTCGAACCAGCGCGACGAAGCGCATTTCGACGTCTACGTTCAGGATATCGTCAGCGGCGTTCGCCGGCGCGTTTACCAGGGCACCCACATCGTCATGGTATCCGGCTTCCGCTCCGATGCGGCGCAGCTCACATTGCTGCATGATCGCGGCTTCGGCAACATGTCGCTGTTGCTGCTCGATCTCGCATCCGGCAACGCGCACGAATTTCCGGCGCCCGAGCCGTGCAATTATCAGAGCGTCCGTTGGGCCAGCGACGGTCGCACGTTGCTCGCACTGACCGACCACGGCGGCAGCGAGTACATGCGGCTGTGCCGCCTTGATCCCGACACCGGTGCGGTTGCAGTTGTGTATGAAGCGATCGAACGAGACGTGGAAGCCTACGCGACCTCGTCCGATGCGCGTATGCTTGCCACGATCGAGAACGACCGCGGCTACGCAACCCTGCGCGTCGGACACATCGACGACGAACGAACGGCCGTCATCGGCCTGCCACGTGGCGTCGTGACAGAGCCGACATTCTCACCCGATGGCGCGTCGCTTGCCTTCACCGTTGCGGCGCCCACGAAACCGCCGTCGCTTTGGCTGTGGCGCGACGGCACCGCGCATATTGCGTGGCAACCGGAACCGCATCCCGCGCCGTTCGTGGATCTGGAACTGGTCGAGTGGCAAAGCTTCGACGGCACGCCCATCCCCGGCTGGCTGGCGCTGCCGCTCACCAAGATGCCGCCAAGCGGCTACCCCGCGGTGATCTGGGTACACGGCGGACCGGTATCGCAGACGCGGCCGAATTTCCGGCCCGACATTCAGATGCTGGTCGCACAAGGCTTCGCCGTGCTGATGCCGAACGTGCGCGGCAGCTCCGGCTACGGCCGCACCTGCATCCAGAGCGATGACGTCGAAAAACGCCTCGACAGCGTGACCGACCTTGCTCACGCTCGGCATTGGCTCGCCGATCACCCCGCGATCAACGGCGAACGCATCGGCATCATGGGCCAATCATACGGTGGCTTCATGGTGATGTCGGCAATCACCGAATATCCAGAGCTGTGGCGCGCCGCGGTGAACTACTACGGCATCGCGGATTTCGTCACGCTGTTGGCCGGCACAGGCTCATGGCGCAGCAGCCACCGCGCGGCGGAATACGGCGACGCACAGAGCAACGCCGAACTGTTCGCGCGCATCTCGCCGATCCATCGTGTCGATCGCATCCGCGCGCCGGTGCTCATAGCGCACGGATCGCGTGACCCGCGCGTACCAATCAGCGAAAGCCAGCAGTTCGTCACGGCATTGCAGGAACGCCAGAAGCCGGTCACGTACCTGACCTTCGACTACGCCGGCCACGGCTTCATCCGTCCCGACGACAGGTGCCGCATCTACACCGCCGTCGCCGAATTCTTCACCATGCACCTGTGATGCTGTACCGTCACCCACAAAGCCTCCCCCTCCCCTTGCGGGAGCGCGTGGCGGGATGGGTTCGCGCCAAACACAGCTGTTTTGTTCGCGTGACCCACCCCAACCTCCTCCCGCAACAGAAGCGGCAGCGCCGCCGCTGATCCCACAACGCTACAACTCTCTGGAGCTCTCCAATGTATATCCCGACCCGCAACCATCGCGTGTTGATCATGGGCCGCAATGGCGCGGTCGGTTCGAACCAGCCCCTGGCGACCCAGGCGGGGCTCGACACGCTGCGCGCCGGCGGCAACGCAATCGATGCATCGGTAGCAATCTCGCTCACTCTCGGCGTCGTCGAACCAGGCATGTCAGGCCTCGGCGGCGACGGATTCTACCAGGTGTACACTGCAGAAAACGCAACATCTCGCTGCTACAACGCAACCGGTGGCGCGCCGATCGCCGCCACGCCGGAACGCTTCCGCGCCAGCGGCATCGCGGTGCGAGGCCCGCTCAGCGTCTCCACTCCGGGACTGCTCGGCGGCATCGGTGCAATGCATGCTGCTCTCGGCACGCTGCCATGGTACCAATTATGCGCCCCCGCCATCGAGCACGCGCGTGAAGGCTTCGCCGTCACCCACCATTACCGGCATTTCGCGGCCGATGTGCGCGCCATACTCGCCGCCGATCCGCGTTCGCGCAGCGTGTTTCTCGGCAACCTGGATGTCGGCGTGCCGCAACTCGCCGCACTGATCCGCCAAACCGATCTCGCGCGCACGCTGGAGGAAATCGCCCAGGACGGCCCCGACACCTTCTACCGCGGCCGACTCGCAAAGCGCCTCGCGACTGGCATGCGTGCAGCCGGCGTGCTGGTAGACGAACGCGACCTGGAAGCATCCCAGCCGCAACCGCAGGATCCGATTGCCGTCGCCTATCGCGGCTTCCGCGTCACCCAGACGCCGCCGAATTCCACCGGCTTCACCATGCTTCAAATGCTGAAGATCGCCGAACGCTTCGACCTGCCCGCGCTCGATCCTGCGCAACGCATCCATGTGCTGGTGGAGGCGAAGAAGAAAGCATTTCAGGACCGCGAACGCTACGGCACCGATCCGCGCTTCGGCGATGTGCCGCTCGACCGGTTGCTGTCGGATGCCTACGCCGATGAATGCGCCGCCGCGATCGACATGGCGCGTGCGAGCGATCTCACGTTGGCTGAACCCGAAGCGGCGGCCGGCGACACAACGTACTTTTGCGTCGTCGATGCGGCAGGCAACGCGGTGTCCGGCATCCAAAGTCTGAACTCCGGCTTCGGTTCCGGCGTTACCGCGGGCGACACCGGCATATTGCTGAACAATCGCATGGCGTACTGGCATCTCGCGCCGGGCCACCCCAATCGGCTCGCGCCCGGCAAGCGCGTGCGTCACACGATGAACGCGCCGATGGTGTTCAGGAACGACAAGCTGTGGGCCGTCGAAGGCACGCCCGGCGCCGACAACCAGGTGCAGATCAACCTGCAGGTACTCACTTCGATGATGGACCTTGGCGCCGATCCGCAGTCGGCCCTGGAAGCCCCGCGCTGGACCTCCAGCCAGCAAGGTCAGGGCGCCAACTGGCCCCACGAAGGCGACGGCCGGCTGACGATCGAACCCGGCTTCGGCGCCGATGTGCTGGCGGAACTGGAACGGCTCGGGCATCGCTTGAACCGCGTCGCACCGCTGGAAGGCCCGTGCAGCGTTCAGGCGATCCGCATCGCCGACAACGGCGTACGCATGGCCGGTTCCGATCCGCGGCGCGACGGTTGGGCAGGAGCGTATTGAACCACCATCATCGCGGCATGCACGGCCGCGCCGCCCATCCCGGTCGGCGGTGGCGGCCCAATCGGCCGCCCGGAAGAGTAACGCGATGACGCGCCTGTGGAATTCAGCCTGGACCCTTCTGGTACTCGCCAACCTGTTCTGGGCCGGCAACATTGTGCTGGGCCGAAGCCTCGCGGGACACGTGCCACCGATCGCGCTGGCTTATTGGCGTTGGACCGGTGCATTTCTTGTCGCGATCGGGTTTGCCTGGCGCTATCTGGAACAGGACGCGCCGATTCTGCTGCGCCATTGGCGCCTGATGCTCCTGCTGTCCGCAACCGGCATCGCAATCTACAACACGCTGGCATACATCGGCCTCACCACCACGACGGCGCTCAACGTGCTGCTGCTGCAATCGGCGGGTCCGCTGATCATTCTGCTCTGGGCATTCGCGCTGTTCGGCGACCGGCCGACGCTGCGTCAATCAGCCGGCGTGCTGCTCTCGCTGATCGGCGTCGCAATCATCGCCGCGCACGGCTCGCTTGATACACTGCTGCATCTGTCATTCAATGTCGGCGATGTCTGGGTGCTCGCGGCGATCGCGATCTACGGCATCTATGCTGCAATGTTCCGCCGCCGCCCCATGACGCATCCACTGAGCTTTCTGGTCGCCGCCATGGGCCTCGGCTCGATGATGATCCTGCCGTTCTACGTGTGGGAAACGCTGCAGGGCGGTCGGATCGAGGGCGGCCCGACGGTCTGGCTCGCCATGGCGTACATCGCGGTGTTCCCGTCATTCATCGCCTACCTGTTCTTCAATCGCGGCATCGAACTGATCGGCGCCGGACGAGCGGGGCAGTCCTGGCATCTTATGCCGGTGTTCGGCAGCGTTCTCGCGGTGCTGTTTCTCGGTGAGACGTTCTACGTCTACCATGCAATCGGAATTGCAATGATCGCCGCCGGCATCCTGTTGGCATCCATCAAGGCCGCCCCGATGCCGCAGTCACTGCTCAACCCCAACAGAATATGAAGAATGGGGCGCGTGCCACCACTTGATAGTGGTGCATCCAGCCCCGACCTGCCGACCAGGAGAGGGAACGCATGCCGTCCCACCACAACGGAACCATCATTGCCTGCATCGCGTTGCTGCTGACAGCGGCAGCGCCCGAACCGCGGTCTGCACCAGCAACATCTGACAACCCCACGCCGGCTGCGCCAGCAGCGTCTAACAACCCCACACCAACTGGTCCGGCGACATCTGACAACCCCACGCCATCTGCACCAGCAGCGTCTGACAACCCCACGCCGGCTGCGCCAGCAGCGTCTGCCAACCCCACATCGTCTGCACCAGCAGCGTCTGCCAATCCCACGCCGTCTGAACCAGCGGCGTCTGCCAACCCCACGCCGGCTGCACCAGCAGCGCCTGCCAACCCGACGCCGTCTGAACCAGCAGCGTCTGACAACCCCACGCCGGCTGCACCAGCAGCGTCTGCCAGCCCCACGCCGACTGCACCAGCAGCGTCTGACAACCCCACCCCGACTGCACCAGCTGCGTCTGACAACCCCCCGCCGTCTGAACCAGCGCCGACTGGACCAGCGGCGTCTGCACCAGCGGCGTCTGCCAACCCCACAACGCCCGCAAAACCCCCGCCGCCAACCAGCAACGTGCAGCACGTGCCACCCGAAGAGGCATTGGCAATCCTCGGACACAACGTCGCGGGCCCCGAAGGCAAGGATGTCGGCCGGCTGGTCGACGTGCTGGTCGGCTGGGACGGCGAGCCGCAAGCCGCGGTCATCGACTTCGGAGGTTTCATGGGAGTCGGCAGCCGCACGATCGCCGTGCAGTGGAGCACGCTGCACTTCGCGCCAGGCGATGCCGCGCATCCCATCACGCTCGATCTGACACCCGATCAGATCAAGGCCGCACCCGAATACAAGGATGTCACAAAGCCGGCGCCTGTCGTCATTGCGTCGCCGAAGCCGGCCGCCAGTCCTACGACCGAAACTTCACCGACGAAGCAATGACGCATGCCACGCGACGGCACACTTCCGGCGCGCGGTCCGCGAGCCCTCGACCTGCTGAATTTCTTCGTTGCCGATGTACAGACCGGCTTCGGCCCATTCGTCGCCGTCTATCTGACAACCCACAAATGGACCCAGATACAAATCGGCTTCGCACTGACCGTCGGCACGGTCGTCTCGCTGATCAGCCAGCTTCCCGCCGGTGCATTGGTGGATGCCGCCCGCAACAAGCGTGTCGCCGCGGGTGGCGCACTGCTCGGCGTGATCACTGCCGCCCTGTTGCTGGCGATCTGGCCAACCGAACTGCCGGTGATTATCGCACAGTCGCTGCATGCTGTCGCAAGCTGCGTGCTGACACCGGCGATCGCGGCGATCAGCCTGCATCTCGTCGGCCACGCCGCATTGGGCGAACGGTTGGGACGCAACGCACGTTTCGCCTCGATCGGCAACGGGCTGGCCGCGGCGGCGATGGGTGGAACCGGCGCTTATCTGTCCAGCCGAGCGGTATTCCTGCTGACCGCCGCACTGTGCGTTCCCGCGTTGCTGTCCTTGCTCGCGATCGGTCGCGGCCCACATGCCAGACGACAGACCACGTCCCAGCCGTTTGATTGGCAGAGCCTGCGACAACTGTTCACCGATCGGCGCCTGCTGATATTCGCGGCCTGCGTGCTGCTGTTCCACCTGTCCAACGCGGCGATGCTGCCGTTGATCGGCGGCGCCATAACCATGCGCTCGGGGGATTTCGCCAACATGATCATCGCAGCCTGCATCGTCGTGCCGCAGGGTGTGGTCGCACTGTGCTCTCCCTGGGTGGGACGCAGTGCCGCATCGATGGGTCGGCGTCCGGTGCTGCTGCTGGGCTGGGCAGCGCTGCCGCTGCGCGCCGTACTGCTGGCGGTGCTGCCCGGCGCATGGCTGCCGATCGGCGCACAGGCGATCAGCGGCATCAGCGCCGCGGTGTTTGGCGTGATGTTTCCCCTCCTCGCCGCCGACATCACCCGCGGCACATCGCATTTCAATCTGTGCATGGGCGCGCTTGGCCTCGCCATGTTTCTCGGCGCGGGGTTGAGCACCACGCTGGGCGGCTGGATCGCCGATGCGTTCGGCGTGCCGCTGGCGTTCATCGTGCTCGCATTCATCGGGCTGCTTGGCACGCTGGTGGTGTGGTTGGCGATGCCGGAGACACGTCGAGAATGACACGCGCCGCCGCGTACGCAGATTTTCTGCCGTAATTCCCGCGAACGCGGCAATTCCACATGCCCGTCGCGATCCGCCTCATGGCCGCCCGCGCGCAATGACACCAGGCGAACACCAGGTCCGCGCTGTGACGCTATGGTTTGTCCGCCTCGAACAGGCTGGCCAGCTCGTCCGTAGCCTGCTGCTGACTCTGCTGCACCCGTGCCTCATCGCGATATATCGCGTGCGTCTCCAGCAGCGCCTTCTCGTCGTGATCGCGGAAGAATACCACCGCGCGCTCCGCAGCCTCGTCGTCGACGCCAAGAGTCGTAAGCGCCACCTTCGCGAGATGCAGACTCGAATAGAACGTGTCACGCACCAGACCATCCACATCGCGATCCATCAGCAGATGCGCATACCAACGATTCCGCGCACGCGCAAGAATGGCAAGATTCGGAAAATTGCGCTTGGCGACTTCAACCGTTCGCAGCACGCTTTCCGGATCATCCAGTGCGACAACCAGTAGTTTCGCCTGCTCGGCACCCGCCGCACGCAACATGTCGGGGCGCGTGGGGTCGCCGAAGTAGACCTTGTTGCCAAAGCGCCGGACCACTTCCACCTGCCCGGGATCACGTTCCAGCGCGGTAAACGGAGTGCCGTACATGCGCAGCACGCGGCCGATGATCTGACCGAACCGGCCGAAGCCGCAGATGATCACCGGCGCGGCTTCCGCGTCGATCGTGTCGTACGCCGGTTCGGGCGCACGCTTCATCAGGCGCGGAATCACGAATGCCTCACAGCCGGCAAACAGGATCGGCGTGGCGACCATGGAAACGGCGGTCACCAGTGTGGCAATCGCGGCGTCGCCGTGCCCCAGCGCACCGGCCGCAACCGCCGCTCCGAACAGCACGAAGCTGAATTCGCTGGCTTGCGGCAACGCGAGGCCGAAACGCAGCGCATTCGGCGTATCCTTCCCGGCGATGCGCCCCAGGACAAACGCGATGACCGATTTGGCAACCAGCAGCGAAGCCGTGGCTTCGGCGATCAGCGCAGGCCGCGTAACGGCAAGCTGCAGATCGGCCGACATGCCGACAGAGATGAAGAAGAAACCCAGAAGCAGGCCCTCGAATGGCGCGATGTCCGCTTGCAGTTCATGGCGATATTCCGATTCCGACAGCAGCACGCCGGCCATGAAGGCACCCAGCGACGGCGACAGCCCCGCTTCGGTGGCAATGAACGCGGTGCCCACAACTATCAGCAGCGCCACCGTGGTGAAGACCTCCGGTGTCTTCGCACCACCGATCGCGCGAAACAACGGCCGCATCAGGAAACGGCCGCCGATCAGGATGATCGCGATGGCTGCCGCCGCCCGTGCCACGTCATGCCACGGTACATGGTCGGGGACGCTGCTGCCGGCGAGCAACGGAACCAGCGCGACCAGCGGAATGAAGGCCAGGTCCTGGAACAATAGCACGGCGAATGTGTCGCGCCCGGCAGGGCTCGCTAGCAGATTGCGCTCTCCCAGCATCGGCAGCACGATGGCGGTGGACGACATCGCAAGCCCCGCGCCAAGTACGATCGCGCCTGACCACGCGATACCGGCCGCATGCGCAAGCACCGCCAATGCCGCGCCGCTGATCACGACCTGCGCCGAGCCCAGGCCGAACACCGAACGCCGCATCACCCACAGACGTTGCGGCCGCACTTCCAATCCGATGAGGAACAGCAACATCACCACACCCAGGCTGGCGATCGAGGAGATCGCATCGATGTCGGTGATCAGACCCAGTCCGCCGGGGCCAATGACGATGCCGGCGAGAAGATAGCCGAGTACGCTGCCGAAGCCCGCACGTCGTGTCAGCGGCACCGCGATCGTGGCAGCGGCAAGCAGCAGGACCAGAGTGGTCAGCATGCGTGGCCAGGCTCTGTCATTGGGAACGCTGTGTCATTGGGAACGCCCTGTCATTGCAAGCAGCGCGGCAGGCAGCGCGGCAACGCGGCCATCTCGATCACGCCAGGCGCACACAACTGGTCCAGAATTGCCGCGTCGCTGCACTGCTTGCAATCACGATGGCGGCCTCGCTCATCGCAATGACAGCGGTGCAGCGGCAGTGGGCGGAACTCAGCTCTCGCGCGCAAATCGATTGCGCAGTACGCCAAGTCCGGTCAGCTCGACCTCCACTACATCACCGTGCTTCAGATCGGGTGAGGTGCCATCAGTGCCCATCCAGATCACGTCGCCCGGGTACAGCGTCAGGTAGCGCGTCATCGCTTCGATGTAGGTCGGAATGTCGAAGATCATGTCGTTGGTCTTGAACTTCAGGCTGTCCTTCCCGTTCACCCGAACGACCGTCTGCATCGCATCGATATCGACGTCGGTGTCGATCCACGGTCCCATCGGCTTGAACGTATCGGTGTTCTTGCCGCGCCAGAAGGTACGGTCGCCGCGCTGCCAGGTGCGTTCGCTCACGTCGTTGCCAATCGTGTAGCCGAAGATGCAGGACATCGCATCGGCCTTCGACAGGTGCTTGGCCTGCTTGCCGATCACCACGACCAGCTCGCCCTCATAGTTGATCTTCTCGGTCGCGTCCTTCGGGATCACCACCTCCTCGTCGTGCGCGACCAATGCGTTGTTGGCGCGGTAGCCGATGTCCGCCTTCTCCGGAAACACCGGCTCGACACCTCGCTTTTCCGCCATCTCGCGGATATGGGCGGCGTAGTTGATGCCGGCTGCGTAGAAGGTGCGCGGGATCACCGGCACTTCCAGCTTCACGTCGGCCAGCTTGTGCGTCTTGCCGGTTGCCGTGTGCGTGCCCCACGGCTCGCCGCCGATCTCGCTGATCGTGTTGCCGTTCAGCGAGCCATAGGCGGTGCGATTATCGGTGGTGAATCTGATCCAGCGCATGGTTCATGCCTCCGCGGTTGCAAGTTCGCGCACCGGGCGCAGGAACTCGGGGTCGAACACTTTCGTCGCCATCACCTGGCAGCGGCGCATCAGCCTGATTTCGTCCGGCGCATAGTCGGCGATCGCGCGATGGATGGTGCCCAGGTGGTCCCACACCAGCAGGTCGTTCTCGGTCCAGGTGTGGGTGTAGCGGAAGCGTGGTTCAAGCTGATGCGCAAACAGGTGCTCCAGCATCTTGTCGCTGTCATGTTCCGACAGTTCGTTGATGCGCGTGGTGTAGCCAGGGTTGCAGTACAGCGTCTTCCTGCCGGTGATTGGATGCGTCAGGAACAGCGGATGCACCACGGGTGGACGGCGGCGCTTCTGTTCGTCTGTCATCGGTGGCCGTGTGCTGGCCTTGTCGCGGCGCATGTGTTCCCAGAACTTCTCGAAGTTGTGGGTCGCGGTCGCATCGGCAAGTCGGGTCCTGATGTCGCCCGGCAGCGCATCGTACGCTGCGTGCATGTTGGAGAACTCGGTGCCCCCCAGCGGCAAGCCGTTCCGGCGCGGAATGCGAATGCCGTACAGCACGTTCACGAAGCCCATCACGTCGCGATACGACATGTCGGTGTGCCAATCCTGGCCGGCATCCGGCGAGCCGATATAACTGCCGTTCTCCTTCAGGTTCGACAGCGTGCCGATATGTGCGTTGGGGTCCCGCGCGACTTCGGGCGCGGAACTCGGCCCCTGGATTTCGCCGAAGCGTTCAGAGAACTGCCGCAGCGTACCCATGTCGAGCTGCTGATCGGGAAACCGCAGCACGCCGTGGTGGCCCAGCGCATGCAGGATCCGGCTGAAGTCGCTCTCGTCGATGGGTTGCGCGATATCGATGCCGCGGATCGTAGCGCCGAGTACCGCACCGGTCGGTTCAATGGTCAGCATGCGTCTCTCCCGTCAGCAGTGCGCCAGTGTAACGCCCATTCGGTCGAACTGAAAATGCCAGGCCGCGTCGCCCTTTTGTCATCGCCCCCTCCTGTCATCGCGAGCAGCGCAGCGACGAAGCGGCCACCCCCATTGTCACCGAGCCAACGACACGAACCGCGCAGACGTTGACTCCCCGCGATCGGGATCCACCACATATCCCTTGCGCGCCGCCCAGTACAGCTTCTGCCAGTACAGCGGCAAAATACCGGCATCATCCATCGCAACGCGCGTCGCATCCGCGAGCATCTGGTTGCGCTTCGTCTCATCGAATTCGGCAGCCGCCTGCTTCAACATCGCGTCGAACTGCGGATTGGAATAACGCGCGCGGTTCAGCGACCCGGTGCCGGCGGCCTTGTCATAGCTCGCCAGCACACCGGACAGCCCGTTCAGCGAACTGCTGGCGACGCTGCCATAGCTGAAGATGAACAGGCTGTATTTCCGCGCGGTCGCGCCGGGGGCGTAAACGTTGTACGGCAGCACCTCCACCCCGTTCACCTTCAACCCGCCGCGCGAAAACATCTGTCCCAGCGCCTGGGTCAACTGCGAATCGTTGGGGAAGCGGTTGGACGAACCATGTATCGTCAGCCCGAAGCCGGTCGGATACCCGGCTTCCACCAGCAGCTTCTTCGCACCCGCCGGATCGAACGCCATCGGTTGCAGCGACGCATCGTAGCCACCCATACCCTCCGGTACGATCTGTCCCGCCGCCTCGCCGGCGCCGGAAACCACACGATCGACGATAGCTTGTCGATTGATCATCTTCGACAGCGCCAGGCGCACCCGACGATCCTTCAGCGGGTTCACCTTCATCGGCTTGCCGTCCGCATCCGTGATGAACGGACTGTCGTCGCGCCCCTGGTCCATCGCGAGATAGATCAGCCGCGTGGAGGTCACGGAATACAGCGACACGTCCTGACGATTCTGGAACAGCGAAATGTCGGACGGTGGAATCTGCTCGATAACATCGACGGCGCCCGACAGCAGCGCGGCACTGCGAGACGCGGCGTCACCGAGAAATTTCAGGGTGACCGTATCGAATGTCGGCTTGGCGCCCCAGTAGTTGCGATTTGCCTCGATCACCACGCGATCGCCGGGGATCGACTGCTTGAAGCAATACGCGCCGGTGCCGATCATCGCGCGACCGGCGGCGAAGTCCTCGCTGGTGACCGACGGCCCCAGCTTCGCCGGCACGATGAATATGCGCCCGACCATGTCCATCAGCAGTGGCGTCGGCTGCTCGGTGTGGATGTGCAGCGTCAGCGGGTCGATGATCTCGGTTTCCTTCACCGGTCGAACGAAGCTGGACAGCGGGCCAGGGCTGTTCGGCACGTCGCGGGCGCGCTTCAGCGAAAATGCAACGTCTTCGCCGGTGAACGGCGTGCCGTCATGGAAGCTCACGCCGGGACGCAACTTGATCTCCCAGGTCAGCGGATCCAGCAGTTTCCACGACACTGCAAGCTTAGGATGGATGCGCAGCTTGGCATCGAACTCGATCAGGCTTTCGAACATGTTCTCGGCGGTGGCGACGTCGTTGCCAAGGTCGGAGAACTGCGGATCCAGCGAGTTCTGTTCGGTCGACCGGCCGATGGTCAGGTCGGTCGCGAACGCCGGTAGCGCAGCCAACATCGCGGCGACAAACAGGCTCGCGCCGATCCGGGCGCTGATCGACTTCATGGGACGTGACCTCGTGCGTATTTGCCCGACTCTATGCACGCCGCCGCGTCGGTCGGTCAAACCAGCGTACCACCGTCATTGCGAGAACCCAGGCGACACGGCAATCTCGGATCAGTGAGGCGCAGGAGCAAACCATGGCAAATGTCGCAGTCATCACCGGCAGCAATGGCCTGATCGGTCAGGCAACCTGCCGCCGTCTTGCGCAGTCCGGCCACCTTGTCGTCGGCATCGATGTCGGCGCGGAAGGCACCGGCAACTGGCCGCACTACCAGTGCGACCTGACAGACCTGGATCGCGTTGCAGCCACGCTTGCCGCGATACAGCGCGACCACGGGCTGATCCGCGTGCTGTTCAACAACGCCGGCATCTACTATCCGGAAACCGACTATCTCGACGTGCCGCCGGAACAGTTCGACGGCACGATGTCGGTGAACCTGCGCGCGCCGTTCTTCGCCTCGCAATGGGTGGCAAAGCAATTGATTGCTGCCGGCCAGCCCGGCGCGATCGTCAATACCGCTTCGTCGGCCGGTCAGCGCGGCAGTACCGTGGTGGAGTACGGCGCGTCCAAGGCCGCGGTCATCAACCTCACCAAGAGTCTCGGCGCGCGACTTGGCCGGCACGGCATTCGGGTGAACGCGATCGCCCCTGGACTGATCAACACGGCGATGGGCGCACGTACGCCGCAGGTCGCCAAGGAGCGCGCGAAGGGCAGCGCACTGGGCCGCGCCGGCGAACCGGAAGAGATCGCCGCCGTGGTGGATTTCCTGGTCGGCGATGCCGCCTCATTCATCACCTGCGCCACGATCGACGTGAACGGCGGCGCGTGACCGGTCAGAATGTCAGCGAGGACCGCAATCCCAGCACCAGCGCATCGCGACGGATCGAACCATCGGCATTCAGCACATGCCCGCCCGGCTGGAATATCCACTGCAGATCAGGCTGCATCGTCATCCACGGTGTAACCTGCATCTGATAGGTGACCTCCAGCACAGACTCCTCGTCGCGCACCGGGAACGACGGATTGCCGTTCGCCTGCAAATCCTCATCGAACCCGCGCGCATTGTCGCCGATCCGAGCATAGGCAAATGCCAGTCCGGCGGTATCGTCGCCACGACCGGGAATCAGGCCTTTGTAAGTCAGGCCCGCATCGGCATAGAACGAGATCAGGTTGCGATCACCCGGACTGCCGCCGATGCGCGCGAAGCCTGACAGGCCGCCGCCGTCCTGCGTTCGAAAGATCGACACATCCGCCAAACCGTAAATGCCCCAGTCGCCATCATGACGCAGCGGAATGCCATTCGACAGCGGGCTCGCCAGCGAAACGCCGTCGGTGTCGAAGCGCTGGTCCTGAAAGTTGCTGCTCGTGTGGTACCAGCCGCCCAGCTTGAATGCCATCGGCCCACCCTTCGCATCCGCCCCCTGGTTAACCGCATAGCCGCCCTCGGCAATCATGAATGCCCCGCCGTTGAAGCTGACGACGGTGCCTGCGGGAATGCCGGTCGTCAGGCTGTTCGATCCGTCATGCCCGGTCGGATCGCCGCTGAACACCGCGGCTTGCAGGTCGAACCCTTGCGATGCCGGCTGGAACTTGACCCGAACGCCCGGTGCGGACAGCGGATAGGCCGGACCGCCGCCGGGCAGATCCAGCGCCACCAAACCAGGCCAGCCGAATGTCGAATTCATGAACAGGGCCGCCGTGTTGCTGGTCAGGAATTCCGCATCGACGTCCATGATCCCCGCGCGCACCGACAGAGCATCGTTGAACAGATTCTGTTGCAGCCACAGGTTGTACAGTCGCGTCGCCGGCGGCACCGCGACAGTGCTGGAGACCGTCAGCAGATTGCCAACCCAACCTTGCGAGATCGACGGGCCTTCAGCCTGAAGCATCGACGCGCGAAAGCTTGCGCCATGCCAGCCAAGCAGCTTGTCCAGGTCGACATCGACCTCCGGCAAAAACACCCCGTCATAGGCCGCGCCGCGTTTCATGCCGCCCTGGACGTCGGCGAATACCTCTGCCGTGTAGGTGGCGGTGAACGTGACGCCCCGATCCGCCAATGCCGTGCGCAAGCCTGCCCAATCTCCCGTCATCGTATCACGATGCCAGAAATCAGGCGGCTGCTTCGGCGTGTCGGCCGCGTCGGTTTGCGACTGCTGCGCACGCGCCGGGTACACGATGGTCATCAACATCAGCAAACCAATCGTCGCGCACCATCTGCGTGACGCCGCGAAACCCTTCACGCAGCGGCCGCCGATCGCAGACCGTCAAGCAACCGCCCCATGGCGCGTTCAATCCGATCCGCCGACTGGGCGAAGCAGATGCGCAGGAAACCCTCCCCCGCCGCACCGAATGCCACGCCAGGTGCCACGGCGACACGGTGATCAGTGACCAGTTTCTTGGCTAGCGCGAGGCTGTCGGTCAGCCCTTCCACGCCGACAAACGCGTAGAACGCTCCGTCCGGCGCTCTGTAGCGCACGCCGTTGACACCAGCCAGCGCATCACTCGTCTGCGCACGGCCGGTGGTGCAGTGCGCGTGGAATCGCTCCACCGCCTCAACGTCGCGTATCGCGGCAAGCCCGGCATGCTGGATGAACGGTGCAACGCCGGAATGCGTCACTTCCACCAACTCGGTGATCGCGTCGCGCGCGCCCTCCGGGACGACCATCCAGCCCAGACGCCAGCCCGTCATCACCCACGTCTTGGAGAAGCTGTTGCAGACAATGACGTGATCATCCGGTTGGGCGACATCCAGCATCGACGGTGCGGCCGCCGCACCATTATAGACCAGGCGCGAATACACCTCGTCCGCAATCAGCCACACGCGGCGACGGCGGGTGATCTCCAAGATCGCCAACAACTCGTCGCGCGTGGCGGTCCAGCCGGTGGGATTGTTCGGGCTGTTCAGAATGAATGCGCGCGCGCCTTGCAGCATCGCATCCAGCCGGTCGCGGTCGAGGCGAAAGCCGCCGTCGGGCAATGCTGTCAGATCGAGTTCGTCCACCTGCGCGCCACGCAGCCGCGCTGCGTTGCCGATGTTCGGCCATGACGGGCTGTGCAGCACCACGCGATCGCCGGCGCGCACCGTCGCCGCCAGCGCGACCGACACGGCGGTCATGCCGGACGCGGTGATCTGGATGCGCTGTTCCGATACCGGGCGCGCGTGCAGACCGGTTAGGTAATCCGCCAGGGCCGCGCGCAACTCCGGCAGACCCCGCACGTCGGGATAGCGCGTAATGCCCGCGTCCAGCGCGGCAATCGCCGCGGCGTGCGCGGACGCCGGGCTGGGCTGGTCTGATTCGCCGAAACAAAGGAAATCAACGTCGGGCGTTGCAAAGGCAACCAGGGCGATTTCAAGGATGCGGGAACCGGGAATGCTGATGATGTCCATCCGCACCATTTAGGTTTTGCGTGACGCGGTTGCGAGGCCGTTAGGCTTTGCGTGACGTGGTTGCGCAGCCGTTTCAAGGCAGCACGACGCGAAACAACAGGAACACCAGGCCGATCGGCACGCCGACCACCAAACTAACGACGGCAAGGTAGAACAGCCCATAAGCCAGCCTGGCGAGGCCGATTGCGAGTCTGTCCCGAATGGGACTGCCTGCTGTCATGGCTGCCACCACCGGACGCGGTGACGTAGCGCGCAGGGCGCAAAACCCCGAGCTCGATCCGGCGGCTTTCCGACCTACTGATTCAGGCCACGCCGTACACAGCCTTGGCATTCTCCAGGAAGATCCCGCGCTTCTGCGCCTCGGTCATCTTGATCGGCAGCGCATGCGCCGGATCATCGAAATCCCAATGCGGATAATCGGTGGCGAACAGCACGCGATCCCAGCCCATCCACTCGATCGCATCCGCCAGGTGCTCGCGCGGCTCCGGCTCTTCCACCGGCTGGGTGGTGAACCAGACATTGCTCCGCATGTATTCGGAAGGCAGCCGCTTCAGGTGCGGCACTTCCTTGTGCAGTTTCGCGAACTGCCGATCCATCCGCCAGGCGTGCGCCGGCGCCCAGGCGAAGCCGGCCTCGATCAGCACCACCTTCAGCGTCGGAAAGCGTTCGAACACGCCCTCGAAGATCAGGCTGGTCAGCACTGCCTGCTGGCACTGCGCGTGTCCGACCATCTCCTCCAGGTAGTACGACGGCCAGCCGCCGGAGGTCAGCGCGGACCCCCCGTAACCGAAGGCGTGGATGCCGACCGGCAGGCCCGCCTCGACCGCCGCCTGATAGATCGGCCAATAGCGCCGCTGGCCCAGCGGTTCGGCGGTGCGGGTCAGCAGCATCACTTGGGCAAAATTGGCGTCGCCCGCACGCTCGCCGATCATCCGCGCTGACGTGGCGCCATCCTCGAACGGCACCACCACCGACGCCTTCAACCGTGCATCCCGCGACGTCCATTCGGCCACCTGCCACTCATTCGTGGCATGCGTCAGGGCCGCCGAAAGGTCGCCGTCCTGCGCGCCCTGCCCACTGGTCAGCGGGTTGAGGATGCCCAGCGCGACATTGTTCGGATCGAGGTGCTGCTCGGCCATGAAACCCAGGTCGCTGCCCGGGTTCTCGCCGTTCGGCCAGGCATCGCGGCGGCAGGCCTGCGGCTGGCCCTTCGGATACGCCGAACCGCGCTGCCAGGGCTGCCGGTAGCGCACGCCGATCGTCTCGACATGCTCCTGCCAGCGCTTCGACAGATACGGATACAGCGACTTGCTCACCCCACCGATCCCGGCGCCCGCAGGCCGCGGATGCACGTCGCAGTCGGCAATGGCCAGTTTGGACTGCGCTGGCTGCTGCAGGCCGGAACGGTTCAGGACGTCAACGTTCATGTCATGGTCTCCCAAGGGGAGTTAAGTCACACGAGTATAGGTCCGCAGAGGGTTGTCGACCATGATCTTCTGCGCGAGGCCGCGGTCAAGCCCCTGGGGCACCGCCGCGGTGCCCTCGAATTGCCAGTGCGGGTAGTCGGTGGAAAACAGCAGCAATTCGTCCGACCCCATATGCTCCATGAAGCGCGTGATGGTCGCCGGTTCCGGCGGCCCGTCGAAAGGCTGCAGCGTAAGCCGCACCCGCTCGCGCACAATGCTGGCCGGGGGATCGGCGACCCACGGAACCTCGCTGCGCAGGCCTTTCCAGAACTTGGTCAGCCGCCACAGGTAGCCGGGCAGCCAGGTCACCCCGGATTCCATCAGTACCACGGTCAGGTCCGGGAACTTGGCGAACACACCTTCCGCGATCAGGCTCGTCAGCTGGGTCTGAAACGCCCCCGCCTGGTTGATGTATTCCTCACTGTAATAGCTCGCCCAGCCGACCGGCGTGTTGGGATGGCGGTACGTGCTGCCGGCATGGATGCCGATCGGCAGACCATGGCGTTCGGCCGCGGCGTAGATCGGCCAATTCTGCCGGCGTCCCAGCGGCAGCTCGCCCGACACCAGCAGCAGCACCTGCACGAACCGCTGGTCAGCGGCGCAGCGCTCGATCTCCTCCACCGCCAGTTCCGCGTTCTGCTGCGGCACCACGATGGAGGCGCGCAGCCGAGGGTCGCGGTCCAGCCATTCGCGCACGATCCACTGGTTCACCGCGCGTGCCATCGCGGCGCCCAGGTCCTCGCTGAACGTCGCCTGCACGCCGTACAGGCAATTCAGGATGGCAATCCCCGTACCGAACGGATCAAGCGCCTCGGCACCAAGACGCTCGACCGTGGCGGCGGGCTTGCCCGTCGCGTCCCGCCAGTCGGCGCGCACGCTCAGCGGACTATTCGCCGGGTAGGCGATGGTGTTCAGCTCATCCAGCCCACGCCGCACCACCGTCTCGCTCCACACTTGGTCGAGATACGGCATCAGTGCCGACAACCCCGGCACCGTGGGATGCACATCGCAGTCGATGATCGGCGATGTCGTCATTCAGCCTGCCTCCGGGCGAATCCCTTCGAAATGCGGCAAAGCAAGGTATTTCAACCGCAGATGCACGCAGATGCACGCAGATGAAACCGGGGTCAATCGGCTCCAGGAGCACTATTGGTGGCGCATTCAGGTCCTCGACACGGTTGGCGCGGCGTTTCATGAAACGGTGCAAGAGAATGCGCCGCATTGCCCGCGGACTGTGACGCCGCTCGGTGCCATCTGTGTGCATCTGCGTGCATCTCCGGTTGAACTCGCTTGCTTAACCGTTCACGCAATTGCAATGCCAGCCACTACACCTTCACCAGCAGATCACCGCCGTCAACCTTGATCTCGAACACATCGAGGTCCTTCTCCGCCGGCGCACACAGCGCCTTGCCGGACTTCACGTCGAATCGTGCGGCGTGCAGCGGACATTCGACGCAGCCGTTCTCCAGCCAGCCATCGGTGAGCTGGGCATATTCGTGTGAGCAAATATTGTCGGTCGCGTGGAATGTGCCGTCGGGCAGGTGGTACAGCGCGATCTCGCGCTCGCCCACGCGCACCGCATGCATCTGGCCCTCGGCCACGTCAGAGACACTTGCAACACGCGTCCATCCTGCTTCCGGCATTCTCACTCTCCTGGTTCTCGCTGAGTGGTAACATGCCAGCCGGCGAGGAGGCGGCCAAGTCGCCGGTTGCCGGTCATGCCAGGAGGCCCTTAAAGTAGCCCAATTGCTGCGCGTTGGAGTTGCCATGCTGTCGTGCCCCTGGCGGATTGTCTTGCTTGCCGCGGTCGCGGTTTCTCTCGGTTCAGCTGCGTCGGCGCAGGTGACGTTCAACGCGCCCGGCTTCATGCCCACGAAGAAGCCGCCGCCACCGCCCGCGCCCCGCGCCCCGACCGCCCTCTGGCCGCGACTCGACCCCGGCGCCGTACTCTGCCGCACGCAGGACGACCTCGACCGCTATGCCGCGAACATGACCGCGCGCGTCAGCGGCGGCGAGACACAGGCGGCCGATTGTCGGATCATCTCGCAGCCCACCGGTATCCAGATACTCAGCCGGGAGGGCCCGGGCAGCACCCAGGTCCAGCTGAGCGGCGACGTCACCGGCTGGACCAACGTATGGCTGCCCGACAAGGCGCCGCCCGGGCGTTAACCCGGCATCGCGGCATGACCGGGACCCACATCATCGCGGGCGCTGGCCAGGCTGGCGGCTGGGCCGCGATCGCCATGCGCCAGGCCGGCTTTACCGGCCGGATCCTGCTGATCGGCGAGGAGACCTGGCGCCCATACGAGCGCCCACCGCTCTCCAAGGCGGTGCTGACCGACGAAGCCGAACCGCCGATCACCTACTTCCATGCGCTCGAGCGCTACGCCGAGCAGCAGATCGAACTGCTGCTGGGTTCGACGATCTCCCACATCGACCCGGTTGCGCGGCGCGTCCGGCTGTCGGACGGGCAGAACCTGCCGTACGACAAGCTCCTGCTGACGGTCGGCGGACAGGCAAGGCATCTGCCGATCCCGGGCGGCAGGCATGCGCTGTATCTGCGCACGATCGAGGACGCCCGGGTGATTCGCGCGCGGCTTGGCACCGCGCGGCGCGTGCTATGCATTGGCGCGGGAGTGATCGGCCTGGAGATCGCCTCATCGGCCCGTGCGCGCGGCGCCGAGGTGACGGTGCTGGAGGCATTGCCGCGGGCGATGGGACGCAGCGTTTCACCCGAGGGTGCGGCGTTCGTCGAAGCGCTGCACCGTGCCGCCGGCGTGGCGCTGCATTTCGGTCTCATCGCCGATGCAATCGAGAATGCGGGCGCCGACGGCTTGCGCGTGACATGCCGCGACGGCGGCGAATTCACCGGCGATCTGGTGGTTGCCGGCGTCGGCATGCAGCGCAATCTCGCGTTGGCCGAGGCGGCCGGGCTGACGTCGGAGGGCGGTATCGTGGTCGATGAGTTCGGCCGCACCAGCGCGCCCGATGTGTATGCCGCCGGCGATGTCACCGCGTTCCATCATCCGCTGTTCGATCGGCGGCTGCGGCTGGAGTCATGGCGGCACGCACAGAACCACGGCATCGCCGTGGCGAAGGCGATGTGCGGTGACATGACGCCGTACGACGACATTCCGTGGTTCTGGACCGATCAGCACGGTGTCAATCTCCAGGTGGCAGGCCTGCCGGCGGACGCTGTGCATACGATTGTTCGGGCGAATACCGGGACGAATGTATTTACGGCGGTGCACCTGGCCCAGGATGGCAGCGTGATCGGGGTGACGGCGGCCAACAATCCGCGGGAGATCCGTGCGGGTCAGGCCTTGATCAGGTCGCGACGGCCGATCGATGCGGCAAAGCTGGCGGATCC
>DATKFJ010000155.1:0-2097 GCA_035511435.1 Acetobacteraceae bacterium | reverse complement strand
CGCCGACGGCCACGTCGCGCTTTTCGCGTAACCAGTCAAGGAATCGCGTCAGGTTGGCGTGCGCGATCGCCGCGTCGCTGGGCTCCCAGATGATCCGCGGAGTGCTCACCCGTTCAGCCACGCGATGGTTCCAGGCCGCGGACGTAGGCGCCCGGCGCCGGCTCGATCACACGGAATTTGCGGCTCCCGAGGCTCGACGGTGATCGCCGGGCGTCGCCTGACCGTTGGATCGCCCAATCGGCCCAGTGCTCCCACCATGTGCCCGCAACCTTTTGGGCCTTGGCCCGCCACGCGTCGGGGTCGGGCTCGGGTTCGGGGCCGACGAAAAAGTGCGCTTTCGGGTTGCCCGGCGGGTTGACAAGGCTGGCGATGTGCCCCGCGTAACTCAGCACGAAGGTGCTGCTACCGCCGAGCAGCTGGGTGCTACGGTAACAACCCTTCCACGGGGTCAGGTGGTCGGTTGCCGCGCCGGTGACATAGGTCTCCACAGTGACCTTGCCGAGCTCCACGGGGGCGCCCAGCACCTTGAACGCGCCCGGATTGACCAGCGTGTTGTCCTGGAAGACGTCGAGGAACTGCCGGTGCAGCGCTGCGGGCAGGTTGGTCGGATCGGAGTTCCACGCCAGGATGTCGAACGCCGGCGGCTGCTTACCCAGCAGGTAGTTGTTCACCCAGTAGTTCCAGACGAGTTCGTTGGGACGCAGCCAGCTGAACACCGATCCCAGGCTGCGCCCGTCCAGACCGCGCCGCAACTGCGATCGGCCGCGCGCGGTGGCCATCAGCGGGGCGGTAATGAACAACCCGACCGTGGCCGGCAACGAAAAGTCCAGCAGCGTAACGCCCAACGTCGCGGTCGCG
Organism: Acetobacteraceae bacterium; assembly: GCA_035511435.1. Taxonomy (GTDB): domain Bacteria; phylum Pseudomonadota; class Alphaproteobacteria; order Acetobacterales; family Acetobacteraceae; genus JAMXLO01. The sequence continues at coordinate 1,239 of DATKFJ010000155.1, read as the reverse complement.
ACCCGCTCATCGCTGGCGTGCGCCAGGTGGTTGAGCACCGTGGCGGTGAGGATCCCCCCGGCGCACATCCCGATCACGTTGACGTCATCGCTATTCGCCGTCTCTCGGCCAACGTCGATCGCCCTCAGTGCAGCGGCCGCATAAGTATCGAAGTCCCAGTCCGCGTGACGCCCATCGGGATTGCGCCAGCTGATCAAAAAGCAGGTTATACCTCGGCTGACGATGTACTCGATGAAACTGCGCCCGGGCGCGAGGTCCATGAAGTAGTACTTGTTGATCTGCGGCGGGATCACCACCAGCGGCCGGATGTGCACCTCCGGCGTCGAGGGCGCGAACTGCAGCACCTCGCAGATCTCGTCGCGGTAGATCACCGCGCCGGGGGATGCTGCCAGATCCTTGCCGATCACGAACGCGTCGCGCCGGACCTGCGAGGGCATCCCACCGTTGTGGCGTTGATCGTCGATGAAATTGCGCAGGCCTGACACGAGGCTGCCGCCTCCGGTCTCGATCGCGCGTTTGAGGGCCGCCGGATTGCCCAGGAAGGTATTCGTGGGGGCGGCGGCGCTCACCGCAATCCCCATGAAGAACCGCGCGCGCTCTTCGGCGCGCCAGTCCAGATTGGCGGAGGTGACCATCGCCTCCATCGAGTCGGCCCAGGCCAGGTAGTACTGCATCAGCCGCCGGTACAGCTGGTTCTCCTGCCAGGTCGCGTCGGCAAACCGCCAGTCCTTGCGGTCCGGCGCGATCGCGGAACGCCCGGCGGTGATCCGCGCCGCCTCGGCGGCCAACCCAGCCGCCCGACTCAGTGACCCGCGACTGCGCCGCGCGGTCTTCCAGATCGAGCGACCGACGTCGCCGAGGCGCACAGTGCCCAGCGGCTCAGCTCCGTCCACCGCTGCAGGAGTCAATTCCCAGGCGTCAACCAAAGAACCATATAGTAGTATCAAAAAAAGATTTTATCGATTAAATCGATGATCTTAGTGATCGATGGAGGCACCATGACAATCGAGTACGACGCCGACGGCCGGCATCGACGCACCGTGCACGTCGCGTCGGTCCGTCGGGACGCAGCCGCGGTCCACGGCGGCGGCCACAGCCGATCTACCAGCAGGAGGTAACCCATCATGACCACCTTGGACACCGAACAGCAGGATGCCCCCTGGCATGCGGCCGGCGGCAAGCTGCGGAGCAGAGTGGCTTTCGTGACTGGAGGAACGCGCGGTATCGGCGCGGCGATTT
>DATKFJ010000154.1:0-14013 GCA_035511435.1 Acetobacteraceae bacterium | reverse complement strand
TCCGCGGGCGATGGCCGACGAGGTGGCGCAGGATGCCGCCGAACAGGAGGAGCTGGAGGAGTTCCTGCTGGAACGGGTCGCCGCCGGATCGGCGCTGCCCGGCATCTATCCGCCGAACGAGGCGACCAAGGCCGCGTTCGTGGCGTGGCGCGCCAGCCGCCAACGCCGCTGAGGCCGGCGCCGCTGAGACCACTGCACACTGACGGGGGGTAACGACAAAAAAGCAGGCAGCGTTCGGACAAACCGAGCTGCGCGCACTGCTTTGAAGTCACCCCGTCGAGGAGTTGCAGCGAATGGACTACGTCAACACCGATTGTCTGCGTGTTGCCGGCACGCTGTACAATTTCGTGAATACCGAGGCGATCCCCGGTACCGGCGTTTCGGCTGAGGCGTTCTGGCTGGGGTTTGGCGGCATGATCCGCGACCTCGCGCCACGCAATCGGACGCTGCTCGACAAGCGCGATACGCTGCAATGCCAGATCGACGCGTGGCATGTCGAAAACCGCGGCCGGCCGATCGACACTGGCACCTACCTGGAATTCCTGCGCGGCATCGGTTATCTGCAGCCGGAGCCTGCGGATTTTTCGATCGGCACCGGCAGTGTCGATCCCGAGATCGCGACGATCGCCGGTCCACAACTCGTCGTGCCGGTGACCAATGCGCGGTATGCACTGAATGCGGCGAACGCGCGCTGGGGCAGCCTGTATGATGCGCTGTACGGCACCGATGCGATTCCGCAGGACGGCGGCGCAACCATCGACGCCGACTACAACGAGATCCGCGGGGCGCGCGTGGTGGCGAAGGCACGCGACGTTCTGGATCAGGCCGTACCGCTCGCAGCCGGAACCCACAGGGATGCGATCCGATACCGGGTCGATGGCGATCAGCTTTCGGTTGTTCTCAAGGGCGATGTGACGACCGAGGGCGATGTGCCGACCCAGGGCGATGTGACCGGGGGCGATGTGACGACCGGACTTGCACAACCGCGGCAGTTCGTCGGCTATCGCGGCGATGCCGGCGATCCGACAGCGGTGGTGCTGAAGCACAACGGGCTGCACATCGAGATTGTGTTCGACCGCAGCAGCCGCATCGGCCAGGACGATCCAGCCGGTGTCGCCGATGTGCTGCTGGAGGCGGCGATCACCACAATCCAGGACTGCGAAGATTCGATCTCAGCGGTCGACGCCGATGACAAGGTCGCGGCGTATCGCAACTGGCTCGGCCTCATGCGGGGTACGCTGGTCGAGACCTTCGACAAGGACGGCAGAACGATGACGCGCCGGCTGGACGCCGATCGCGCCTGCCGGACGCCGTGCGGTGGAACGCTCGACCTGCCGGGGCGAAGCCTGATGCTGATACGCAATGTCGGCCACCACATGTATACCGATGCGGTGCTCGACGCGTCGGGCGCGGAGATCCCCGAAGGTCTGCTGGATGCCGCGGTGACATCGCTGATAGCGATGCACGACCTGAACGGCGCCGGTGAACTGCGCAACAGCCGCACCGGCTCGGTCTACATCGTGAAGCCGAAGATGCACGGCGCCGAGGAAGTGGCTTTCACCGACACGATTTTTGCTCGCGTGGAGGACCTGCTGGGACTGCCGCGCAACACCCTGAAGCTTGGCATCATGGACGAAGAGCGCCGCACCTCGGCCAACCTGAAGGCCTGTATCCATGCCGCGAAGGATCGGGTGGTGTTCATCAATACCGGGTTCCTCGATCGCACGGGCGACGAAATCCACACGTCGATCGAAGCGGGCCCGATGATCCGCAAAAACGACATGCGCAACACCGCCTGGATCGCGGCGTATGAGGATCAGAACGTCGACATCGGGCTGGCCTGCGGGTTGCGCGGCCGCGCGCAGATCGGCAAGGGCATGTGGGCGGCGCCCGATCGGATGGCGGACATGCTGGTGCAGAAGATCGGCCACCCGCGTGCCGGGGCGAACACCGCATGGGTGCCCTCGCCCACCGCCGCGACGCTGCACGCCTTGCATTATCATGCGGTGGATGTGGCGCAGCGGCAGGAGGAGTTGGCGAAGCGCGCGCGGCCGCCGATAGCCGAGTTGCTGACGATCCCGGTTGCCGATCGGCCGAACTGGTCGCCGGACGATGTGCAGCAGGAGCTGGACAACAACTGCCAGGGAATATTGGGCTACGTCGTACGGTGGATCGATCAGGGCGTCGGGTGTTCGAAGGTGCCTGATATCCACGATGTCGGCCTGATGGAGGATCGCGCAACGCTACGCATCTCCAGCCAGCACATCGCCAACTGGCTGCATCATGGCATCGCCAGCGAGCGGCGGATAATGAAGACCCTGAAGCGAATGGCCGCGGTGGTGGACCGGCAGAATGCCGACGATCCGGATTATCGGCCGATGGCGCCTGGCTTCGACGGTCCTGCGTTTCAGGCGGCGTGTGATCTGGTGTTCAAGGGACGCGCGCAGCCGAATGGCTATACGGAGTTCATCCTGCATGCTCGCCGGCGGGAAGCGAAGGCCGCCCCAGGTAGCCGGTAACGCCGCCGCTCCCGAGCGGGACTGCGCCAAGCCGAAGTTTGCATTTCTGAAATCAGCAAGCCGCTGATTTGACTCGTGGTTTTCGAAAATTGCCTTTTCCGCTAATGGACACCCACCTCGATAGGGCCTGACGACCCTTCCGATCACCGAATCGAATCGCAAAGCCGCCGATCTGCGAAGACCTGCATGGACACTTCTCGGGAAGGCAATCCGACCTGACCGATGCAAAAGACTCAGCATTCAAGTCATTCCAAGTGCAAACTTCGGGCTAGTACCCCTGCACAGAGGATTTGATGGGTTCGAGGGCGGTTCGCATCTCCGCACGCTGTCGCCGAAGTGCCGCTAGTCCTGCGCCGCGGCGAAGTGCCGGCGAACGAGAATCCGAGCGCGCGACCATAGGGCCGGGGAGCCACGTTCAATGGTCGGCCCATATCGCTCGTAGACTTGATCTTCAGTCACTCTGTTCGCGGCCCACGTGCCGCCACCGGTCAGCGTATTGAGGAGGAGAGGTTGAAGCCGGTCGAGCGCCTTTGCGAATCGCGCGTCCGGCGTTTGAGAAGCCTCGAATTCCCGCCAGATGGACAAAAACCTGTTCCGCTGTGTCTCGGGCAGGAGCCCGAATATGCGCTCGGCCGCGGCCTCCTCGGCCTGCGCGAGCTCGCCGGCATCGTGGATGGCGTGGATCGGCGCATCGCCAGCGTCGATCTCAACAATGTCGTGGATCAAGAGCATCGAGACGATCTTGGTGAAATCGAGCATCGGATCGGCTTCGCTGAGCACCAGGGCAAACATAGCAAGATGCCAGGAATGCTCAGCGGAATTCTCGTGGCGGCTGCGGTTGGCCAGTACTGACTGACGCATGACCGATTTGAGCGCATCGATCTCGATCAGGAAGGTCAGCTGGTGGTCAAGTGGGTCTTCGGTCATGGGGAGTGTGGCTATCATGAGGCGCGCGCGACAACCACGAATGAATTATTCGCGCTCAGGCAAACGCGATCGTCGTTACAAGTCGACCGACGCGTCCGTCAGCCAGGGCAATACGCTCCCATCCCAACGTGCTCGGCAGGATCCGCATATCGCGGCTTCCATTCCCTCCGGTCTCGACAACCACCCTCCCAGGATCCGACTCCTCGAACCAACCATGATCGGGCAGCTGCTCCTCATTCGCCACGATCTCTGCGGTGGCGAACCGCCAGAGGGACGCACCGATGAATGGCATCGCCCGTGAGCCCCACTCCGCTTCTCGGGCAGGCGATGCCGCCAGCAATACGTGGGATGCGTCGCAGATGAGATGGACCGGCGCTACGGCGTTTTCGATCAATCGGCGCAGCGCCGTATCGGCTGCCTGATTGGCCTCGCTTACGAGCAGTCTCTCGAGCCGGCGGTAAAGAGCCGGCGATGGCGTGTGCAACCCCGCCTCCCAGCGAGACACCAGCCCCTGCGAGACGCCTAGCAGATCGGCGATGTGATCCTGCTTCATACCGCGCAGGCGACGGAAACGACGAAGCTGTCGCCCCAATGGGAGCTGATTTCGGTTATGGACAGTCACCATCATGATATCCCGTACCGGCCAAACGGTAGGAAAGCCGCCCGCAGCCGTCGATCCGAGTAGACCCGAATCCACCGGCATTAGGCCTAGCACCTAGGATAACTATCGCCGGCAACCGGTCAAAATCACTGTGCAGAGGTACTAGGCGAAAACCGCCAGCATCTCGCACGAGGCGCAGGCCGTGCCTACCCTGGAGGGAACCGATGCCGCGTCTCGGTATCGTGTTCCATGAAGCAGCCTGCGCGGCGGAATAGTGGAACCCGGGTCCTGGGCGATCCGGATCGGTCTGGCACTCGTCGGGTTCCCCCACCGCTTGTCACTGAAGGTTCATCCGACGGCAATCGGACTGACGTACCCTCCGGGTAACCCAACCCCGCGCGGTTACATAATCGCCGTCGCCGGTCCCCGTCACAACGGAGTTCTCAATGCGCAAGTTGATCACCCTCGCCGCTGCGGCGGGGATCGCGCTGGCTGTCAACGCAGCCCAGGCCGCCGCCCCCGACTGTCCCAACGGGGGCACCATCCGCATGGGGGTCGAACCATACGACGCCACTGCGAAGCTGGTGCCGATCTACGGCCACGTCGCCGACCTGATCAGCAAGAAGCTGGACTGCAAGGTCGAGGTGTTCATCGCCACCAGCTACAATGCCGAGATCGAGGCGATGCGCAACGACAAGCTGGAATTCGCCGAGTTCGGCCCGCTGGGCTACGTGCTGGCGCATGAGGTGGCGCAGGCCCAAGCCGTCGCGTCGTTCGCCGATAAGGCAGGCAAGCCTGACAGCTACACCGCCGGCATCGCCACCTGGCCCGGTTCCGGCCTCACCAAGCTGGCGGACGTGGCGGGCAAAAGCTTCGCCTATGCCGATCCGGCGTCCACCTCGGGTCACCTGTTTCCGGCCTACTGGCTGGCAAAGAACGGGATCGATCCCGACAAGGGGGTCAAGGGCTACTACGCCGGCTCGCATGCGGCGAGCTACGAGGCGCTGCTTAACCATAAGGTCATGGCCGGCGAGCTGAACAGCGAGCAGATCGCCTCGGCCACGGTTTCGGGCAATTACAAGCCGAGCGATTTCGTCGAACTGTGGCGCTCCGACCCAATCCCGATCGACCCGATGTGCGTTCACGGCACACTGCCGGATGGCTTCAAGGCGCGGTTGACTACGGTGCTGCAGAACCTTGATTTGAGCGACCTGCCGGCCGACGACAAGAAGATCATCGGCTTCAACGGCACCCGCCTGGTGCCGCAGAACGATGCCGCGTTCGATCTTATCCGCGACCTGGTGAAGGTGCTGCATATCGACCTTAAGAAGCTGAGCTGAATGGGCGGGGCATTGATCGAGGCCGATGGCCTGGACATGCGCTATGCAACCGGGCGGCTGGCGCTGAATGGCGCCAGCCTTTCCGTCGCCGCGGGCGAGTTGCTGGTGGTTCTTGGCAGCAACGGCTGCGGCAAATCGACGCTGCTGAAATGCATCGCCGGCCTGCTGCGCCCGACCGCCGGTCGCGTGCTAGTGGCCGGCCGCGACATCACTTCGTTGTCCGGCCGCGCCTTGTCCGAGGGGCGCATGGCCATGGCCATGGTGTTCCAGCAGGCGCGGCTGGTCGGTCGGCGCAGTGTGCTGGCCAATGTGGTGTGCGGCACCCTCGGGCGGCACCGGACATTCGCGTCTGCGATCGGGATGCTACCGCGCGCGGAAATGCCGCTCGCCATGGCATGTCTGGAGCAAGTCGACCTCGCCGGCTTCGCCGAACAGCGCGCCGGCACGCTGTCCGGCGGCCAGGCGCAGCGCGCCTCGATCGCGCGTGCGTTGGCGCAGCGGCCTGCCGCGCTGCTGGCCGACGAGCCGGTGGCCAGCCTGGATCCCGAAGCCTCGGAGGAGGTGATGCGGCTGCTGCGCCGCATTTCCGCCCACGGTGGATTGGGGGTGATCTGCGTGCTGCATCAGCCGGTACTGGCACGTCGTTACGCCGACCGCATCGTGGGCATGCGCCAGGGACGTGTGATGTTCGATGACGCGCCGACTGCCGTCACGGATGACCGGATGCAGGCGCTGTATCAGGCCGTGGCCGCGTGAGCGCCACGGTGGAGGACCGCATCGCGCGCGACCGCGCCGCGCGTGGCGGCCTGACGACGACCGGGCGCTGGGGTGGCACCGCGCTGGGCTTCATCGGACTGTTCGCGTTCCTCGTCGTGCTCGGGCAAGCCACGTTCGTGGTGCAGGCACGACCGCAGGATCTGATCACCGGCGCGCACGGTATGGCCGATATCCTGCGTCGCGCCATGCCGCCGGACTTCTCCAAGCTGCAATCCGAACTGTGGCCGGCGCTGGAGACGGTCGACATCGCCTTCTTCGGCACTACCGTCGCCGTCCTGCTGGCGGTGCCGCTGGCGATTTTGGCGGCGCACAACACCTCGCCGGGCCGGCCGCTCTACGCCGCCGCCCGTAGCCTGATCGCACTCTGCCGCGCCGTGCCCGATCTGGTCTGGGCGCTGCTGTTCGTCACCGCCGTCGGGCTGGGACCGTTTCCCGGCGCGCTGGCGGTGTCGGTTCACTCCGTCGGGATGCTCGGCCGCCTGTTCGCCGAGGTGATCGAGGACATGGACATGGGGCCGGTGGAGGCGCTGACGACGACGGGCGCAAACCGCCTGCAGGTGTTCAGCCATGCCGTGGTGCCCAGTGTCCTGCCGTCGCTGCTGGGCATCGCACTGTACCGCCTGGATGAGAACATCCGCTCATCGCTGGTGCTGGGCTTCGTCGGCGCCGGCGGGCTTGGGTTCGAACTTCTGACCGCGATGAACCTGTTTCAGTACCGCACCGTGTCGCTGCTGCTGCTGCTCACGTTCGTCATCGTCATTCTGACTGAGCGCATGTCCGCAGCGTTGCGCCGTCGGATCGGCTGAATCATTCGGATGGGACGAGCCAACCGGCACGCCTTGAGGTCATTCCAAGTGCTAACTTCGGTCTAGAACCGGCGCTCGAACACCGTGATGGTGTCGCCCGGATTTACGTAGCTCTGCCGGCTGGCCCTGGCCTCAACAGACTTGCCGTCGACCGTGCGGACGACCGAGGCATAGCCCTCCACCGCGCGATAGGTGAAGCCGCCGGCGACCGCCACCGCCGTCACCACGGTCATCCCCGGCTGGTAGCTGTATTGGCCCGGTTTGTTGACCTCGCCCAACACGTAGATTGGGCGGTAGGCGATCACCTCGACCGCCACCGACGGCTGGCGCACCAGATTGCCACCCCGCAGCGCGGCACCGACTGCGGCCTCCAGCCCCGCGGAACTCAGCCCGGCCGCGTGCACCGCGCCGACCAGCGGCAAGGCGATATTGCCGCTGTCGTTTACCCGGAATTCGCCGGTCAGCGTGTCCTCGCCGAAGGTGATGATGCGCACCTGATCGCCGGGCCCCAGGCTGTAGTCGACCGGACCTGTGGCGGCCAGCCGCGGCAGATCGCTGCCCGGGCCGCCGCACCCGGCGAGCGCCAGCAGCACCAGACAGGCCAACCGGATACCGCAACGGGCGAGCGGGCCATCAACATTATTCATGCACGGGGTTATGGCGCGTCACGATTAGCCATCGATTAAGGCGCGCCGCATTACACAGTCCGACGAACCGGCAGAACGGCAGGTCAGGCTCAGGTCAGGCGGACCAACTCCTACCCCCGGTCCAGAAAGGGCGATGCTCGACTTACCAGCCGAGGCCAGTCAGACAGCGCCCGGGTCACGGAAGGGTCAGGGTCAGCCGCGCCCGCCGCTGGTCGAACGCGCGGACCCGGCTGCGCTGAGCGGTGCCGCGATACTGGCCATTCTGCGGCGCCACAAGCTGGCGCTGTTCGCTCCGATGCTGCTGGTGCCGCTGCTGGCCTATGTCGCGATCACCCAGATCTCGCCGCGTTACACCGCGACGGGGACCCTGCTGTACGACGCCAGCGAGTACAAGGTGCGCGAGCTTCAGAGCATCCTGCGAGTCGACCCGATCACGGAAGCGGTGATGGCGAGCCAGGCGGAAATCCTGCACGGCATGCCGATCATCGAGCGGGTGACCAACCAACTGGGCCTCAACGACAATCCGGAATTCAACACAACGCTGCGACCGCCATCGTTCGTGGCGAAGGCGATTGCGGCGACAGGCCGCCTGGCCGGGACCATCGTACCGTGGTTCGCCGCCACGCCTGATGCGCCGGCTGCGCCACTTGGACCGGCGCCGGAGCCGAAGCGCAATGCGACGCTGCTCGCGGTGCAGGCTGCCTTCGAGATCAGCCCGCTGAAAGCCTCTCATGTGCTCCAGGTCTCGTTCACCGCCGGCAGCCCGGTACTGGCGGCCGCGGCCGTCAACATGGCGATGGACGGCTACGTGAGGAGCCAACTGGCGGCCAAGCATCGCGCAGTGGATCGCGCCACGGCGTGGCTGACCAGCCGGGTGAAGGAATTGCGTGCCGAAGTCCGCGCCGGCGAAGATCATATCGCCGCCTACCGAGCCTCGCAGGGCCTTGTGCAGGGCATGCATGCCGGCGTCGAGACGGAGCAGATCAGCCATCAGGCGGAGAATCTGGCGCACGCCCGGAGCGATCTTGCGGCGGCCGAGGGACGGCTGGATGCCGCACGCGGTCACGCCGGCGCGGCCGCGCAGGCAGCAATCGCGCCCAGCGTGGTACAGCTTCGCGTGCAGCAGGGAGCGCTCAACGGGCAACTGCAATCGATGCTCGGCCGTCTCGGCCCCAACCACCCCGATGTGCTGAGCCTGCGCAGCCAACTCGGCGAATTGCAGCGCGGCATTGCCGCCGAAATCGCTCGCGTGGTGGCGGCCGGCGAAGCGGAGGTCCGTGCCGACCGCGCAAATGTGGCGGCTCTGGAGCAGGACATGCGCGTGGCTCAAGGCCAGTCGGGCCGGGATTCGCTGGCGGAGATCCCGCTGAATGCGATGCAGCGCGATGTGGAAGCATCGCGCACCTTGCTGCTGGCGGTGCTGGAGCACATTCAGGAGACAGCGCAGCAGGATGCGATCGAAGCGCCCGACGCGCACGAGATCTCGTTGGCATTGCCGCCGACGCGGGCCAGCTATCCGCGGACCGTGCCATGGATGGCCGCTGCCGGTGCTTCCGGCGTGCTGTTCGGCGTCCTGCTGGTTTATCTGTTCGAGCTAGCCAACAGCACGTTCCGCAGCGGCGAGGATATCCGCGCGGTGCTTGGGCTGCCCTGCTTTGCGCTCATCCCGCGCATCACGCGCCGCGCGCTGGGTCGCCTGACGGTCGAGGATTACGCGATACGGAAGCCTCGCTCTGCGTTCGCCGAGCAGCTTCGCGCACTGCGTGCCGGATTGTGGCAGCAACCCAGCCGGCCGCGCATCATCGCGGTGACCGCGGCGCGTCCGGCGGAAGGCAAGACGGCCACGGCACTGGCGCTGGGCCGGTTGGCGGCGATGAACGGCGAGCGGGTCATCCTGCTCGACTGCGACATCCGCCAGCCCGAGATCGGCCGTCTTATGCACGATACCAACCGGTCGGGACTGTTCGATTGGCTGGCGGAACAGACCGCGCTCAGCGATGTCATCCGCAAGGACGAGGTGACCGGCATGGACTACATCCCGGCCGGCCAACCGGAAGCCAATGCGCTGGGGCTTTTGATGTCGGCGACGATGGCGCGCCTGCTGCAAACCTTGCGGCAGGATTATGATCTTGTGTTGCTCGATGCGCCGCCGGCGCAGGCGGTGACCGATGCGCGCATCGTTGCCGGTCTGGCGGACGCGACGCTGCTGTGCGTGCGCTGGCGCAGCACGCCGCACAGCAACGTGCTGAATACGCTCGAAATGCTGGAGGAGGCGCACGCCAATGTGGTTGGCGCGGTCTTGACGCATGTGGACGTCAAAGTCCATGTGCGCTCGGGCTACGCCGATGCGGAGGTGTATCATCCGCGCTACGGCGGCTACTTCCGGGAGTAGGCAGGCAATGGCGCGGCGATTTCTGGTCACCGGCGGAGCCGGTTATGTGGGCAGCCATCTGGTGGCGGCTCTGGTCGAGCGTGGCGAGACCGTGGTGGTGCTGGACAACCTGCGCACCGGCCATCGCCGGGCGGTGCCGCCGGACGTGCAACTGGTGGTGGCCGATCTGGCCGACGCCGACACGGTCGATGCGCTGCTGGCGGATGGGCCATGGCACGCGGTGTTCCACTTCGCCAGCCTTACCCAGGTGGGCGAGAGCATGCGGTTGCCGTTCCGCTACCTGATCGACAACGGCGGCAACGGAATGCGGCTGATCGAGGCCTGTGTACGGCACGGCGTTTCGCGCTTCGTGCTGTCGTCGACCGCGGCGCTGTTCGGCGTGCCTTCGTCCGAGCCTATACCGGAAGACGCGCCGATCGATCCGCAATCGCCGTACGGTGACTGCAAGTGGTTCCTGGAGCGCACATTGCACTGGGCCTCGGTGGTGCATGGGCTGCGGTATGCGACGCTGCGCTATTTCAACGCGGCCGGCGCCGATCCGACAGGACGCTATGGCGAAGATCATCGGCCGGAGTCGCATCTGGTGCCGCTTGTCATCGATGCGGCGCTTGGGCGGCGGGCGGAACTGGAGGTGTACGGCGACGACTACGCCACGCCGGATGGCACGTGCCTGCGCGACTATGTGCATGTAACGGATCTCGCAGCGGCGCATCTGCTGGCGCTGGAGCATCTGGAACGCGACAGCATCACCGTCAATCTCGGCAACGGCGTGGGGCATTCGGTGCTCCAGGTGATCGAAACGGTGCGACGGGTGTCGGGCCGGCCAGTACCGTACCGCATGAGCCCGCGACGGCCAGGTGATACCGCGGTACTCGTCGCGTCATCCGAGCGCGCGAAACGCGAACTTGGCTGGCAGCCGCGCTACGCCGACCTGGATGAGATCGTACGCACCGCATTGTTGTGGCGCGAGGCCCACCCCAACGGCTATGGCGACTGAGGGACGACGAACCACCGTCGTCCCCATCCTGCTGTCGGCCGCAGTCCTGCTGTGGCCGGCGCTGTGGAACGGTTATCCGCTGGTTTTCGCTGACACCGGAACCTATCTGTCGCAGGCGATCGAGCATTATCTGGGCTGGGATCGTCCGGCCTTCTACAGCCTGTTCCTGCTGCCGCTGCATATGACGCTGACAACCTGGCCGGCGATCGCCGTACAGGCACTGCTGGTAACGCACACGCTGCATCTTGTGCGCCGCGCGTTGCTGCCGGGGTTCTCCGATTGGTGGTTGTTGCCTGGCGTCGGGTTCCTGTCGATCGCGACCGCCCTGCCATGGTTCGCCTCGCAGCTCGTGCCGGATATCTTCACGTCGCTTCTGGTACTCGTCCTCGCGCTGCTGGTACTCGTGCCGGAGCGGCTGTCGCGACGCGAACACGTGTGGCTGATCATGTTCAGCGCCTTCATGATCGCGGCGCACCAGTCGCATGTGCCGCTGGCACTGGGTCTGCTCCTGGTCCTGTTGCTGTTTCGCCGCCGGCTCGGCGCAGCGACCCCGCTTGGACGCCGCGGCGTGTTGATTGCGCTCGCGCCGCCTGTGCTCGCGATGGCTGCCATGGTTGCTGTCAACGTCGCGGGATTCGGGCGCGTCGCACTGTCGCCGTTCGGCAACGTGTTCTTGCTGGCGCGCGTCATCTACGACGGCCCCGGTATGAACGTTCTGCACCGGGAGTGCCCGCGGGCCGGCTGGCGGCTCTGCGCCTTCGTCGATCAGATGCCGGCCACATCAGATGATTTCCTCTGGCGCGACGATGGCCCGATGGCCAAATCCGGAGGTGCAAAACAGGTTTCGAAGGAAGCCGATGCGATCATATCCGCCGCACTGAGGGCGGAGCCCAGTGTGGAGCTGCGCGCGTTTCTGACGAACGGCCTGCATCAGTTGACGCGATTTGCCAGTGGCGATGGCCTGGAACCGTGGCCGACCACTGTGACCCCCTGGATGGTGCGTGATTTCCCGCGCCGCGAGGTGACCGCATATGCTGCGGCGCGCCAGACCATGGGCACGCTGGCAGTGCCGACGTGGATGCAAACGCTGCATCAGGCGATCGCGATCCTGGGCGTGATCGTCTGCTGCGCCTTGCTGCCGACTGCGCTGCGTCGCCGCCACGTCGTGGCTGGCTTCATCGTGGCGGTGCTGCTCGCGCTTCTGGGCAATGCCGCGATCACCGGCGGTCTCTCGACGCCGCACGACCGCTACCAGAGTCGCATCATGTGGCTGCCACCGCTGATGGCGCTGCTGGCGACACTGGCGCTGCTGATTCGTGACAGGCAAGCGGTTCGACCGATCTATTTCCCCCGCCATGCCGGCGCGATGCGGACTCCAGGTCTTGCCTTGCTGCGAGCGGCGAAGTCGTGGATGCCGAACTTCGTCGGCATGACGAGTGACAACAAAAAGCGCCACGCCAACAACGTGTTCTGGTCGGGCTTCGAAGCGGCAATTTCGGCAACACTGTCATTCGCGTCCGCGTTCATCATCGCGCGGCTGATCGGCCCATCAGAGGTTGGCATTGCTGCGGCGGTCGTCGCGGTGCATGTCCTGCTTTGGGTTGCGGTGAACGCATTGTTCGCCGATCCGCTGGTGCAGCGCGTCGCGGTGGACGATGCGGCATTTTCCAGCGCGTTCTGGGCATCCGCCGCAATCGGTGGCGCGGCAGCACTGCTGCAACTCGCCCTGGCTCAGCCGATCGCGTGGTGGCTCGGAGACAACCGGCTGGTCACCATGTCGGTACTGCTGGCGTTGCCGCTGCCATTGGTCGGTGCGGCGGGGCCGATCCAGGGCCTGCTCACCAGGAACCGTGCCTACAAGGCACTCGCGGGACGCACGCTGATCGGCCAGGGGTTGGGGACCGTCATCGGCATTGCCGCCGCGCTGATGGGCGCCGGCGCGTGGGCCATCGTGCTGCAACAGCTGGTGTTCTCGTCGGCTGGCGCCGTGGCCTTGCTGGTGCGCTGTCCCACCCGCCTTCGGTGCATGGTCAATTGGCGAGACCTGCGCGACATGCTGCGCATCGGCCTGCCGCTGACCGCCAGCACTCTGGTGCAGCACGGCCGCTACCGCGTCTTCGCTCTGCTGATCGGCGGCACGGCGGGCGCGACCGCCCTTGGCCAGGTGCACATGGCGTTCCGCCTGGTCGACACGGTACGCGAGCTTGCCTTCACCGCGCAGTGGCGGTTGATGCTGCCGCTGCTGTCGGAACGACAGAACGATCTGCCTGCACTGCACGCCCGCGTGGACCGCTGCCTCGCCTGGTCGAGTCTGTTGGCGTTCCCGCTGTGCAGCGCCATGGCGCTGTCGATTCAGCCGGTGGTTCGGCTGCTGCTGGGTCCGGTCTGGCAGCCATCCGGTGTTGCGGCATTGCCACTGATCGGGCTGACCGCTTGGCTGTTCCTGGCATTTCCCGCCGGCGTCGCCGTGATCGCACGCGGCCGGCCACGTTACACGCTGATCGCCAATATGGCCGGGTTGGCGGCGACTGTGGCTGGCGCGATGCTGCTGCGACCTGCGTCGCCTCTCGGCGCCGTGCTGGTCTGGCTTGGCGCACAGCTTTTCATCAGCCCTTACATCATGTTTGCCAATGCGCGCGTGTTGCGTACTGGTTGGCTGCGACCGGTTCGCACGGGACTGCCCATGCTGGGCGCCATGCTGCTGGCGACGCTGGCAACATTCCTGGTGTCGCGTGCGGTGGGGCGGTTTGAATCACCCGTATTGCTGATCGCTGTGCGCTTGCTGATCGCGGCGGGAATTGGAGTTCCGGTTGCGTTGTTGCTGACTGTCGGAACCGGGTTGATGCGGTCGCTGACGGGCGGTGTCATGCACCGTTCGTGGGCCATGGTTCCGTGGCGGTGACAATTTCACGGCAGACCCGCACCATAAGCCCATCTGGACCTGCGTCGCCCCGCAGTGGCAAACTGACGACCAACTGGTTCTGATCCCATGAGGCTCGAATGCCCA
>DATKFJ010000153.1:0-11561 GCA_035511435.1 Acetobacteraceae bacterium | reverse complement strand
TCGGGACATGTCGATACCGTGCCGGTTGATGGCCAGGCGTGGAGTGCCGATCCTTTCACGCTGCGGCGCGCCGAGGGAAAGCTATACGCGCGCGGATCCGCGGACATGAAGGGATTCGTCTCCGCATGTCTCGCGGCGGTGCCCGATTTCGCGTCGAAAAAACTCGCACGTCCGTTGCATCTGTTCATCAGCTACGACGAGGAAGTTGGTTGCCTGGGCGCGCAACGTCTGATCGAGGACCTCGATGCATCCGGCCTGAAGCCGGCGATGTGCGTGGTCGGCGAGCCGACCGGGATGCAGCCGATCCTGGCGCACAAGGGCAAGCTGAACCTTCGCGTGCGCGTGCGTGGCCTGACCGGCCATTCCAGCGAACCGAGCAAGGGAGTGAATGCCATTCACGCAGCCGGCGAGGCGATCGCCTATATCGCTTCCGAAGCGCGCCGGCTGTCCGCGGAAGGTCCATTTCAGGATGGCTTCGATCCGCCGCACACGACAATCCACATCGGCACCGTCCAAGGCGGCACGATCCTCAACATCATCCCGGAGCGCTGCGAATTCATCATGGAATGGCGCACGATCCCCGGCGATGACGCAGTCCGCCATGTCGAGCGCCTGAAGGCATTCGTCGCCAGGGACATCGAACCGGCGATGCATGCGGTAAGCCGCAACACCGGATTCGACTACGAGGTGCTGACCCGCATGCCGGGACTGTCGCTTGATCCCGACCATCCATTGACGGCGATCGTCAAGCAGCTCACCGGCTCGAACAGTACTGGCAAGGTCAGCTATGGCACGGAAGGCGGATATTATCAGAACAGCGGCATTCCGACGATTATCTGCGGCCCCGGTCACATCGCGCAGGCGCACCAGCCAGACGAGTGGATTGCACAGGACCAGCTTGACGCGTGCGACATGTTCATCCGCCGCCTGGCGGATCGGTTGCTGACCTAAACCGGGCGCGCGCGGGACATGTCCCAGATCACCCAGCCGCCACTGCCGTTGTTCGAGGTGCGTCTGACCGCGCCTGATATCAGCCGATGGGTCGCCGGCAACACCGGCATCGCCGGGTTCACCACACGCGCCTCCGGCAAGCCGGGTCCTCACGTGGCAATCCTTGGCGTTGGGCACGGCAATGAAATCGCGGGCGCCATCGTGCTCGACCGATTGCTGCGACACGGTCTTACGCCGGCGCGCGGCAAATTGACATTCGGTTTCACCAATATCGCCGCATATGAGCGGTTCGATCCACAGCAGCCGACCGCATCGCGCTTCGTCGATGAGGATATCAATCGCGTTTGGGATCCGGCCGTGCTGGACGGCCAGCGAAGTTCGATCGAACTCGACCGCGCGCGCGAAATCCGACCGCTGATCGACACGGTTGATATGCTGTTCGACCTGCATTCGATGCTGTGGCCGTCAGATCCGCTGATCCTGTGCGGGACGTCACCAAAGGGGCGACGCCTCGCGTTCGGGGCTGCGGTGCCGGAGCTGGTGGTGGCGGATCATGGCCATGCCGCCGGCCTGCGGCTGATCGATTATCCCCGATTTGCGGATGCTGCCACGGCGTGCGCCGCCAGCCTGTTGGAAGCCGGCCAGCATTGGGATGATGCGACGGTCGACACGATGTTCGCCAGCGTTGCGGGATTGCTGCGGCATCTTGAGACGGTCACAGACCATCCGGCGCTGCCGCCACCGACGGTGTCCGCCACGCAACGCTTTGCCGAGGTCACCATGGCGGTGACGGCGGCGAGCAACAACTTCGCTTTCGTGCAGCCCTATCGTGGTGGCGACATCATTCCACGCCGCAACACGCTGATTGCGCTGGATGGCGAGACGGAGATTCGCACGCCACACGACGATTGCGTGCTCATCATGCCGAGTTTACGGCCGAGCCGCGGGCATACAGCGGTTCGACTGGCTCGGTTCGTTGCGGAGTGAGGCGATCGATCAGTGGCTGATCGTAACGGGCATCAACCCTCCGGCTCCCCCGGTATCGGCGTTTTGCCAAAGCCCGTGATGATCGACGTCACCTCGTCGATCACCGCCTGCGCTGCGGCTGCGTCGGTGCCCTTGGCAACGATCGACACGCCGTTGCCGCCGGGCCGATAGAACGGATAGCTGCCGATATCGATATCGGGGAACTTCGCCTGCACCGCGCCCAGCGGCGCGGCGATGATGCCTTCCGGCAGGCCGACGACATGCACCGCGCGCGAAACCACCGGCGTGCCACCCCGCAGCCGCGGCGCCAGCCATTCGAACATCGACTGCATAACGCGAGGCACGCCTGCCATCACGTAGACATTGCCGATCTGGAAACCCGGCGCCACCGACATCGCATTGTCGATCAACGTCGCACCGCGCGGCATGGTCGCCATGCGCTGGCGGGCCGCGTTGAAATCACCCGGTTTGTAGCTGCGCTCCATCCGGGCCCACGCTTCGGGATGCGGCTCCCATGGCACGCCGAATGCCGCGGCAACGCATTCGCTGGTGATGTCATCGTGCGTCGGCCCGATGCCGCCGGTGGTGAACACATAGTCGAATTTCGCCCGCACTTCGTTGACGGTGCCGATGATGGTGTCAGGCACATCGGGGATCACCCGCACCTCGCGCAGCGGAATGCCGCGGTCACCCAGGCCCTTCGCGATGAACCGGATGTTGGCATCCTGGGTGCGGCCCGACAGCACCTCGTTGCCGATCACCAGCAGGCAGGCGGTGGGATTCTTATCGGGCATGGGTGCATCCCTCAGAGGAAATCGCGCAATAACGGGATCAGCGGCTTATCGGCCGGCGGCATCGGATAATCGGCAAGCTTCTGCGGCCGCACCCAGGCCAGCGTCTGACCTTCGCGCGGCGTCGGCACACCCTTCCAGCGGCGGCAGAGATACAGCGGCATCATCAGATGGAACCGTTCATACGCGTGCGAGGCGAAGGCGAAGGGCGCGAGGCAGGCGGCGGAGACGTCGATCCCCAACTCCTCCTTCAGTTCGCGGATCAGCGCGGCTTCCGGCGTCTCGCCGGCATGCAGCTTGCCGCCGGGGAATTCCCACAGCCCGGCCATCTTCTTGCCCTCCGGCCGACGCGCCAGCAGCACACGGCCATCGGCATCGATCAGCGCACAGGCAGCGACCAGCAGCAGCGGCGTGGTGCCTGGTTCGGCGGTCGCATCCGCTTCCGCGTGGCCGAAGATATCGTCGCGCGTGGCCGCGAAACGCCACACCGGATGGTCGCCGCCGCGTGCGACGAAATAGTCGACGGCATCGTCGGTCTGGCGGAAGCCGATGCGTCGCAGCACAGCCGCGGACGCCGGGTTGTCGGTGACGACGCCGGCTTCCAGCCGATCCAGGTTGAGATTGGCAAGCGCCCAGCGTGCCAGCCGCCCGGCCGCTTCGGTGGCGACGCCATGCCCCCAGAAGCGCTGGCCGACCCAATAGCCCAGCCGGCCACAGCGCGCCTTGGCATCGACGTGCAGGCCGACGATGCCCACCAGAACCTCGTGCTCGCCCTCGCGACCGGTGATTGCCAAGGTATAGGCGTTGCCCTGGGACAGCTCGTGCCGGGTGGACAGGATCCATTCGTCCGCCAGACTGCGAGGATAGGGAAACGGCACGACGGCGAGGTTGCGCGCAATCTCCCAGTCATTGACCAGGCGATGCATCGCCTCTGCGTCTTCCGGGATGAGCGGGCGCAGAATCAGCCGTTCGGTCGCCAGCGGCGGAAACGTGTCGGGCGGCGCCAGCGGATCGAGCAGTGCCGCTGCAGCGTGCCGACGCCGCGATTGCCCGCGGACCTGGGGGCCGGCAGGTTTCGCTCGCTGCGGTTTTGCATCACGGACGCTGGTCATGGCTGGCTTGTCACATCGAGTCGTGGGTGGCCTGTGGGTCGAAGCGCGGCGAAAGTGACGCAGCCGGCCCTGTCTGCGCAAGGTCCCTGCCAGGTCGGTCCGGGGGTGATCGCATTTGGCCGGTCGCAGGCTGCATTGGAACGCCACGGCGTTCATCGTGCTGCCGGCGCCGTGGAAAACTGTGGTGCGGCTGTTTTGCCGAACCGCATCCTTGGCGCTCTGGACGCGACCGGCGCGACGCGCGAGGGTCCGATCAGGAAACGGGAGGAGGCCGCGGTCATGCAAATCGGCATTCATCTGCCCCATATCGGCCGCAAGGCAGGACCGGACGCCATCCGGCGCGCCGCCGTGCAAGCGGAGGAACTGGGTTTCGCCGATGTGTGGGTGAGCGAGCACATCATCATCCCGAAGGACGCGAATTATCCGCCGTCGCCGCATTTCCTGGATCCGGTACTGACGCTGACCTGGGCGGCGGCCTGCACGCAACGCGTGAAGCTTGGTACCAGCGTGCTGGTGCTGCCGATGCGGCATCCGCTGCCGTTGGCGAAGGAACTGGCGTCGCTGCAGAACCTGTCGCGGGGTCGACTGATCCTGGGTGCCGGCGTCGGTTGGATGGAGGCGGAATTCAATGCTCTCGGCGTGCCGTTCCGCGAGCGCGGGCGGCGGATGGACGAGGGCATCGCCATGATGAAGGCGGTGTGGAGTGAAGATCCGGTGACATTTCCCACGCGCTGGATTCCCGCCGAGATCAAGCAGATGCGCATGCAGCCGTTGCCGTGCGCGCCGATCCCGATCTGGATCGGCGGTTCGTCCGATGCGGCGATCGCGCGGGCACTGAGACTGGATGGCTGGCACGGCAGCCGTGTCGCACCGGATCAGGCACCGGCGATGGTGCAGCGCCTGCGCGCGGGGCGATCGGATGGCGGGTTCACCATATCGGTGCGCATTGCTTACGACGGCAAGGAGGTTGGTGCGTTGCGCGGCGCGCTGGACGCGTACAAGGCGGCGGGTGTGCAACACGTGCTGGTGGCACCGGAGGAGCGGGGCATCGAGGAGTACCTCGGCGCGGTGGAGCGTGTGGCGCGATGCGTCGAGGGGCTGTGACCAGCGATCGACACGTCGCCATCACCATTGTTGGCACTATGTCAGGTTACCGGGGTCAGGTTCCCGGGGTCAGGTTACCGGGCCTGTGCAGAAGAATGTCGCCTCGCGGGAGGGCATTGGGGAGACGGCCCCACGCCCATCGTCGGTCGGTGTGCGCAACCCCTCCCAATGCTCCGCCGGCCGGTACGAAATTTGTGATGACAGCGTGGCTTCACGCAGGAGAGGCTGAACGATGATCGATCCAAACACCGACCGCGTGCTGATCACCGGCGCTGCTGGTGCCATCGGCACCGCACTGCGCAACGGGCTGCGCGAGAGGTGGCGGCATCTGCGGCTGACCGACGCGAAGCCGATCGCCAATGCCACACCGAACGAAGAATGCATCGTTGCCGACATCAGCGACCGTGCTGCGATCGAGCGTATGATGGATGGCGTCGCGGCCGTCGTGCATCTTGCCGGCGTCGGTGGCGACTACACGCTGGAGGATCTGTTCCGCGTCAACGCGCGCGGCTTGTTCGACGTGTTCGAAGCTGCACGCCTCGCTGGGGTGCAGCGCATTGTGTTCGCATCCAGCAACCACGCGTTCGGCTGTTATCCGATCACCGAACCTGTCTCCCCTGCCCTGCCACCGCGCCCCGACAGCCTGTACGGTACGTTCAAGGCGTGGGGCGAAACCATGCTGCGGTGCTATTTCGATCGTCACGGCATCCGTTCCGTGTCTTTGCGCATCGGCACTTATCGGACGCTGCCGATCGATCAGCGCTCGCTTGCCACCTGGCTGTCGCCTGCCGATGTAGCGCAACTGGTGGACCTTGGGCTGCGCCATCCCGATCCGGGCTGCCTGGTGGTGAACGGCTATTCCAACAACACACGCATCAAAACCCATGACCCGAACTGGGAGTTTCTCGGCTACCGGCCGCGGGACAATGCCGAGGACCAAGTGGGAATGCTGCGTGGGAAGGGTGTCGACGTCGATGGACCGTGGGAGTGGCCCGAGCATGGCGGATCGCACGCCCGCGCGCCGGAGCGGCGACCGCGCTGAGGTTGGACGCACGCGCGCTTTGCCGGCAACATGGCGCGAACAGCAGCGATGCGCAGGGGGCCGGGATGGGCAGCATGATCAACGCGATGGCAAAACGGACATGCGCCGCCGCGGTGATGTTGCTGGCTGCCACGCTGGTCGGACAGGCGCAGACGGCTGGAACGGCTCGCGCACCGGCTCCTGAACCAAGGCTGGACTTCGCCGGCTCGGTCACCTGGTACGGCATGGTCCCGATCATGCTCGCCGTCGACAAGGGCTACTTCAAGGAACAAGGACTGGACGTGCGATATCAGGTCATCCTGGCATCCGGTGATCGGCTGGCTTCCATCTCCGCCGGGTCCACCGCGTTCAGCAACCTGGGCCGCACCGCGATCATTCCGGCGATGGCACGCGGCGACACCAGCTTCTACTTCTTTGCCAACATCGACGATTCACCTGGCAACGAGGGATGCTGGGCGCGTCCGGGTTTCGCCTCCTTCAAGGATCTGCGCGGCAAGAAGGTTGCCGCCAACACATCGGCCGAGATCACCATGAACGGCCTGCTGGAAACCCAGGGCATGACCGAGAAGGACGTGCAGTTCGCCAACCTGCCGCCCAACGAGATGGCACCGGCCTTGTCGAAAGCCGATGTCGATGCGGCCTGCGTCTGGCAGCCGTTTCTCGACGCTCTGAAAAAGGCTGTGCCTGACGGCAAACTGCTCGGCACCGACATGGACACGCCGAATTATCAGAAATTCAAGTCGATGGCGTCGCCCGACATCATGATCATCTCGCGCAAGCTGGTGGACGAACATCCGGATCAGGCACGAAAGTTGGCAGTCGCCGTATTCCGCGGCGTGGACTTCACGCTGGCCAAGCCGCAAGAGGCCGCGAAGACTGTCGCGCATTATTTCCATCAGTCGCCCGAACAGGTGCTGGCGGCCATGAAGTCGTTCCAATACTACGGCCTGAAGGGCTGGCAGGCGCATACCAAGCTGCACGCCGAACAGATGCAGTCGCTGGCGCAGTGGCTGTACGACAACAAGAAAATTCCTACGCTGCCGGACGTGTCGAAGTGGGAGAATACCAGCTTCATGACGCCGCAATAGGACCGTGAACGGCGACACACAGGTTGCAATTCGTGCTGATGGGGTGCAGCGCCGCCGATCGCGCGCGCATGTCTCCGCCAGCCCGCTGATCAAGATCGCATCGGTCTGCTGCTTCGTGCTCGCGTGGCAACTCGCGACTACCACGGGTGTGATCTCGCCGCTGTTCCTGCCGTCGCCTGGCCAGATCGTTGCCCAGGCACAGGAACTGATCGCCAGCGGCGATTTGTGGAGCTCGGTGCTGATTTCATCGGAGCGGGTGTTTGCGGGCTTCGCACTCGCCGCGCTGGTCGCCGTGCCGTTGGGCGTGGTGATGGCGGTGTGGTGGCCCGCGAAAGCCATCGTCGATCCATTCGTGTCGCTGCTGCGCCCATTGCCGTCGATCACCTGGATTCCGCTGACCATCCTGTGGCTCGGCATCGGCGAGGAGCAGAAGGTGGCAATCGTGTTTCTCGGTTCGTGGATCTACATGCTGTTCTACACGCTGGCATCCGTGCAGCGCGTCGATCCGCTGCTGATCCGTGCGGCGCGCAATCTCGGCGCGCGCGATTTCGCCGTGATGTGGCAGGTGATCCTGCCGGCAGCGCTGCCCGGCATCATATCGGGATTGAAGGTCACGCTGGCGATCGCCTGGTCGTGCGTGCTGTCAGCCGAACTGGTGGCGGCGCAATCGGGTTTGGGCGCGCTGATCTGGCAGGGCAAGGACTGGGGCAATCTGCCGCTGGTCCTGGTCGGCATGGTCGCCATTTCGATCACGGTGCTGATCGCCGATGCGATTGCCGAACGGATCGAGCGCGTGCTGGTGCCGTGGGAGCGGCATCGCCGCGGCTGATGCCGACGATACTCAGCGCCGAGAACGTGACCAGAACTTTCTCGATCGGCCGCGGGCCGGACGTTGTGGCGGTGCATGACTTCTCCCTGCAGGTGGATGAAGGCGAGTTCGTTTGCCTGCTCGGCTCGTCCGGCTGCGGCAAGACCACGATGCTGAACATGTTCGCCGGCTTCATCCAGCCGACGCAGGGGCGGGTGCTGCTGCGCGGCCATCCGATCACGCGCATCGAGCCGCGCTGCGGCGTGGTGTTCCAATCCTATGCGTTGTTTCCCTGGAAGACCGTGCAAGGCAACGTCGAGTTTGGTCTGCGCATGCAGCGTGTACCCGCTGCCGAACGCCGTCGGCGTGCCGCGCGGTTCATCGAGTTGGTGAAGCTGCAGGGGTTCGAGCGGCACTATCCGGTGGAACTATCGGGCGGGATGCAGCAGCGTGTTACCTTGGCGCGCATTCTTGCGGCCGATCCCGAGGTGCTGCTGATGGATGAGCCATTCGCCGCGTTGGATGCGATGACGCGGCAGGACATGCAGGAGGAATTGCTGCGCATCCAGGAGGCAAGTCGGAAAACCGTGGTGTTCATCACCCATAGCATCGACGAGGCGCTGATTCTCGCGGACCGTATCGTGGTGATGTCGGCGCGGCCGGGTCGGGTGAAGGCGATCCTGGAGAATACCTTGCCGCGACCGCGCCATGTGTCGATCCAGCTTTCGCCCGACTTTGCCGCGTTGAAGGCGGAGATCTGGACTCTGGTTGAGAGCGAGGTGCGCACGTGATCGCGGCGGGGTGTCATTGCGCGGGCCATGGGCGCCGTGCGATGGACGCACGATCTGCCACCCCGTACGGACACCGCGCGTTACGGAGACGAGAGACATGAAATTCGGCCTGTTGAGCCAGATCCAGGTGCCCAAGCCGTGGGGCGAGGACACCGAACGCAACGTCTACTGGCAGAACCTCGATCATGTGGTTGCGGCGGAGCATGCGGGGTTCAGCCACTTCTGGCTCACCGAGCAGCATTTCTTTGCCGAGATCGGCCATTGCGCCTCTCCCGAGATGTTCCTGGCCGCACTGTCGCAGCGCACGCAGACCATACGGCTCGGTTTCGCCGTGATCCTGATGCCGTGCCACAACCCGTTCATGATCGCCGAGCGCGTCGCCACGCTGGATGTGCTGTCGAATGGCCGTTGCGAATTCGGCGCGGGACGTGGCACCGCTGCCTACGTAGTGGAAGGGCTCGGCTTCAACGCCGATGCCGAGTACGGCCGCGAAGTCGGGCGCGAGGCGTTGGAGGCCGTGGTGCAGATGCTCGAGCAGGAAAATTTCCCCGGCTACAAGAGCGCGCATTTCGATCTGCCGGCACGCCAGGTGATTCCTCGGCCAATCCAGCGCCCGCATCCACCGCTGTGGTTCGCCGCTTCCAACCTGGAGACTTTCGAACGTGCCGGATCGGCGGGTGTCGGCGTACTCGGCGTCACCCGCTACACCCACGCGGAGATCACGCCGTACGTGGCGGCGTATCGCACGGCCATCAAGCACGCCACGCCGATCGGGCGCTTCGTCAACGACCACGTCGGGGTTTTCGCGATCGGATGCGTACATGACGATGACCGGGTCGGCCGCGACGTAGGATGCGCGGCGGCGCGGTTCTATTACGGCGACAATGACGCCGAATTGAACCATGTGCGATTTGGTTCATCGGAAGGCGTGGCGCGGATCAAGGCGCGCATGGCGGGCTACAGCAACGACGATCTGCTGGACAGCGGCATGGCGATCGGCGGCAACGCGGACAGCGTGTGTCGGCAGGTGGAGCGCTGGGCGGAAACCGGCATCGACCAGATGATCTTCATGTTCCAGATCGGCCGCACGACGCATGACCAGATCATGCGCTCGATCGAGATCGTCGGGGAGAAGGTGATCCCTCGGTTCGCGGATTAGCCCCGATCGTCATTTCGGCGAACGCGGGAATGACGATGGTAAGGACTGAAAGAGACAGCGACATACCATGTCCAGGCACGATTTTCCCGCGGATGAATTTTTCGCACGTCAGGCCCGCGCGCGCGATGCGATCGGCGCGGCCGGTTTGGACTGGCTGCTGGTCATCCATCCGATGTCGCTGCATTGGCTGATCGGCACCGAGGCCAAGAGCTACCAGGCGTTCCAATGCCTGCCGGTATCGGCGACGGCTGGGCCGCTGATCATGTTCACCCGGCTTTCCGAGCGGTGCGAGTTCATCGAGGATTCACTGGCGGATGAAGTACTCGCCTGGGGCGGCGGCGAACCGGAGGACCCGATCGAGGCGTTCCGCGTTCTCGCCGACCGGCTTGGGCTGCGCGGCGCGCGCGTGGGGCTGGAGCTGCCGCCGTACTACCTGCATCCACATCAGTATATGCGATTGAAGGACATGCTCGGCGAGGCACTGGTGGCCGAGCCGGCGAACCTGATCGATGATCTCAAGCAGGTGAAGTCACCGCTCGAGATCGCGCTGGTTCGCCAATCCGCGCGCATTGCCGACGCCGCGATGGCGGCATGCGTCGGCGGCGTGGCGGAGGGACGGACGGAACTGGAAGTCGCTGCCGCAGTCTATCAGAGTCTGTTATCCCACGGCAGTTCGTTGCCTTCCAGCGCGATCAACCTGGTCACCGGCGAACGCTGCGGCTTCGCGCACGGCGCGCCCACCTTGCGACGGCTGCGGCGGGGCGATCCCGGCAACGTGGAATTCGGCGCGGCGTACAAGCGGTATACCAAGACGATCGGGCGACAGTTCAATCTCGGGCCACCATCGCAGCGCATGCGCGATATATTCGACGTTGTGCGCGCCGCATTCGATGCCTGCCTGGCGGAAATCCGCAGCGGCGTTCCGGCTATCGTTCCGCATGAAGCGGCAAAGCGCGTCATCGCGCGGGCCGGCATGGATCGCTACCGGCTGCACACCACAGGTTATTCCATCGGCGCCGGCGTGCCGCCATCCTGGGGCGAGCCGCTCAACATGTTCGGCGGCAGTTCGGATGTGTTGCGTGCCGGCATGGTCGTCTCGATCGAACCACCGGTGTTCATCGCCGAGGAACGGATCGGTGCGCGCATCATCGACAACGTGCTGGTCACCGAGACCGGCGCTGAGCTGCTGTCCGAGTATCCGCGCGATATGATCATCGTCGATTAAGGAGACGGTCCGGCCATGACATCGCGCCTCGCAACGACGATCGGGCGGCTTGCGCTGCCCAATCCGATGATCTGCGGTTCCGGCGAGCCGGTGATGACCGAAGTCGGCATCCGTGCTGCGTTGCACGCCGGCGCGGCGGGCGTGATCGCCAAGTCGGTCAATGAGCGGCCGGAAGCGGCTCGAGATGCCGGGACGATGGCGGGAATTCGTGCCGGCGGCGACACTGGAGTAGAGCCCATGGTCGGTGGGTGCGCGCACCCCCACCCCCTCCCGCCAAGCCAGGGGGCGGATGTTGCACAGTGTATGTTCGTCGTATGTTAGCTATGCGTCGCTTACGTTAGCGCCGCCCACGTGGCGCACGTGCGGAACATCGAAGCGCATTCCCAGGGAACGCAAACAGATGAGCGGCGGCGGGATCAATCGGGACACGGACATACTGGGGCTGGTCGATGTGCAGCCGACGTTCATGCCGGGCGGCGAACTCGCGGTGGCGGAGGGTGATG
>DATKFJ010000152.1:0-4603 GCA_035511435.1 Acetobacteraceae bacterium | reverse complement strand
CATGTGGATGTGCGCGCCATTGCCGATGCCGGATACGTCGGGCATCGGCGAGAACGATGCGCGATGACCGAGCCGATGCGCCGCGGCGCGCGCCATCTCGCGGGTGATCACTGCGTGATCGGCGGCGGTCAGCGCGGCGGCGGGGGCCACCGTCACCTCGAACTGTCGCGCGCCATACTCCGCCAGGAAAGAGTCTGGCACCACACCGGCCGCGCGCAACGCCGCCACAAAACTTTCACCGAACAGGCCCTGGCGGCGGAACGCGTTCAGGCTGTAGGCGTCGCCGCTGTGCTGCTGGTTGCCGGTATAGACGAACTCCTGCTCGAACGCGGCGACAAGGCGCAGCCCGGATGCGGCGTCCAGCGCGGCGATCGCGCGGCGCAGGAACTCGCGCGGGCAGCACTCCCACGGCGAGTCGTCGGTGTTGCGAATGTCGCCCAGGAAGAAATGTTCCGGGGCCGATCCATCGCCGAAATCCACCCGCACCTCTGCGGCGGGATCGGGCACGATCATCAGATCGCCGGCGGTGCCGAACGGCGTATCCAGAATCGGGCCGAACGCAGTCTGCATCAGGTTGGAATGCGTCCAGCCGATCCCCTTGCGGCGCCGCGCATCGATTTCCCGTGCGGGAAATCCCTTGCCGCGGACATGGCCGGCGATGTCGCAGGTGCCGACAAAAACCAGTTCCTCGCGCAGCATGGCAGTATGTCCTCCGACTGGCCTTGTGGAGCGGCGCAAACATGTCAGGTATTTTACTTCTCGTGCGCTTGCGCCGCTGTGTCGCAGGATGCACGCTGACGTGATAGTCGGTCTACAGCTCGATTCGCTTGCCTTTCACGCCGCCCCAGAGGATCCACATGATCAAACGTACACTTGGCTTGGTTGTCTGCGTCACCGCTGCCGTCGGCATCGCCGGTTGCTCATCGAACTCCAGCCCGCCGCCGCCGCCGGCCCCCGCGCCCGCACCGGTGGCCGCTCCGGCACCGCCGCCCCCGCCGCCGGCGCCAGCCATGCCTTCCGGCCTGTCGTCCGCGCAGCAACGCGTCGCCAAGCTGCAGATGGCATTGAACGCCAACGGCGCGCAGCTCACGGTGGATGGCAAGTCCGGCCCGGCAACCACGGACGCGCTGAAGTCCTATCAGAGCGCGCACCAGCTGAAGCCGACCGGCCATGTGGATAGTGCGACCATGAAGGCACTCGGCCTCTGACGCACCACGCCACGCTGCGCTGACGATCAGCGCAGCGTGGCGCCCGTTGCCTTGGTTACTGCTGCAACGACCTTCTGAGACGCTGCTTCGATTTCGGCGTCTGTCAGTGTGCGTTCGCGCGGCTGGAATACGACCTCGATCGCCAGTGACCGCTTGCCCGGCGGCAGCCTGTCACCCTGGTAGACGTCGAACAGCGACGCGGCGGTAATCAGGGTGCGGTCCGCGCCTCTGGCGGCGCGCAGCAGGGCATCGGCGGTCACCGCACTGTCCACCAGGAACGCGAAGTCGCGACGGATCGGCTGGAATGGCGGTAGGTCGGGCGGCTGCCTGCGGCGGCGTTTCGGATCGCCGACGGCGTCGAGGTCCAGTTCGAACACGGCAACCGGGCCGGTGACATCCAGCGCCGCCAGCACGCGCGGATGCAATTCACCGAAGCGTCCCAGAACGGTCTTTGGCCCCTGGCGCACCGTGGCCGATCGTCCGGGATGATAGAAAGCAGGTGCATCCTGCGTCAGCATCAACCCATCCAACGGCACGCCGATCGCCGCCATGGCGGACCAGAGATCCGCTTTGGCATCTATCGCATCCACCGGGCGCGTCGGCGCCAGCCAGTTGCGCGGCGTGGCACCGGCACGCAGCCCGGCGGCCATCAGGCGTTGTCCATCCGGTGCTGCTTCGGCGAATTCCGGCCCCACTTCGAACAGCGCAACGTCGGGGCAACCACGCGCGGCGTTGCGCTTTGCGGCGAGTGCCAGCGTGGCGATCGGAGTCGGGCGAAGCTGATCCAGGTCTGCTGCGATGGGGTTGGTCAGCCGCAGCGTCTCCGGCGTGTCGCCGAACAACGCGGCCTCGCCGGTGGACATGAAGCTGAAGGTGACGCACTCGGCCAGGCCTTGCGCGGCCAGCGTCCGGCGGGCGAGCGCGACGCGGTTCTGACGCGGGGTCAGCGTGGCGAGCGGCACGGGGGACATGCGCGGCAGCGATACCGGCGGCACCGCGTCGAGGCCGCGCAGGCGCAGCACTTCCTCGAGCAGATCGGCTTCCGGTTCGATTTCGGCGCAGCCCTTGGCGGCCTGTGCCGCGATGGCGGGATCCAGCGTGTCCGCCTGTTCCAGTGCGATTGCCGCGGCGATGTCGTTGCGCCAGGAGGGCACCGCGACCGTAACGCGGGCCGCATCGCGACCTTGCACGGTGAAGCCGAGGCGTTGCAGGGAGGTCACTGCTTCGTCGGGTGGGATGTCGGAGCCGCCAAGTCCGGCAATACGCTCGAAGCGCAGCGTTGCGGTGCGCTGCCAGGCGGGGGGCTTGCCGGCTTCGGTCACCTCACCGGGTTCACCGCCGCAGAGTTCCAGCACCATCGCCGTCGCGGCTTCGACCGCGTCGGGCATCAGGGCGGGATCGATACCGCGCTCGAAGCGCTGGCGGGCGTCGGACACGATCTGATGGCGACGCCCGGTCAGCGCGACGCGGATCGGATCGAACAGCGCGCACTCGATGAAGACGGATGTGGTGGTTTCGTCGCAGCCGGTGGCCTCGCCGCCGATCACACCGGCCATCGATTGAACGCCCGCGGCATCGGCGATCGCGCAATCTTCGGGTGTGGCGCTGTAGTCTTTGCCGTTCAGCGCGCGGAACGTCTCGCCGCTGCCGGGGCGCAGGGTCAGCACGTCGCCCTTGAGTTTCGCCACGTCGAACACGTGCAGTGGGCGGCCGAGGTCGATGGTGAAGAAGTTGGTGATGTCGACCAGAGCGTTGATCGGCCGCAGACCGATCGAGGCCAGACGGTCCTGCAGCCATTGCGGGCTGGGACCGTTGCGCAGGTTGCGGATGGTGCGGCCGAGTATCCAGGGGCAGTACTCGGGATAGTCGATCTGCCAGCGCGGGCCGCCGCGGAATTGCGGTGCGACTTTCGCCGGCTGCCACGGCTTCAGCGTGCCGATGCGGGCGGCGGCAAGATCGCGCGCGACGCCGCGCACGGCGAAACAATCGCCGCGGTTTGGTGTCACGCTGATGTCGATCACCGGGTCGTCGAGCCCGGCCCAGCGAGCGTACGGCATGCCGACCGGTGCGTCGTCCGGCAAATCGACGATGCCGGTGTGGTCTTCGCCGAGACCCATCTCACGCAGAGACAGCAGCATGCCGGCGCTGCGCACGCCACGGATCTCGCCAACCTTCAGTGTCGTGTTGGTGCCGGGAATGAAGCTGCCGGGTGCTGCGAATACGCCCTTCATGCCGGTGCGCGCATTCGGCGCACCGCACACCACGAAGACCCTGTCATCGCCGGTATCGACCTGGCACACGCGCAGCCGATCGGCGTTCGGGTGCTGCACCGCTTCGACCACGCGCGCGATGCGGAAGGGCGCCAGCGCGGCGCCCCGATCCTGCACATCTTCCAGTTCCAGTCCGATGCGGGTCAGCGTGTCGGTGATCTGCTGCAAGGTCGCGTCGGTTTGCAGATGCGTCTTCAGCCAGGAGAGAGTGAATTTCATCGCTCACACTCCCTCGTGCAGCATCGTGGGCGCGAAGGGGCTGAAGCCGTAGTGGCGCAACCAACGAATATCGGATTCGAAGAACGGCCGCAGGTCGGGAATGCCGTGCTTCAGCATGGCGATGCGCTCGACGCCCATGCCCCAGGCGAAGCCCTGCCACTCGCGCGGGTCGATGCCGCAGTTGGCCAGCACGCGCGGATGCACCATGCCGCTGCCGAGTATTTCCAGCCAGTCACCGCCGTGGCCGAGTTCGCCGGTGCGGCGGTTCCAGCCGATATCCACCTCCATCGACGGTTCGGTGAACGGGAAATAGCTGGAGCGGAAGCGCACCGGCAGGTCGGCGATGCCGAAGAACGTACGGAGGAAGTCGATGAGCGTGCCCTTCAGATGGCCAAGCGTCAGGTCGCGATCGAGGATCAGGCCCTCGCACTGGTGGAACATCGGCGAGTGGGTTGCGTCATGGTCGGCGCGGTAGGTGCGGCCGATGACGATGGTGCGGATCGGCGGCGGCTGGTTGAGCATGGTGCGGATCTGCACCGGCGAGGTGTGGGTGCGCAGCACCGGCGCCGGCTTGTTGCCGCGCGGCGGCAGGTAGAACGTGTCGTGATCGGCGCGCGCCGGATGATGCGCCGGGATGTTCAGCGCGCCGAAATTGTACCAGTCGGATTCGACGTCCGGCCCGTCGGACACGGTGCATCCCATGGCGCCGAAGATCGCCGCGATCTCCTCCATGGTTTTGCTGATCGGATGGATCAGGCCGGTTTCGCGCGGACGCGGCGGCAGCGTGGGGTCGAGGCGTTCGGCGGCCAGGCGCGCGTCGAGCTGGGCGTGGTCGAGTGCTGCGCGACGCGCCTCGATGAGTTCGGTCAGCGCGTCCTTGAGCTGGTTGAGTGCGGCACCACGTTC
>DATKFJ010000151.1:0-2164 GCA_035511435.1 Acetobacteraceae bacterium | reverse complement strand
GCGGAACATCGAAGCGCATTCCCAGGGAACGCAAACAGATGAGCGGCGGCGGGATCAATCGGGACACGGACATACTGGGGCTGGTCGATGTGCAGCCGACGTTCATGCCGGGCGGCGAACTCGCGGTGGCGGAGGGTGATGCGGTCGTGCCAATAATCAACCGTCTGCTGGGACGGTTCGATCATGCGTTTGCCACGCAGGACTGGCATCCAGCGGGCCACAGTTCGTTTGCCAGTGCGCATCCGGGGCATCGGCCGTACGACACGATCGCCATGCCGTACGGCCAACAGGTGCTGTGGCCGGATCACGCGTTGCAAGGCACGCCCAATGCTGCGCTCCACCGTGACCTGGAGATGGCCAAGCTGGAGGTGATCATCCGCAAGGGTTTTCACCCCGCCATCGACAGCTACTCCACATTCTTTGAAAACGACCGACGCACAGCGACTGGCCTGGACGGCTGGTTGCGCCAGCGCGGATTTCGCCGGCTGTTCCTGGCTGGCCTGGCGACCGATTTCTGTGTTGCGTGGTCGGCGGAGGATGCCGTGCGGCTAGGTTACGAGGTGGTGATGATCGAGGATGCGTGTCGAGGAATCGGCATCCCGCTGGGAATCGGCATCCCGCAGACCGGAGGACGCACCACGGTGGAGCAGGCGCGCGAACGACTGCTCGCGATTGGCGTGCGCGTCATCACCAGCAGCGAGCTCATTGCATGACGACGTGGCTGGTCACCGGCGGCGCCGGCTTCATCGGCTCGCATCTTTGCGAGGCACTGCTGGCGCGCGGCGACACCGTGCGCGTGCTGGACGATCTGTCGACCGGCAAGCTGGAAAACCTGCCGCCGAATGTCGACCTGATCGAAGGTGACGTGGCCGACCTGGACGTCGTGCGTGACGCGGTGAATGGCGTTGCCGGATGCTTTCATCTTGCCGCCATCGCGTCGGTCGAGCGCGGCATCACCGACTGGCTTGGGACGCATCGCGCCAACCTGACCGGCGCCATTACCGTGTTCGATGCCATCCGCCGCCTGCCGGTGAAGGTTCCGGTGGTTTACGCATCGTCTGCCGCGGTGTACGGCAACGTCGCGACCATGCCGATTACCGAGCAGACGGAACGCCAGCCGTTCTCGGCCTATGGCGCGGACAAATACGGCTGCGAATTGCACGCCCGCGTCGCGAGCCATGTGCACGGCATTCCCACGGTCGGGTTGCGGTTCTTCAATATCTATGGTCCGCGCCAGGATCCGCTGTCGCCGTATTCCGGGGTGATCTCGATCTTCTGCGAGCGCATCAGTCGCGGCGCGGCTATCGACGTCAATGGCGACGGCGGCCAGACGCGCGACTTCGTCTATGTCGCCGATGTGGTCCGCGCGCTGCTCGCGGCGATGCACCTGCGGCCGACCGATGCACCGGCATTCAACGTCTGCACGGGCAATCCGATCTCGGTGCTGGACCTGGCACGCACGATCGCCGAACTGGCCGGCAGGCGCCTAGATATCAACCACAGGCCGGCGCGCGGCGGCGACATTCGGCATTCCACCGGTTCGCCGGCGCTGTCGCGCGCCATGCTTGCCTTGCCCGAACCGGTGACACTGCACGTCGGGCTCGGCAAGGTGCTGGACTGGCTGGGCGGCTCCCGCTAACCCAGGCGCAGTGACGGGGGGAGCAATCCGGGTGTCGCTCAAGAGCGTCGCGGAAGCCTTGCTGTTGCCGCCCATGTCGCTGCTGCTGGTCGCACTGGTCGGGCTGCTGGCCGAGCTGCGCTTCAGGCGGATCGGCCGCCTGCTGCTGTGGACCGGATTGCTGGGCCTGCTGGTGCTGGCCATGCCATTGGTAGGCAGTTCGTTGATTGTCTCGCTGGAGCAGGACCTGCCGCTTACGCCGCCACAGGATTTGCCCCCACAGGCCATCGTCATCCTCGGCGGCGACGTCCGGCGCAGCGGGACCCAGACCCTGATCCTGCATCCCGGTCCTCTGTCGCTGGAACGGGTGCGCGGCGGCGCGGCGCTGTTTCGCCGTACCGGATTGCCGATCCTGGTATCCGGCGGCGCTTTGCGCGAGGGTGAGTCACCGATTGCCGTAATCATGACGGACAGCCTGGTTCACGACTTCCAGGTGCCGGTCCGCTGGGAAGAGACGGTGTCGCGAGACACCTGGGAAAATGCCCA
>DATKFJ010000150.1:0-3432 GCA_035511435.1 Acetobacteraceae bacterium | reverse complement strand
CAAGGTGTTCGGCAGGGCGCGCGTTCTTGCGGTCTTCAGCGTAGATGTAGGCCACCGCCGGATGGGTCGGACCGTGCCAGGGCCGGTCATTAATCGCATAACACCAGAGGTAGCCGGTCTTGGTCCGCCCGCGGCCGGGATCGAGCACCGGCAGGTTGGTGTCATCGGCGAAGACCTTGGGCGACGACAGCACGGTCGCGACCACCAGCTCGTAGAGCGGCGTCAACCACCAGCAGGCACTGCCCACCCAATTGCTCAGCGTCGAGCGATCCAGTGCGATACCCTGGCGCGCCAGCATCTGCGACTGCCGATACAGCGGCAGCGAATCGCAGAACTTGCTGACCACCACGTGCACGATCAACGCCTCGGTCGGCATGCCGCCATCAATCGGCCGATCCGGCGCCGGCGTCACTACCACGCTCTCCTCGCAGCTGCGGCAGGCATAGCGTGGCCGGCGTGTCACCCGCACGCGCAATTGCGCCGGCGCGATGTCGAGCTGCTCGCTGCGCAATTCGCCGATGCAATGCATGGCGCCGCCACAGCACGGGCACGCCGCATGATCGGCGTCGATCACCACTTCGTAGCGCGGCAAATGCGATGGCAGCGCGCCGTGATTGCGGGCGGGGTGAGCGGCACGGGATTTTGGCTTAGACTCGTCAGCCGGCTCCGCCGCATCCTGAGCCGCCCGGTGCTCAGCGATGGTCTGTTCCTGATCCTCCAGGCCGAACTGCAACTGCTCAACCGTCAGCTGTTCGGACCGACGACCGAACTGATGACGCGTCAGACGTTCGATCAACAGCCTCAGCTTGTCATTCTCGGCGTACAGCTCACGCAACACCTGCCGCAGCAAGGCGGGATCGTCCGGCAGAGTGTCAGGGTCGATCGGCACAAGAGAATAATGAATGACGCCGCCGCGTCGGGGCCAGAGTTTGTTGCACCAATCAGCGTTTTTTATCCGGCGAGTTCCGGCCGCCGGCGCGGCACCGGTGCCCGCCACTCGCATCCGTCAAGCAGGGCCGCAAGCTGCGGCGACGACAGCGCGATCCGACCGGTCGTGCTCGCCGACGGCCAGACGAACTGGCCTTGCTCCAGTCGCTTGGTCAGCATGCACAGTCCCACACCGTCATGCCAGATCAGCTTTATCAACCCGGCACGACGACCGCGGAAGGCGAACACCGCACCACCGAACGGATCCTCGGCCAAGGTCTGCTGCACCAGCATCGCCAACCCGGTCATCCCCTTGCGCATGTCGGTGATCCCGCACGCCAGATAGACGCGCAGGCCCGATGCAAGCGCGATCATCGACCTTCCAGCGCGCCGAGAACCCGGCGCAGCGCGCGGCCGTCAACGTGCGCATCCATCCGCACCACCATTGTATCCATCCGGTGTGTGACGCGGGTAGTTCACGCGGCGGCGGCGATGTCGATGTTCCGCCAGTTCCAGGGCAGGAGTTCATCCAGGTGCGATGCGGGATGATCTCCGATGCGGCGCAGGACATCGGCCAGCCAGGCGCGGGGATCGACGTTGTTCAGCTTAGCTGTTGCGATCAGCGAGTACATGGCGGCGGCGCGCTGCCCGCCGCGATCTGATCC
This sequence comes from Acetobacteraceae bacterium, assembly GCA_035511435.1. GTDB lineage: Bacteria > Pseudomonadota > Alphaproteobacteria > Acetobacterales > Acetobacteraceae > JAMXLO01. Next base: position 1,840 of record DATKFJ010000150.1, on the reverse strand, counting down.
GGCAAACAGCCAGGACTTTCGTCCGAGCGCGATACCGCGCAGTGCCCGTTCGGCGGCATTATTACTGAGGCAGATCCGGCCATCGCCGAGGAAGCGACCGAAGGCGTCCCATCGCTTGAGCATGTAATCCATGGCTTTGGCGACATCGGCATGTCGGGACATTTTGCGCCGCGCCGCGCGCATCCAGGTTTCCAGAGCCTGCACCAGCGGCACGATGCGCTCCTGGCGCGCGGCGAGGCGTTGCTCTGTCGGCAGGCCGTTGATGCTGCGCTCGATGTCGAAGATGGCATCGATCCGCCGCACCGCCTCGACGGCAAGCGGTGCGCGTGCAACCTCGGCCAGCTCGAAGAACTTCCGCCGCCCATGTGCCCAACAGGCCGCCTCGGTGATCGGTCCCGGTTGGCGCGCCGGCGCATAGAGCTCATTGAATCCGGCATAGGCATCAGCCTGCAGGATGCCGTCATATCCAGCCAGATGCTGGTTCGGATGCTCGCCGGCTCGATTACGCGAGTAGAAGAACACCGCGGCCGGAGGCGCCGGTCCGGCGAATGGCCGGTCGTCACGCACGTAGGTCCATAGTCGGCCGGTGATGGTCTGCCCCTTCGCCAGCACGGGCACGGTCGTATCGTCGCCATGGATGCGGCCGGCCGCCATCACATGAGAACGGATCAGCGCGACCAGCGGTGCCAGTGTGGCCGTGCAGGCGCCGACCCAGTCAGCGAGGGTGGAGACATCGAGATCGATGCCCTCGCGCGCATAGGCATCGCTCTGTCGGTTCAGCGGCTGGTGGTCACAGAACTTGCCGGTCAGGATCATGGCCAGCAGGTTCGGTCCCGCTCTGCCGCGCGCGATGGGATGGAATGGGGCTGGTGGCTGCGTGATGGCCTCGCAGGCGCGGCAGGTGAACTTCTCGCGCACCGTCTGCACCACCTTCCACTGGCGTGGGATGACTTCGAGCGTCTCGGTGATCGTCTCGCCAAGCTTGGCCAGCCTGCCGCCACAACACGGACACGCCGCAGGACCGGGAATAACCACGCGTTCCCGCGGCAGATGTTCCGGCAGTGGCGCGCGTGTCGGTCTGCGACGTGAGAATGCCTCGACCACGGTGTCCTTGACTGTGGCGGACGCATCCTCGGCTGCCGCCGCCTCCAACTCCTCGAGTTGCAGCTCCATCTGGTCGAGCAGCTTGCGGCCACGTTCGGACGACGCTCCGAAGCGCTCGTGCCTCAGCTTGGCGATCAGCAGCTTCAGATGCGCCACCATGGCCTCGGCACCAGAGGCGCGTGCCTCCGCCTCGCGCCGTGCCAACTGCTCCGCCGCAAGCGCGGTGCGCAATGTCTCAATGTCGTTCGGCATCATGTCGGGAATGGCCATCGCGAGAGCGATAGAATCACACTCGCCCGTTGTCATGCACGACGAATTTGCAGCAAACGGTTTCGGCTACAACGTCAACCAGCCATCTCCGGTCGCCAGGTTCGTTGCGGGTGCCGCCAATCGATGCCTTCCAGCATATAGCCCAGCTGCGCGGGGGTGATGGCGATGACACCATCCGCCGGCGAGGGCCAAATGAACCGGCCGCGCTCCAGACGCTTGGCATAGAGCGACATGCCGAGACCGTCATGCCAGAGGATCTTCAGCAGGTTGCCGCGCTTGCCGCGAAACACGTAAACATCGCCAGCGTGCGGATCACGCAGCAGGGCCTGCTGAACCTGCAAGGCCAGACCGTTCATCCCACGGCGCATGTCAGTCGCACCGGTCGCCAGCCAGACCCGTACGCCCGATGGCGGTGCGATCACCCGCGCAGCACCGTCATGACACGACGCAGCAGCACAAGGCTGAC
>DATKFJ010000149.1:0-2834 GCA_035511435.1 Acetobacteraceae bacterium | reverse complement strand
GAAGCCAGGGCCGTAGCCGCGGCCGAAGCCGCCGCCTGCGCCGAAGACCGCCAAATCGTTGCCGCCGCGTACAAAGCGGGCAAGTTCCCGGCGTCCCGTATCGAATTTTGGACGGACGCACTTAAGCGTGATCGCGAACGCAACCGCGCGGTTGTCGCCAGCTTGGCCGTGGGCATTTTTCCGCCTGAAAAGATCGCCGTCGATACTGATTTGGAGCAGATCCACAACAAGGTGCTGGGCAAGCTCGGCCTCGCGCCCACGCCTCAGGCACCGCGTTCTGTGGCCGCGTCGTCGTCTCCGGTGCCAGCCGCTCGTGAATCCCTTCGTGACATGCTCGGGCAGCCCACGTCCCTGCAGCCGCCAGATCCGGTGCTCTTGAGTAAGGGGACCAACCCCGATGACTGGACTTGGCAACAGAAGTCCGATTTCTTCCAGCGCCACATACTCGGTGGAAAATTCGCTGTGGGCACACGGCCGACCCCCCAGGTGGGTGACACCTACTACTTCCCGAGCCCGAATGACCCATATGAGTACGTCGATAGTCAGTGGCGCGAGAAAAACCCATACAAGGAAATCCCCTAACCCCACAGCACCACAACGGAATTGAGGAGCAAACATGGCTGTTTACAACCACACTTTGGGCACCGACCCGGTTTGGGTCGGACGCTACAGGGTGCTCGCGCCGATGGTTTATGCCGCAGACTACGCCGGGCGCCTGCAGCAGGCCTACGCGGGCGCGGAGTTGGACTGGCTCAATCCGGTGCAGCGCGAGCATTTCCTGGGGCTGCGTCTCGTCGAGGAGATCGCCGAAGCCGACCCGCAGCCGACACCTGACGCGGTCGGCCCGCACACCGACGTTGTAGACCATTGCATTGCCACCCTGGAACTCCTGCAGGTGCCAGGCACAGCGGGCGCTCCCACGGCCCGAACGATCCTGCGCGGCAACGACTACAAATACGGCAACAACGTCATCGCCGAGGCTGTCAGGCGGCGCAAGGAGCTGTCCGGGATAGCGGCTGATGATGACGAAGACGAGACCGTCAAGCTTTGACGGCCCACCAGACGTCCGTGCTGCTTCGTCACGGCCGGCACGGCAAGCCACCGGCTGCCTGCGCCAGGCGCTTCGGGGTCCCCTGCGCGGGCGCCGGTGGTGACACAACTCAAGACCCTCGCACGTCGCACCTTCCTGTCGACGTGCGAACGGCGGCACCGGCCGGACAGCTGCCGGGGGATGCCACCCAGGCGCCCGTCTGGTGCTGATACCACTAGGAGGTAGCGACGATGGAAAACGATGCAGGAGAACAGCAACAGGCGGCCGCCCTCGCGGCGCAGCAGATGATGATCGGGATGAGCGATAACGCGCCACAGCTCCGCGAGCCGCCGCTGTCGGGCATCTTCCGGCAGGCATGGAACGCCCGATTCCGGCACCGCGACGGCAACTACATGGCGATACCGTTCTAGGGACAGACGGACGGCAGTCACGGGCCAGCGAAGCAAGAGAGACGTCGCCGATCTCGGCAGGCTGGCCCTCCGGTGGCCTTGATCGTCATGGCATATCGCCTCGGCCCAGGCGATATGCCCCTCGAAGCCAAGCGTTTTCGCCATGTCGCGGTAGCGGTCTCGGCACTCTGCGTAGGCAGCGGCATCGCCGTGAGCCCGCGCCAGCAGCGCCCGCAGCCGCAACAGCCAGATGTCGCGTACCGCCAGACCTTCATCGGCTGGCGCGGCAGCTAACCGTTCGATAGCGGCCTCGGCTTCGGTCACATCACTGTCGGTTCCGCGGTTGAGCAGTGTCTCCACCAGAACACCCGTCGCAGGAACGCCCCAGATCAGCAGGCGTCCCTCCCGGAGCAGATGGTCGGCGGTGGCGCGCATGAGCGGTAGGGCGTCATCGCGATCTGCGCGCCGCGCCCGCTCACGCGCCGAGTACACCTCGACGAGCGGCAAATCGCACAGCAGGTATCCGCGGCGCAGGAACCCATCGCCGATCTCGGCCAGGAGCGTCTGTCCGCGGTCACGCTCCGCATCCGTGTGGCGGTGCACCAGCGCAACGCCCAGCGCCAGCCGGGCCCAGGCCACCGCGAGGTCATCACTGGATCGTTCCGCGATTCGTAGGGCATCCTCGATCTCGCGCATCACGGAATCGTCGGGTTTCAGCACGCCAACCGGCACCGCGACGAGATAGACGTAGCCGACAACTACGGCGCAGGTCAGGGGGTCGGCGCTGCAGGCCATGGCCTGGCCGTGCCGCAGGTCGTCGCGCCATCCGGGATGACACAGCCAATACCGGGCTGTACCCCGCTGCAGAAGGGCGACCGCTAACGGAGACCCGAAAATGAGGTTGCCTTTAGACGGGTCGCCGTCGGCCAGCTCGATGACCCGCTGTGACCAGCGCAGCACGTCACACATCGCGGTGCTCTCAGCCTTGGCGTAGATCGGCGCGAAGGACAGCCCCACCGTCAGGGTCGGATCGCCGATCGAGTCCAGGAGGGCCATGGCCTCGGATGCCAGCTGCGACGCCTCGCGCGTTCGAGCCTGAAACAGGTGATCCATCACCAGCCCCGCCATCCCGATGGCCAGGGACGCCTTGTCCCCGGCGGCGGTGCACAGCTGCCGCAATTCATCGAACTGAGCGCCGGCTACATGCTCATGGACTCGCCAGGCGTTCGCGCACAACATGGTGCGCGGGGCGATGCGCATCGCTGTTCTGTTCGAGTCATCGGCGGGTAGTGCGTCGGCGATCCGTGTGGCGCGCTCCCAACTCAGATACGCCGCGGCGATGTCACGGTTGGTGGACCAGGTTCCCGCCCGCATGTGCCAGGCGTACGCCGCGT
>DATKFJ010000148.1:0-12313 GCA_035511435.1 Acetobacteraceae bacterium | reverse complement strand
CTGTTCGACGAGCGCGATCTGGCTGAGATCAGCGCGCCCGAGATGTTCCCCGGCGAACGGCTCATTGTCTGTCGCAACCGCGAACTCGCGGCCGAACGCGCGCGCAAGCGGGAGGCATTGCTGGCCGCCACCGAACGCGAGCTGCTCCGTATCCAGGCGCAGGTCCACCGCAGGCACTCGCCGTTACCCGGCGCTGGCGAGATCGGCATGGCAGTCGGTGGCGTGGTGAACAGTCGGAAGATGGCCAAGCACTTCGCCGTGGAGATCCGCGACGGCCACTTCGCCTTCCAGCGCCGGACGCAGCAGATAGAACAGGAGGCCCGTCTCGACGGCATCTACGTGATCCGCACATCCGTGCCGGCCGAGCAGCTCGATGCGAATGAAGCGGTGCAGGCCTACAAGGACCTGTCCCGCGTCGAGCGTGCCTTCCGCAGCCTGAAGACCGTCGATCTCGATATCCGCCCGATCCGCCATTGGACCGCGCCGCGGGTGCGCGCCCACGTCTTCCTGTGCATGCTCGCCTATCACGTCGAGTGGCATCTGCGGGACGTCCTGGCACCGCTGCTGTTCCATGACACCGAGCTTGCTGTCGTGAAGGCAGAACGCTCCTCCCCCATCGTCAGCACCGAGCCATCCGAGCTCGCCAAGGCCAAGAAGGCGACCAAGCGCTCAGCCGACGGTCTGCGCGTCATGGGATTCGCCGGCCTCATGACGCATCTCGGCACGCTGACCCGCAACACCATGCGCACGTCGCTACGCCTCGCGCACCGGTTCACGCTGTATGCCGAGCCAACCAAGCTCCAGGAGGGCGCATTCAGGCTGCTCAACATCCAACCAATGCGTGTCCAGTAGTCCGAATGGCTGATCTCCAAATCATGGAATCAAATCAGCCTCTTGCGCAGTTCACAAATGCAAACTTCGGCATAGCAGACGACGATGCCCCTCTCGGCCAGAAGCAGATCGACGTCCCGCAGGCTGCGGCTGAACACGTGATATGGCCAGACAGCGTGGCCGATAATCTCCGCAGTGAAGCGGTGGCGGTAGTGTGGCTCGGGGGCGGGAGGTTTCATGCCGCCGATCCTGTCGGTCTCTGCCCTGGCGGCCCAGGCCGGTTATCGTGACAATGCCACCAGTCCCTTCTCGGCAGGCAATCGCCAAACCGCAGCTAGCCCACCTACAACATTGCGTGCAATACGCTAACGTATGTTTTCGCACGGATGGGCCTTCCGCCCCGATTCAAACGACTCAATTTGTTCGAGGACGGACACTTACCGCCGGTTGGCGAACTGGATCGTCCCATGTCCACCGGCTGCCGAGCGGTCGAACACGGCGAAGTATTGGCTGATCAGCGGCAGCCCCAGAACGGACTGCCCGCCCAGGCTGCCGCCGTCGCCGCAGAGGCTGGCAATCGCGATCCCCTTTTTCGCCGCGTCCGTCTGCCAATAGTTCCAGGCTGTGACCCGCAGGCTCACTGGCGAACCGTCGGCACCCTGCAGCACAAGCGCGATCGGTGGCCATGCCGCCACATCGAGCCGACGCTGATCCACGCCCTGCCCGCCGGCGACCGAGTAGTTCTGCAATAGCCCCGGATAATCCGGATTGATCGATGCGAATGCGGTCAGCACCTGTGCGTAGATCACCTCCGCGAACACCAGTGCATTTGTGCCGCTGTCCACGATCGAGTTTGATTTTGCTGTGCTGCCGGGCCCGGGCGGCGGGACCCGGATCGGCGCGGCGTGCCCGACCTGCACGGCAAGCAAGTTCGTATTGTAGTAGACGTCGTCAAGCACCGCCACGTTGTGAAACGGTGCGGTGTAAAGGTCCTTGCATTCCGGCCCACCGCCGATGACGAAGGTGCCCTGGTTTTGCGGATCTGACGCGGGATCGGCGGTCGCAACACGAACGATCGAGCGTTTCGTGTAGAACGCAAAACGGTTGGCAACGATGTCGGCTTGTTCCAATTGGCTGAAGTAGGGATCGAGATTCGTTGCCCGTCCCTGCGCCAACTGATCGGCGTCGTATTTCGCCTGCCACGAATCCCCGCGCATGATGAACGCATTATTGATCGGTGGGTAGGCAAGGCCGAGGATGCCTCCGGCCTTGCCGAAGACACCCTGCGCTTCGGTATATGTCACAGCGATGTTCACCATCTTCAGCGAGACTGACGGCGACAGGCCGACCGGCGTTTGCACCACCGCGCCGACCCAACTGCCGCTGCCATACTGAACCGCCTGCGCCAGCTTCGTGGTTTTTGTCGATGGCTCCTTCGCTGGGTCGAAAATGCGACCGTCTACCGCGAGCGTGCTGCTGCCGGTGTCGAGGATCACGTCGACGGCGAGCCGGTCGCCGCCGACCAGGATGCGGCCGGTATAGTCGCTGCCCATCAAGCTGTTGTTGATTGGCATCCTGATGATCTGTGGCATCCGCCTGCCCTCGGCAGCGAGCGACATGGTGTGCTTGCAGTAGCGTCATGCGGGGTCTAACCGCACTGCGTCAATCGTCAATCGTCACGTCCGTCACGGACGCAGCCCGAGGAGCTGGCGCATGGAAGCGGTGCTGCCGCTCAAGATCAGGCCGGCGGACCGCGGTCTCAACCTGGGTAGCGCGGTCATGCTGTGCCGCTCGCTCGCGCATTTCTGGCGCGCCACCTCGCCACTGGTGATGACAGTCCTCTGCCCGCGGCAAGATCTTGCGGCGGCCCGCAAGGCGTTGGCGCAGACGCCGCCGGGCATCGAGTTGCGCTTCATGGCGGAAACCGATCTGGTGCCTTCGCTGAACGACAATCCCGCCTTCCCTGGCTGGATGCGGCAGCAGGTTCTGAAACTCGCCGCATTCGCACTGACGCGATCGGATTTCTACTTGTGCCTCGATGCCGACGTCCTCTGCATCAAGCCGATCGAGCCTGGCCTGCTGCTGCCGGGCGGAAAGGCGCTGACCGAATATGGCACCCGTAAGCGGCATCCGGATTGGTGGCGTAACTCCGCCGCTTTGCTCAACGTCGAACCGAATCTCGATCGACCCGGAATGCGGGTGACGCCGGCCGTATTGAGCCGGCGCATCGTCGAGCGCCTGTACCGCTCGCTGTCGCCCGACGATACGAACCTGTCCTGGCGCGCGCTGATGCCAACAGACAACGGATCGGCCGGCCGCTGGACCGATTACACGCTGTACCACCTGTTCGCGGAAAATGCGGGCCTGATGGATACGTACCATGTGTCGTACGCGGAGTTCCGGGCGCTGGATCGCTGCCTCATCAGCGGCAACAGCATTTGGTCCAGCCGGGATTCCGCCGCGTGGGATCCGGCGCTGATGTTCGATAGGGAGGACCGCGGACTGTTCGCTGTCCTGCAGAGCAGTGCTCATCTGCCGCTCGGGGAAATCTGGGCGAGCTTTTGCCGCCATTTCGACATGCCGGGGTTCGGTTCGCTGCATTCATTTGACGAGTGACACGATCGCCGTGATAGCCGTGATCGCCTCTGCGGCGGTCGCGCCGCAAATCGCCGTTATGGCGGTCGCCTCGCAACAGCACGCGTCGGCTATCTGCGCTTGCACGACATTCGGCGCGGCGGGCGTGATCGTCGGCGGAATGACAGGGGTCGGCGCAGGCGGTTGCGGCACAACCCCAGCCGGCGGAGTGCCCGGTGGCACGGGCGGCGGCGGGGCAGGCTGCGGCGCAGCGGGTGTCGGCGGGGATGGCGGCGGCGGGATGGGCGCCGGTGGCGATGGCGGCACGGGCGACGCCGGGATGGGTGGCGTTGGCGGCGGCGCGGGCGGCAGGGCGGGTGACGACGGACTTGGCAGCACCGCAGGCGACGGTGAAGCCGGTACCGGCGATTGGGGTACCGGCGATTGGGGTACCGGCGATTGGGGTGCCGGCGTTTGGGGCGTCGGCGCTTGCGGCGCGCCCGGCTGGATCGTCGATCCTACAGTGCTCACTGTCCCGGCGTGCAAGTACATGAAATCGCGGATCAGCGGATGCACGGCCAATACCGATTTCGGGATCGCCGACGTGTCGTAATAATCGGCCCAGCGCGGCCAAGGCACATGATAGCTCGTGGTACCCAACGCGGCGTTCTGGTCGTACTGAACCACGGGAACGGACTGGCCGTGGCGCAGGTCGGCCGAATACTGGCTGACGGTGGAGATACTGCCGTCCAGGTCCCAGATCTCGCCCAGCAGCGGCTGCAACCCCGCCCCCGTTGCGCGAAATGAGTGCGAATACAGGATCCCGTCGCTGAAGCTGGACACGACCACCTGCGCGATCGAGGCAGGCACCGGTTGGCCAGGCTGCAATTGCGTGCTGGCAGCTTGCAGGATATCGGTGATGATGTCCTGCCAATTGGCCGGCAGGATCCCGGTGCTGGTGGCCGCATCGGTCAGGAACGGCATCACCACGACCTGGCCGCGTCCGGAACCGGCGATCTGATAGCCCAACCGCTCCATGTAATAGAACAGCTTCGGCCACTGCCCGCCTTTGGTGGGATAGTCGGCGTCGTTGTAACCAGCCTGTCCCGGTGTCGGATGAAAGAAGATATTGGGCCGGGTGAAGTCGGTCAGCCCATCCGGGACGGCGACCCCGAACCAGTTCGGCACCACGTTCGCGTTCAGCACGAACAGCATCGTCGTGATCGACAGGTCCATGCCGCTGAACTGCAGCAGCGTCGAGCCAGGCACACTCCCCGCCACCGCGACCGCGCGCCCCGGGTCGTGCTGGTGGCCGGTGCCGTTGTGCACGCCCGCGATCGGCGCGAGGCTGGACTGGCTGACAGTGTAGAGGCCCATGCCGCTTCTCCGCTCAGTTCAGCGGTCCGTCGAAGCTTTGATCGACGTAGTGCAGCAGAAGAGAGGTCGAGGAATAGCCTTCCGGCAGACGCTCGCGCGAGTGCGGGATATAGCGGCCGCGATACAGCAGCCCGTCGCCGATATGCTGCCAGACCCGCAGCCTGCCGTCCGTGGTGTCGAGGTCGATCGGCCAGGCGGACTGCGCCTGCGGCTCCGGCGTCGCGTCGATGCAAAGTGTGACCGAGTATTCGCATTGCGGCCGATCGGTGTGGCGCTCCAGCACCGAACCGCTGTGATAGGCGGCGAGATACGAGTACGACGGCTTGATCTCGGTTTCCGCAAGATCGCCGACCAGTGTGGTGAGTTGGTGGTGGACGTAGCTGGCCACCGGCTCGTTGTGGGCGATATGGCGGCGGCTGACCTGGTCGTCACCGAACTGGAACGTTCCAGCCCGCAGATGCGCCCGGTAGTAGCGGCGCATCGCTCCGATGTGGAACGGCGGCACCAGCCCATCCAGACCGACATAGCCGCGACGGAACTGCGGCACGCGAGCCAGCGCCTGCGTCATCCAGGCTCGCCGGCTGCGCGCGGGCGCGTTCTGGCCGACCAGGATCCGCGCCCGTTTCAGCACCCATTCGACATGGGCGGGGATCGCGCTCGGCAGCGGCCGACCGGGCGCCGCGCCTTCGAAATACCGGACGTATTCGTGTCCCAGCCAGTATGGCCAGACGCTGCGCGTGGCGGCGTCATCAACCCAGACGATGCACGGCCACGGGAGAAAACGCTCCGGCATGTGCAGGCGCGCCGCCAGGTCGGGCGGCGGCTCGCCCAGCCAGGAAAACCAGCAATGCGGACTGACGATCAATTGCTCCGGTTCCTCCGCGCCGTACAGCCGCGGCGGCACGAGGTAGTACGGCTGTTCGTCCAGCAGCACGTGATAATAGGATTCGGGATAGCCGTACGGGGTCACGACGCGTCTCCTCGGCACGTCATTGGTGGAACCAGCCATTGATGGTGAAGCGGCTATGCTCGAACGCGCCGCTGGGGCAGACCACCGGCAGGATTTCATGCAGGCAGCCGCTGGGAAAGCAGACCAGTTGGTTCTGCAGCGGCTGCACCAGCCGGTAGGCACCGGTCGCTGCCGCCCGGCCGGCGTTGTGCACCGTGTCGAAGATGCGCAGCTCGCCGCCGCTGAACGCCCGCGGCTCGGTGTGGAAGAAATACACGAACGTCACGAGCCGTGCGCCGACACCCTCCGAGTCGTTGTCGGTGTGCGCACGGAAGAACTCGCCGTCACTGCTCGCCGTGAGTTGCACCTCGACCTGGGACACCGGGAACTCCGGCACGCCGATGCGGAACAGGATGTGCGGCAGGAACGTCATCAGCCGTTGCACGAACAGGCCGTGGAACTCCCCGAGGTCGAACAGCACGCTCGACCGGCGGTAGCCGGTGTCGAGCATGCTGGCGCCCGTGGTGTTCAGCACCTGCGACCGGTGGAACTGCGGCGCGTGCGTCAGCGCGTAGTACAGCAGCCCCTGCCACTCCTCCACCACCAGGAACTCATCGAGAAGCGCGATCGGCGTCTGTGGCGGGCCAGGTGAGTCCATCGGTCAGGTCACCGGATCGGAGTGGATGTCGTACGGCAGATAGCAGGCGTAGACCAGGCGTCCGGTCTGCGGCTCCGCCGTGGCGTCGGACGGCCACATCTCGTTTTCGACGATCACGACGCGGGCCTCGCCCGGCTGGGGGGCATTCGTAAAGGTGATGCTGCCGGACCAAAGCACCGCATCTTGCTCGGCCGGCGCCGGCGTGTCAGGCACCACGCGGGCATAGCTGGAGGCGGTCTGCGTCCAGCCGAGTTCGTTGCCGATCGCGGGCATGAAGCGCTGCACGGATACGCCGATCTGCGACGGGCGCGGCGCGCCCGGGCCGAGCCCGCCGACGACGAGGCGTGCTCGCCGCGGTTCGGTGGGATCGATGCTGAGCAAAGCGGTACGGTGCGGTGCGATCTGGGCGAAGTCGGCGAGCGCGACTTTCGACAGCTCGACGCCCTGGATCGAGTGCGGCTGATAGCGCGCCAGCGCCAGCCGGACGAACGGCGTGTAAGCCAGCGGGCTGCCGAACTCGATGTCGCAGAACCACAGGCCGCGCACTTCGTCGAACGCCACCTCGAACCCGGCCACGTCGACCGTCTGAGTGGTTTCCGCCAGCGCCAGGCCGCTGCCGACGGTGACCGCCTGCGGCAGGTCGGCGACCGACGGCGTCGCGGAGAGCGAGCCGCCGGCCCAGACCGGGTCGTTGCCCCATTGCGTGAAGTAACGCTTCAGCGTCTCCATTTGCGCGGCCGTGGGCGGCGTGGCGGGTGGCGCCGGCCACAGCACCACTCCGAGCAATTCATCCTCGCCGGAGGAGAACCACGGCCGGTCGAGATAGATGCGCAGGCTGTTGCCGAGCCGCACGCTGGTCTTCACGTTGCTGGTTTCCTGCTGCGTCCAGCCGAACGTCGGCACCACGTAAACAATACCGGGCAGCGCCGGGCGCGCCGAGCTTGGCACATCGACCAGCAACGCCGGCCCGGTGCGCGTCAGGTCGAGTCCCGGTTCCGGAAAGTATTCGGCGAAGCGGGACGTGGCGACGGCTTCATAGGTGATCCAGCGGTGCTTGGTGTCGCTGAACCGGTGCAGCGGCGCGGCGACCGAGGTCGGCGTATCGACGCCGGACAGTTCGTCGAACGGCGTCGCGAACCATAGGATATCGACCGCCGGGATGTAGATCGCGACATAGCGCGACGCCGCGCCGTCGGCCGGGATTCCACCGCCACTGATTATCGCCAGGTCGATCGATTCGACCAGGTCGGACGCCACGCGTTTCGACGGCAGCGGTTGCGACGGGTCGTCGCTGTACTCCAGCCAGCGCGCATGCAGATCGATCTTCGCGGTACTCGCCGCGTGGATGTGCAGTCCGCCCAGCAGCACCGCCTGGTGTGCGCCCACCGACCGCCACGCAGTGATCGGCGTGAAGCGGTTGCGTAAGGCGGAGGCCAGGATCGGCGCGGCAGGCCGGTGCACCACTGGAAGTTGCTCGAACGTCGGCTCGCCCAGCGGCTGCTGCACCGCGTGCACCAGCGTGAGGGTATGCGCCGGCGTCAGCATCTCGTGCCCACCTTCCAGCACCAGGCGGGTGATCAGCGATGCGATGTCGGTGGCGGCGGGCACGTCGGTCGAGGCCGTCGCACTGGATGCCGCCTCGAGCTCCATCGTCACGAATGCCTGGCGTATCCAGTCCCACACGCCCATTACGCTGAGATCGGAGGGCAGCAGGAAGCAACTGACCGGGACGGTGACGAAGGCGGATTTGGGAAGGCCGACGCTCAGCACGCGATTGGCCGCGTCCCAGCCTGGGGTGCCGGAACCTTCCAGCACCTGCATGCGAAACGACTGGCGACTCGGCCAGCCCTCGCCGAACCCGATATAGGTGACGCAATCCGGGCTGGGCTGTGCGTCCGGCAGAGTTTCGTATTGCAGCAGAGAGCCGGCGATACGCCCTGCCTGGCCGCCCTGGGTACCCGGCAGGTTGCGCAGCGCTGCGCCGCGCGCCAGCGGGTCCGGCAGATAGCCGACGTCGATGCTCGCGGCGGGCTGTAACGCCGGCACCGGGAACGCATCGGCCGCGACCAGCGCGGCGTAGACCGCTGCATCGCCGCGCAGCAGGCCGTTCGGACCATCCAGCACGCCGTGCGTCTCCGCCAATCGCACCGACGTACGCGGCGGCGCGAGGTGCCGCTCGTCGATGTCGGACGACGGCACCGCGTCGAGCGACCGGTCCGTGTTGCGCGAGCGGATCACCATCCGCAGCAGGGAGCCGCCAGCGGAGGGGGTGATTCGGGGCACCGCGATGGGCGCGGGCACCGGCTCGAACCGGAAATACACCGCGGGCGCGCCGCCGCCGGGCAGCACCGTGGCGGCCGGCGTGGCGACGTCCAGCGTGGCGCTGTTGCCGGCGAGGTCCACGGTGCGCACACGCAGCCGGTAGCTGGCACCGAAGCGCAATTGCGGCAGGGAGCCGTTCACCACGGTGAAACTGGCGACCATCTTGAACGGCGTGACCGGCGCGTTCTCGGTCGGGTCAGGGGCGAGCGCCGCGTTCGGATCCGCGCTGCGGTTCAGCGGTTGCCCCGGGCGCTGCACGCTGAGGCTCCAGCCGGTCCAGCGCGCGATCCGTTCGTGCACGTAGAGGTCGGTGCCCGGCTGCGGCAGGTTGTTGGTGGTGGAGTACTGGTCCGTCGGCCGCGTCGGGTCCGGTGCCGGCTGCGCCACGGCAAGCTGGACGAAGCCCTCCTCGTCCTGCACCGCGACCGCGAGGTTGGGCGGATCGCCGAAGCGGTAGGTGGCGTTGCGCCGGTGCAGCGAATGCCACCGGCCGGTTTCCGACGACCAGATGTCGATCCGCTGTCCACGCACCAGGTCGGACGCGGTGAGCGCCCGCGGCAGTGCCGAGCCTGACGCCGCGGCGGTGCTGAAGGCGACGTTGTCGCGGATGGATTGCAGGAGTTGCATCGCGCGCCCGTCCGCGGTCAGCGTGATGCCGCCGGAGCGCAGCGCCGGCAGCGTGTCGCCCACCACCTCGCCACCGGACTGGAACGCCGCGGCATCTGCCAGGCTCAGCAGTTTCAGCAGCGTGCCATCGAGTTCCACCTGCACCAGGTTGAAGTCCGTGGGAGACAGCGCCAGCAGGCCGCCGGAGACCTCGCCGGCCGCGACATTGCCCGGGGTAGCGGCGGGCGCGGCCGCGAAGCTTGTGGGGTTCAGCGCGTAGGCCGTCGTGGGCGTGACGAGACGCGGGGTGAGCGACCAGTTGAACCCGGGGATCAGGCCGTCGACGGAGATCGTGAGATAGGCACCCGATGCCGGCGAGGTGGGGCACAGGCTGGCCGGCACCTCCAGGTCGAACACCAGGCCGAACACGCGCTGCAGCGATGGGTATGAACTGAGCGCGGTCAGCGCCGCGTGAAAATCCAGCGTCTTGGCGAAATCCGCCGGTGTCGCCGGCAGGTTCGGCCGATGCGGCGCGGGCGGCATGCGATGGAACAGGGCCGCGCGCGCCATCCCGGCGCGCACCGTCGCCGCCGTCGAAGGCATGGGGAGTGCCATTTGAATCACCGGCGCGGCAGGCGGCGGGTTCTGCTGTTGCCAGATATCCAGCCGCGCCGCGCTCAGCGCTCCATCCAGCGTGGATGCCGAACCATCGCGGAACGCCAGCGGCTGCAGCAGTCTGTACAGCCCTTCCGAGCCGGATGCGCTGCCGACGCCGACCGACTGGTAGGCATACTGCAGGAAATCATGGGTGGTTCGCACCGGGTACGACACGATCAGCCGCTTGTCGTAATCGGGCTCCGATACCGGCTGGACGTAGGTCGATGGCTGGAAGATCGCCGCCCAAAGGTCCGGCCGCAGCGAGGCTGTGCCGGCCGCCACGGTCTGCCGGCGGGTGCCGCAGGCGAGGCGGAAGCTCAGCCCATGCTGGCGCAGCAGGGCGGGCCAATGCAGCATGTCCGGAAAATCCGCCAGCACCGCCCCGGCGGAAAGCTGCGGCGACAGCAGGATCGACAGCCGCAGCCGGTTGTTCGCGGCGCGTCCGTTCGGCAGGACGGTCCAGGTGAAGCTCTGGCTTGCCATGTCCGGCGCCCGCGCTACGCGAAGCCGGCGGCGTAGTCCGCCCATTGCTGGGCAGAAATGACGTCGCCCATTTTCGGGTCGCTGTTGCCGGATGAAAAACTCTTCTCCACGGAAACCGAGACCGAGATGCCGAAGAACAGGACGTGCACCGAAATCGACAGGGTCGCCCTGCCTTGCACCGTCTTCGTGCCGTTCGCGATGATGAAGCTGAGGCTCAGGTTGAGGTCGATGGAAATCGAGATGATCCCGAGCACCGACACCTCGCCGCCAATGTCGACGAAGCCAGTCAGGTCGGTGTAGTTCGACTTGAGCTGGAAGTAGATCCCCGCCAGCACATGCACGCCGCCGGAGGCGACACCGAGGTCGATCGAGAACGAACCGCCGAACTCCAGCGAGCCTTCCACCATCTGCACGCCGCTCGCATCGACGATGAGATGCACGAAGCCGCCGCCGCCGAGGCATTCGATCAGCAGAAGAAACGGCGCGCTGCGGCTGGCGAAGGCGAACTCGAATGCCGGCTTGCCCGAGAGATACGGCAGATCGAGGCCGGTGGTGATGGCGATGTGTTCGAGCGAGAAGACGCCGACGTTGATGGTCGGCAGGCCGAGCGTGAAGCTGACCTTGAGCGCAGTCGGACCGAGATCGATCGACGGACCGGAGCCGCCGAAGATACCCGGCGGTAGTGCGCTGGCCAGCGACTGCACGAAGCCGAGGGCACCCTGGAATTGCACCGGATTGGTGGCCGGCAGTTCGACCGCGACGTCCGGCTTGCTGCCGTTCTGCGAGGTGAACGTGATCGAGTCGACCGTCAGGTTCACGACGTTGAGCAAGTTCAGGGTGAAAT
The DNA here is from genome assembly GCA_035511435.1 of Acetobacteraceae bacterium. Taxonomy (GTDB): domain Bacteria; phylum Pseudomonadota; class Alphaproteobacteria; order Acetobacterales; family Acetobacteraceae; genus JAMXLO01. Next base: position 1,012 of record DATKFJ010000148.1, on the reverse strand, counting down.
TGGTGAGCTTGCCGGATACGACGGTGCTGGCAGGGCCGCCGGCAAGGTTGCGCGTGACCGTCGCCTGCAACGACAGGGTGGATGCGTTCGCGCCGGACGGCGTGAACGTCAGCGTGACGTTGCCGGGCGGCGGCGATTGCAGTTGCGGCTTCCAGTCGATCTTGGTGACGACCGTCGTCGGGTTTGTCGCGTTCGGTTGCGACTCCGTGCGGATGGTCGGCGCGTTCGGCCCCGCCTGCGCCTTCATGGTAATCTGCGAGATGGGGATCAGGTCGCTGATCTGGATGCAGCCGAACAGCTGCGCGTTGACATCGCTGAAATATGCCGTGGGATCGAGCGTCCCGGCTGCGGCGTCGCTCGGTTCACCGGCGACGACGCCCTTGCGCGCGGTCAGCGCCTTCACTTGCAGGTTGGGCGTGCCGAGGCCGCCGGACTGGTTCGCCGCGAAGGCCATCGGCAAGGGCGCCTGCGCAAGCTCTGCGAACACGCCGGCGTTGCCGTCCAGGTCGTTCGCCAGGTAGCCCGAATAGAGCGCGATGGTGATCGGCGTGGTGGTGCCGAGCAAGTGTTCCAGCGTCGGGACGCTGACCACGGCCTGCGACAAGATCGGCACGAAGGGTTTGGTCGGGTAGGGCGGGCTGGCGAGCAGCACCTCGGTATCGAAAAACAGCGTATTGGTCTTGAGCACGGTGTCGCCGGCGGCGGGATCGGCGTAGGCGATCAGCGTGCCTTGCACGGTGCAGGCGGGGTTGGCCGATGACCAGGCGGACTTCACCGTTGCGGTTGCCGGCTCCGACAGGCTCATGAAGACCAGGGGGGCGAGGAAGTCGATCGGGCTGCCGGCCAGGTCCGTTGCGGTGCAACTGAACTGGAACGGTGCGCCACCGACATCGATCCAAAACGAAAAACCGTCGCCGGCGGCAATCGCGGTGGGCGGGTCAATGTCCGGCGTCACCGCGTCGTTGATGGTGATGTTGCTGGCGAACGGCAGTTCACGTCCCTGGTGGGTGAA
>DATKFJ010000147.1:0-6033 GCA_035511435.1 Acetobacteraceae bacterium | reverse complement strand
GCGAAAGCGTTGTCCGTCGGCTTGCCCGGCCGCGAGAAGTCGAAGTCGACGCCATGCAGCCAGGCCCGCAGGTCCAGCTCGTTCGAGATGAACTCGGGCCCATTTTCCAGCCGGATCAGCGGCGCCCGATGGACCGAAGCGATGCGCTCCAGCGTCGCCACCACGACCGATCCGTCCGGTTTTCGGAGCTCAGGTGAAGCGGCCCATGCGGCACCCTCACGTTGCGACCATGCGTAATCTTGACCCAGCCTTGGCTCGATCACCTCGCAACGAAAACGCAATGGCGGGTCATAACATGCCGCCGCGACCCCCAGCCCGCCCACCCGGCGGAATCTGCCCGCCCGTTAACGGCAGGGTAAGCCCGGCACGCCAAGCTCCGGTCCAACGACAGCAGGCCGTGCTGCGCGGCGCCCAGTCAGGCGCCCCAGCACACGCCCTGTCCAGAACGCAGAGGTGACAGCGATGAAGGCCCTGGTGGACGGGCTGCGAGCATTGGGGCCAGCCCGGCTTGCCGCAATGGGAGCCGTCGCCCTGGGCATGCTCGGGATGTTGGCGCTGATGGTGCTGCGCGGCGGCACCGAGCCGATGGCTTTGCTGTATGGCGATCTCGATCTGCGAGATGCCTCACAGGTCGTGGACCAGCTCACCCGCCAGCACATCCCGTACCGCATCGCCGCCAACGGCAGCCAGATCATGGTCGCGGCCGACCAGGTGCCGGAAGCCCGCATCGCGCTGGCCAAGGAGGGGCTGCCCAGCGGCGGTACGGTTGGCTACGAAATCTTCGACCGCAGCGACGGCCTCGCCGCCACCGAATTCCAGCAAAAGATCAACGAGACCCGCGCGATGGAGGGCGAACTGGTCCGCACCATCCGCGCCATCAACGGCGTGCGTGCCGTTCGCGTGCATCTGGTCCTGCCGCAGCGCGAGCCATTCGCGCGCGAGCGCCAGGAAGCCCAGGCCAGCGTGATGCTGACGATGACCGGCGTCGCCCGGCTGGACCGCGAAGGCATTCAGGCGATCCTGAACCTCGTCGCCTCCGCAGTGCCGGGGTTGCGCCCGCAGAACATCGCCATCATCGATTCCCGCGGCGATCTGCTGGCGCGCGCCGGCGAACCAATGGCCGAGGCGGCCGCGGCGTTGACCACCGAGGAAGTGCGCCGTTCCACCGAACTTCGGCTGTCGCGCGCGGTGGAAGAAATGCTGGAGCGCAGTCTGGGCGAAGGCAAGGTGCGCGCCGAAGCCGCGGTACGCATGAGCTTCGACAAGGTGCACCAGACCGAGGAACATTACGATCCGGACGGCCAGGTGACGCGCAGCACACAGAGCGTCAACAACACGTCCAAGAGTACCGAACCGTCCGGCACCGTCACGGTGCAGAATAACCTGCCCAACGCCGATGCCGGTCGCTCAGGTGCCGGTTCGCAGGATGCGCGGCAGGAAGAGACCACCAACTATGAAATCAGCAAGACCGTACGCACGTTGATCCGTGAGCAGCCGCAGATCGACCGCATCAGCCTTGCGGTGATGGTGGACGGCACGGACACCGTCGGCGCTGACGGCAAGCACACGTGGCAACCGCTCCCGCCCGAGCAGCTCGATCGCATCACCAGCCTGGTCAAGAGCGCCATCGGCTACGACGAGAAACGCGGCGATCATGTCGAGGTGCAGAGTATGCGCTTCGCCACCGACGACGCCGCGCCGGTGGTGAACGACAGCGGCCTGCTCGGTCTGCACCTGGAAAAGGCCGACCTGATGCATCTGGCGCAGACCGCCCTGTTCGGTGTGATCGGTGTGCTTGCGCTGCTGCTGGTGCTGCGGCCGATGGTGCTGCGGCTCACCACGCTCAACGTCGCCGGTACGTTGTCCAGCAGCGGCACGGCACTGGCGGTCATCGGTGGCGGCGCGCCCGGTGGGGCATCCGCTGTCCCTGAGCTGGGAGCACTATCGGTGGTCGGGCCAGCGCCGCGTCTGCTGGAAGACGAGAGCATGGTGAACATCGCGCAGATCGAAGGGCAGATGCGCGCGTCCTCGCTCCGCCGCATCACGCAGATTGTGGAAAAGCACCCGGACGAAACACTGTCGATCGTGCGTGGCTGGATGGTTCAGGAGAGCAACTGACGTGCTGAAACCCGAAGACTATCGCTCGATGGCCGGATCGCAGAAGGCGGCGATCTTCATGATGGCGTTGGGCGAAGACCAGTGCACGCGGATCTTCGCCATGATGCATGAGGACGAGATCAAGGACATCTCGGCGGCCATGTCGCAGCTTGGCGCAGTGCGTGCCGAGGTCGTCGAGCGCCTGTGCGTCGATTTCGTCGATCACATGGGCGCTGCCGGCAACATTGTCGGCAGCTACGAAAGCACCGAGCGGCTGTTGCAGAAATCGCTGCCGCGCGATCGCGCCTCGCAGATCATGGAGGAAATCCGCGGTCCTGCCGGTCGCACCATGTGGGACAAACTCGGCAACGTGCACGAGGCGGTGCTGGCGAACTACCTGAAGAACGAATACCCGCAGACTGTCGCGGTCGTGCTGTCAAAGGTACGTGCTGACCATGCGGCGCGCGTGCTGACGCTGCTGCCGGATTCGTTCGCCATGGAAGTGGTGATGCGGATGCTGCGCATGGAGAGCGTGCAGAAGGACGTGCTGGACGGTGTCGAACGCACGTTGCGCGCGGAATTCATGTCCAACCTGGCGCGCAGCGCACGGCGCGACTCGCATGAGATGATGGCGGACATCTTCAACAATCTCGATCGCGCGTCGGAAACCCGATTCATTGCCGCGCTCGAGGAACGCAACCGCGAATCCGCCGAACGCATCAAGGCGTTGATGTTCACCTTCGACGATCTTATCCGTCTCACGCCGCAGGCAGTACAGATCCTGCTGCGTGCGACGGAGAAGGACAAACTACCGGTGGCGTTGAAGGGCGCATCGGAAAAAATCCGGGACATGTTCTTCAAGAACATGTCGGATCGCGCCAGCAAGATATTGAAGGACGACATCGAGGGGCTTGGTCCGGTGCGCCTGCGCGATGTCGACGAAGCGCAGTCCGGCATCGTCGTTCTCGCGAAGGAACTGGCGGCGCAGGGACAGATCGAGATCGTCGAAAGCAAGGACGAGGAGTTGGTGTACTAGATGGATGCACTCCTGCAAGAACCACCGCGGGCGCGCTTCGTCAACGTGTTGTTCGACGAGGACTTCGATGTGCCGGAGGCCGCTCCTGAACCCGAAGTGATCGAAGCGGTATTCTCCGCCAGTGAAATGGCCGGCGCACGCGAGGCAGCGTGGCTGGCCGGTCACGCGGCCGGCGTGCAGGAAGTTGGCGCCAGTGGCGAAGCGGCAACGCGGCAGGCGCTGGAAACGATCGCCAGCCAGATCAAGGTCGAGCGCGAAGCAACGGCCACGCAGGCCGAACAATCGGCGGAGGCGATAGCCGGTCTGCTGTTGGGCAGTCTCGCCGCCACGTTCCCCACGCTCTGCGCGCGTTACGGCGATGCGGAAGTACGCGCAATCGTCCGTGCCGTTTTGCCGGCGCTGATCCAGGAGCCGCTGATCACCGTTCGCGCGAACCCGCGCACCGTGGCGGCGGTGGCTCACGAAATCGAGCTGTTCGATCCGGAACTCGCCGCGCATGTGCAGACCACGGCAAGCAACGCGATGCCGCCGGGCGATGTGCGCATCACCTGGCGCAACGGTGCGGCCGCGCGCGACGCCACCGCATTGTGGCGACAGGTGACCGCGGTGCTGGTGCCCGCGGGACTGCTGCCCGCGGTGCTGGTGCCTGCGGAACAGCTGCCCGCCGCGCTGGTGCCCGCGGCACAGTTGCAAACAGAGATAGCGATCAAGGAGACAGTCGATGGCTGACATGGAACTGGCGGAACTGGCGGAATCCACCGCGAACAACATCGACGGCAACGCACCGCGCAGTGCGCGCGAGCTGGAGGCGGTTTACGACATACCGGTCACCGTCAGCGCCGTACTCGGCAAGGCGACGATGCAGGTTAGCCAGTTGCTGAAGCTCGGTCGCGGCGCCGTCGTGGAACTGGACCGGAAACTTGGCGAGGCGATCGACATCTACGTCAACAACCGCCTGGTGGCCCGCGGCGAAGTGGTCATGGTCGACGACAGCCGCCTCGGCGTGACGATGACGGAAATCGTCAAGACCGATCGCGGGAATTGAGGCACCGCAGTTGCGCGTCCTGATCATCGGCTCTCTGGCGGGGGAACTCGGCCAGGCGGCGCGCCTCGCGATCGCCCGCGGCGCGAAGCTCGACCAGGCAGATGACGCGGATGCCGCGCTGGCGCGCCTGCGCGCGGATGCCCGCGTCGATCTGGTGCTGTGCGATCTGGCGCACGATGTGGGCGCCGTGGTGCGCGCGCTCGCGAAGGAGCGCATTGCCGTGCCCGTGGTCGCCTGCGGCACCGGCGACGATGCGGAGGCGGCTGCGCGCGCGATCCGCGAGGGCGCGCGCGAGTTCCTGCCATTGCCGCCCGATCCCGACCTGATCGCCGCCATCCTGGAAGCCGCGGCGGGCGAGAGCCACGCGATGATCGTGCGCGATCCCGCCATGCAGGAGGCCGTGCGCCGTGCCGAGCAGGTGGCGGCATCGGAAGCATCTGTGTTGATCGTGGGCGACACCGGTACCGGCAAGGAGGTGCTGGCACGCCACATCCACCGCCGTTCGCGGCGTTCCGGCGGGCCTTTCATCGCGCTGAACTGCTCGGCGATTCCCGACAACCTGCTGGAATCCGAATTGTTCGGCCACGAGAAGGGCGCGTTCTCCGGGGCCATCGCGCGACGCATCGGCAAGTTCGAGGCAGCCGACGGTGGCACCCTGCTGCTCGATGAGATCAGCGAAATGGACATTCGGCTACAGGCCAAACTGCTGCGCGCCGTGCAGGAACGCGAGATCGACCGGTTGGGCGGATCGGCGCCGGTGCGCATCAATGTGCGTATCCTCGCCACCACGAACCGTGACCTGCCGGCCGAAGTGCAGCGCGGCACCTTCCGCGAGGATCTGTATTTCCGCCTGAATGTCGTCAGCCTGCGCATTCCGTCGCTGCGCGAACGACCAGGCGATATCGCGGCACTCGGCGATCATTTCGCGCGGCGGTATGCCGATGTGAATGGCTTGCCCTTTCGTCCGCTGTCGCGTGAGGCGCTGCTGCGTCTCACGTCACATCATTGGCGCGGCAATGTGCGCGAACTGGAGAATGCCATCCATCGCGCCGTGCTGCTGGCGGACGGCGCCGAGATCGGCATCGCGGCGATCGAACTTGGGCCGCCTGCCGCGACCGTGCAGGTATCGACGGTCGGCGGCATCACGTCGCTGGTCGGCCGCAAGATGCAGGAGGTAGAGCGCGACCTGATCATCGAAACCCTCGGCCATACGCTGGGCAATCGAACGCACGCGGCGACGATCCTGGGCATTTCGATCCGCGCTCTGCGCAACAAGCTGCGTGACTATACGGCACAGGGCGTGATGGTGCCGCCACCCGCTGCCGGCGTCGCGGCTTGATCATGCGCGCGTATCTGGCTCCCTCCGGCCATCCCCTCTCGTTGTGGGAGGCGGGTGGGGAAGGGGCTCACCCGGACCACCATGGCTGACGCCGTCGCGGAGCAAGGCTTCCTGCCGGCACTGACGGCACGCCTGCGCAAGTTCTCGCCGGGCAGCGACATCGGCCTGGCACTGGGCGTGGTGATGCTGCTGTCGGTGCTGGTGCTGCCGCTGCCCACCATACTGCTGGATTTCGGCCTGGCGCTGTCCATCACCTCCGGCGTTCTCGTGCTGATGGTAGCGCTGTTCCTCAATCGTCCGCTCGATTTTTCCAGCTTCCCGACTCTGTTGCTGCTGTCCACGCTGCTCCGCTTGTCGCTGAACGTCGCGGTCACGCGGCTGATCCTGTCGCACGGCAACGAGGGCCCGCTTGCCGCCGGCCACGTGGTGGCGGCATTCGGCGGGTTCCTGATGGGTGGCGACGTGGTGATCGGCCTGATCATCTTCTCGATCCTGCTGGTGGTGAACTTCATGGTC
>DATKFJ010000146.1:0-23792 GCA_035511435.1 Acetobacteraceae bacterium | reverse complement strand
TGCCGTTATCGCGGTCCATAATGTCCGGACAGTTAAGTCGGCTGGACCGCGCGCACCATCGGCACAACGCAACGCATCATTCCGCCGCGCGCTTCACCCATTCCGTCGGTTCCACCGCGCCCACCTGATCGGTGATCCGCGTGTACGCCTCCGGCCGGCGATGCCTGTCGAACGCGAAGATCGTCGTGCGACCCAGCTTGCACATCTCCAGATTGCAGTCGGCCGTGATCAGCTCATCGTCCCAACTCGTCGCCATGGCGACGATCTCGCCCTGCGGATCGACGATGATCGAATGGCCGAACAATTCGCAGCCATCCTCGGTGCCGGCTTTCGCCGTCGCCACCGCGAAGCACGCGTTCTGGTAGCAACCTGCCTGGATCGACAGATGCGAATGGAACACGCGCAGGTGGTGCGCCTCGAATCCGCCCGCCTCCATGTTCAAACTCGGCGTGTTGTAGCCAAGCATTACCAGCTCGACGCTTTGCAGCCCAAGCACGCGCCATGCCTCCGGCCAGCGGCGGTCATTGCAGATCATCATGCCCATGTTGATGCCGGCCAGCCCGCCCATCGGTGCACGGATTACCGGGAAGCCCAGGTTGCCCACCTCGAAGTAGCGCTTCTCCAGATGCTGCACCTTCCGTCGCGGATCGAACGCCGCATGCCCCGGCAGATGCACCTTGCGATACTTCAGCATGACATCGCCGTCCGGGTTCACCAGGATCGACGTATTGAACCGCCGCCTGCGCACCGCACCGCTCCCGTCCGGTTCTTCGGTAATCTCCGCGTAGCCGAGATGGAAGCCGATGCCGTATCGACGTGCCGCGGCGAATAGCGGCGCCGTTTCATTCGATGGCATCGCCGTCTCGAACCAATGGTCCGCCTCTGCCACATCCGCATGGTAGTGGCGCGGGAAGAACGTGGTCAGCGCCAGTTCGGGAAACACCACCAGCTCCACGCCGCGCCGATGCGCGCGTTCCATCAGCCGCACCATCCGCTCGACCGCGACCGAGCGAGGTTCGGACTGCTGGATCGGCCCCAATTGCGCGGCGGCTACGGTGATGCTGCGACTGGTCACTGCATACGCTCCCATATCAGCACAGGCTGGACGCTCACGCTTACTTCATGGCTCCGGTGATCCGCCGTCAACCGGCTGATGTAATGCACGATGCCCGGAACTGTGCTGCCCGCGGGCAATGCGTGCGGATCGATCCCGCCCAGACTCGCTTCGCAGACAAAGCGGAACCCGACGTAGCCGCCGGCGGTCGTCTGAATATTCTCGATCGTCACACTCGGCGGCAGCTTGAAACGCCCGGTCAGGCTTTGGCGCACCAGCGCCAGCGTGTCGGGATCCGAGCAATCCGGCGGCACGACATGAGCGCGCAGCCAGATCACACACCCCACACCGAACGCCAGCACGGCGCACGCGATCAGCCCCAGCGCAAGCCGCAACGCCGGCCGCTTGCGGGGCCGATGCAGTGCGCTCAGTGCGTCTGTCGCCGTTGGAACCTGCCCGTGCCCGGCCGCGCCAGCACTGTTGCACCATCCCAGATCAGCATGCCGCGCAACCATGTCGCCGCGACCCGCGCACGCATCGTCCGCCCATGATACGGCGACCAGCGCATCTCCGGCCGATCCTGGATGCTCGCTTCATCGAAGCTGAACTCGCCGCGTTCCAGCACGCACAGATCGGCATCCGAACCCACCCGGATCGCACCCTTCCGCGGCCACAGCCCATGCAGCTTCGCGCTTCTCTCGGCGCAATAGGTCGCCATCAGCGTCGGCGACAGCCCGCGTTCGTCCAGCAGCGAGAACATCAGCGGCGCGAAACTCTGCATGCCCGTCAGCCCGGCGCCATTGGCGAAGATGTCGGGCAGCGTCTTGCGCTCGATCGGCCACGGCGCGTGGTCGGTGGACACGTAAGCGATCTTGTCCGCCACCAGGCACCCCCACATCCGTTCCACCTCGGCTGCCGTGCGGAACGGCGGATTGCACTTGCCTTTGCCGGCCAGGCGAACGATGTCGTCCTCGGTCATGCAGAGATACTGGATGCAGGCCTCGCCGGTGGTCTGCGCGCCCATGTTGCGAAACATCCCGGCGAGTTCGAACCCGCGCGCCAGGGACGAATGCGCGATATGCACGTGCGCGCCGGTCTCCATCGCCATTTCGAATATCTCGAGGTCCGCCATCGTCTCGGCCAGCGGTGGGCGTGTGCGGCAGTGCATGATCGGCTCGGTGCGACCGGCTGCACGTGCCTGCGCCGTCAGCATCTCGACCAGTTCCTGATCTTCGTTGTGAATCGCCACCGGCAGGCCGGTCTTCGCGATTTCCTGAAACGCGGCCAGCATCGTCGGATGGTCGATGCGCGGAAAGCGCACTGCGTCGTACTCGTAGGTGGAAAGCTTGAACGCCGATATGCCGCCAGTCGCCAGTTCAGGGATCGCACCGACGCCGGCGGTCTTCGTAATGGTGCCGTACAACGCCATGTCGACATGCGCCGTCCGCTGCACCCAGGCGATCTTGTCGGACAGGATCGCCGCATCGGTCACCGGAAGCGGTACGTCATACGGCATGTCGACACAGGTGGTCACGCCACCGGCGGCTGCACTCTTCGTCGCGGTTTCGATGCCTGGCCAGCCGGTGGACGACGATGTGTGCATGTGACCGTCGACCAGTCCGGGCAGAATGAGCTTGCCGCTGTAATCGATGGTGTCGACCGCGGGCGGCGGTGCACCTTCGCCGATCGCCGCGATCGTCTCGCCGCGCACCGCAACGTAGCCGTGCGGTATGATGGCATCACTGGTGACCAGCTTGCCGATGATCACTCGGTCGAATGGTACTGACACTATATATATGTATCCCCGGATATGTATCCCTGGCACCGAGTTGCGTCGCGGTGCGCTTGCCGTTGCCAAGCCGCCATCTTACGAAGGACGGCAGAAAGGCTAGACCGCGCACGAACGCCAGCCAAGCCTGCCGTTCAGCGCCCTATGGGTTGTCGGCCAAGGGGTAATAGACCAGCGGGTCATCGGCCTGGAGTTATCGAACGGAGAAAATGCATGATCCTGCACGACGTACGAGTGCACCCATCGAAAGCCAACCTGAAGCGCGAGGATCAGCTCGCCTGGAAGATTGCCGGCGTCGCCGCCGACAAGATCCCGGTGGAGAAAGAAGTCGCGGCGATGATCGTCAACCGCATCATCGACAATGCCTCGGTGGCGATCGCCTCGGCCAACCGCCACGCCATCGTTTCCGCGCGCGACATGGCGTTGGGACATTCGCGCAAGAATGCCGCGACTGTGTTCGGCGTGCCGTCGACGAAGACCGTCAGTCCGGAATGGGCGGCCTGGGCCAACGGCACAGCGGTGCGCGAACTCGACATGCACGACACGTTCCTGGCCGAGGACTACTCGCATCCCGGCGACAACATTCCGCCGGTTCTCGCGGTCGCGCAGACCATGGGCAAGTCGGGCCGCGACCTGCTCCGCGGCATCGCCACCGGCTATGAGATCCACATCGATCTTGTCCGCGCGATCAGCCTGCACAAGCACCGGATCGACCACATCACCCATCTCTGCCCTGGCCAGGCGGCCGGCATCGGCACACTGCTGGGTTTGAAGCAGGACGTGATCTACCAGGCGGTGCAGCAGGCGGTGCACGTCAGCGTCACCACGCGTCAGTCGCGCAAGGGCCAGATCAGTTCGTGGAAAGCCTACGCGCCCGCACATGCCGGCAAGCTTGCGGTAGAGGCAGTGGACCGCGTCATGCGCGGCGAAGGCGCACCGAGCCCGATCTACGAAGGCGAGGATTCGGTGATTGCCTGGGTGCTCGACGGGCCCGAAGCGCATTATCGGGTGCCGCTGCCGGCGCCCGGTGAAGCGAAGCGCGCGATCCTCGACAGCTTCACCAAGGAACACAGCGCCGAGTACCAGTCACAGGCGCTGATCGACCTGGCGTTCCGCATGCGAGGGCAGATTGCCGATCTGGATGAGGCCGGTCTGGATAAGATCGAGAAGATCGTCATCCACACCAGCCACCACACGCATGCCGTGATCGGTACCGGCGCCAACGACCCGCAGAAGATGGACCCGAAGGCAAGTCGGGAAACGCTGGATCACTCCATCATGTACATTTTCGCGGTCGCCTTGCAGGATGGGCGCTGGCATCACGTGGACAGCTACACGCCGCGCCGCGCCGGCCGCGCCGACACCGTGCGGCTGTGGCACAAGATCGAAACCCGGGAAGATCCGGAGTGGGAGCGGCGCTATCTGTCGACCGATCCAGCCGAGCAGGCATTCGGCGGCCGCGTCGAAATCCACATGCAGGACGGCAGCCGCATCGTCGATGAGATGGCGGTGGCGAACGCCCATCCACTTGGCGCCAAGCCGTTCGAGCGCGACGACTACATCAGGAAGTTCACCACGCTGACCGACGGCATCATCTCGACCCGCGAGGCGAACCGGTTCCTGGAGGCGGCGCAGGATCTGTCGCGGCTGAAGGCAGGCGAGCTGCATCGATTGAACGTTGCCCTGCCCGCCGGTGCGCTTGCTGTTGGCAAGCCGGGGATATTCTGACGCCGCTTTGGCCCGCCTCCTGTCATTGCGAGCAGTGCTGCGACGAAGCGATCTCGGTCACACGGTGCACGCACTTCTGGCCAGGGATTGCTTCTGCAGTGGGATTGCTTCGTCGCTGCGCTGCTCGCAATGACATAGGCTGGCGCCAGGGCACGCCCTGCCACGACGATCAGGACCGAGCCAAGACGATCAGGACTGAGAAGGAGAAACACATGAGCGACACCACAGCCATTCCGAACCGGGCGAAGAAAAGCGTCGGCCTGTCCGGCGTCACCGCCGGCAACACCGCGCTGTGTACCGTCGGGCGCACCGGCAATGACCTGCACTACCGCGGCTACGACATCCTGGACGTCGCGGAACAATGCGAGTTCGAGGAAATCGCCTACCTGCTGGTGCACGGCACGCTGCCGACCCAGGCTGAACTGACCGGCTACAAGGCGCGGCTGCGCGCCTGGCGCGGCCTGCCTGCTTCAGTGAAGCAGACGCTGGAAGCACTGCCGCCGGCGGCACATCCGATGGACGTGATGCGCACGGCTGTCTCTGCTCTCGGCTGCGTGTTGCCGGAGAAGGACGACCAAAATCAGCCTGGCGCGCGCGATATCACCGACCGGCTGATGGCCTGCCTGGGCTCCGCGCTGCTCTACTGGTTCCACTACGCACACAATGGCAAGCGGATCGACGTAGAGACCGACGACGACTCGATCGGCGGCCATTTCCTGCATCTGCTGCACGGCAAGCCGCCCAGCGAGATGTTCGTCCGCGCCATGCACACCTCCTTGATTCTCTACGCCGAGCACGAATTCAACGCCTCGACGTTCACGTGTCGGGTGGTCGCGGGCACCGGCGCGGACATGTATTCGGCGATCACCGCCGGCATCGGCGCGCTGCGCGGGCCGAAGCATGGCGGCGCCAACGAGGTCTCGTTCGAAATCCAGAGCCGCTATGACACGCCGGACGAAGCGGAGGCTGACATTCGGCGACGTGTCGCCAACCGCGAAGTGATCATCGGATTCGGCCATGCGGTGTACACGATCGCCGACCCGAGGAACAAAGTGATCAAGGAGGTTGCGCAGCGGCTGTCGAAGTCCGCGGGATCGATGAAGCTGTTCAACATCGCTGATCGGATCGAGGCGACCATGGCGGACGCCAAGAAGATGTTCGCCAACCTCGACTGGTTCAGTGCCATCTCATACCACATGCTTGGCGTACCGACGGCGATGTTCACTCCGCTGTTCGTGATCGCGCGCACCTCTGGATGGGGCGCGCATGTCATGGAACAGCGCGTCGACAACAAGCTGATCCGTCCAACTGCCAACTACACCGGACCTGAAAACGTGCCGTTCGTGCCGATCGCCAAGCGCGGTTGAGTCGATTCACGGAGTTTGAACACACCGCCGCGACAGCGATGTCGCGGCGGCTTTGTGTGACATCAATGCATCGTATTGCATCGTGCGCGCATTATTTTCATCGGACTTGCGACGAAACGGTTGCTTTTTGTTGACAGCCATGGGCGAGACGCAGAATAGCGGATTCGGTGTGCGCGAATCCGATTCGCGATGAGTCGATGCGTTGCACACGACAACAGAAGGACGGTCCATTGACCGCAGCCTCGTCCAGGTGAAGCAAGGCCGATCGAGCACCGACGTCGGTTGCAGAATCGCAGAAGCGGCGAAGACGGCGCAGCAGGTAACGTGCGCCAGGTCCCTTCGTCGTGCTGCTGGACATGTGCGGCACTGGCACGCGTGGAAGACACAGTCCCACGCTGAATCGCCGGCCCGATGAAGCTGGCCCGCCTGCATCGATCGCTGCGGTGGGTCTGGTGCGGAACCGGCTGCATGGGCGGCCGTTGGTCAACCGCGCGACAAAAACCAACGACACCAGAAGGAGTTCCTACAGGTGAGCAACGACGAAACCACCACCACCGAACCGCCACGCGCTCAGGCGCTGGCGATGCGTGCCGGCGGCAAGAAGAAGGCCGCACCGAAGAAGAAAGCTGGACGCAAGGCCGGTCCGAAGAAGGCTGCTGGTCGCAAGACCGTCGGGCGCAAGAAGGCCGCGGGTCGCAAGGCCGCACCGAAGAAGGCAGGCCGTAAGGTCGGCGCGAAGAAAAAGGCTGGTGCGAAAAAGGCCGGTGCGAAGAAGGCTGGTCGAAAGAAAGGCGCACCGAAGAAGAAGGCTGCCCGCAAGACCGGCGGACGCAAGAAGGCTGCTGCTGCCGCGGCTCCGGCAGCAGATTCGATGCCGTCAGGCAGCTCTGAGTCGATGAACTGAAGTCACGGAACTGAAGTCACGCCGATCCCGGTCCCACGCGTGGGACCGGGCCGGACGCGAAGAGGGCGCCAACAGGCGCCCTTCTTTTTTCGGTGGTTATAACTACAGCGAAGCGACGCCGATCACCCGAACGTCGTCAGCAGATCGTCCACTTGGTGTGCCGTCAGCAGGCGCGGCGTCGTGCCGCGCAGCAGCAGATACAGCTTCGCGGCTTCCTCCAGCTCCTCCGCCGCATAGACCGCGTCCGTCAGAGTCTTGCCTGACACCACCGGACCATGATTGGCCAGCAATACCGCACGCGCGTCATGCGCGGCCGCGTGTATCGCCGGCTCCATCGCCGGGTCGCCGGGTCGGTAGTACTCGACGATCGGCATGCTCCGCCCAACCCGCATCACGAAGTACGGCGTCAGCGGCGGGATCGGATTCGCCGCATCGACATCGGGCAGACAGGCGACCGCGGTCGCCATGGTGGAATGCAGATGCACCACGGCGCCGGCATCGTCCCGCGCGTGATAGAACGCGCGGTGCATGAACACCTCCTTCGATGGCTTGTCGCCGCCGACATGCTGGAAGTCGGCATCGAGCCGCGACAGCCGCGCCGCATCCAGCCGCCCCAGGCTCGAATTGGTCGGCGTGATCAGGTAGCCATCGTCCAGGCGCACGCTGATGTTGCCGGCGCTGCCAACCGAAAATCCGCGCGCGAACAGGCCGGCGGCGAGCTCAACGAGAAGTTGGCGGGTGTCGTCCTCGGTCATTGCAGCACCTCGAATGCCTTGATGAAGAAGTCCCGGCCGCCGAAGTTGCCCGACTTCAGCGACAGCAGAAGCGGCGTGGCGCCACCTTCGGCATAAGTCCACGGCACGCCGGTATCGATCTCCGCGCCGATGCGCAGGCTGCGTACGCCAAGCCGCGATACCACCGCGCCGGCAGTTTCGCCGCCCGCCACAACCAATCGCCGTACGCCACGCTCGAAAAGTTCCTCGGCGATATTCGCCAGCGTCTGTTCGATCAGCGCTCCCGCTGCCTCGCGTCCAAGCCGCTGCTGCAGCGCCGTCACCTGGTCCGGTGGCGCCGATGCGGCGATGACGACCGGCGTGGCGCCAAGCTTGTCCGTCAACCAGTCGCGCGCCGCCGCGGTCATGCGGTCAGCGTCCGGCGTGGCGAGAGGATCGAGTTGCAGCACCGGCACATGTTCGCGCGCGAAGCCAAGCTGCCCGAGCGTTGCGCGCGAACAGGAACCCGCCAGCACCGCGGCGTGGCCATCCAGCATCGGCAGCAATGCCGCATCGCTCTGTTCCGGCAGTTTGCCCGCGCGGCGGAAGTTCGCCGGCAGCCCCATCGCGACACCGGAACCGCCGGTGATCAGCGCATGATGTTCGGCCGCCTCGCCGATCGCCACGAGATGAGAATTGTTCACCGCATCGACGATGGCATAGCGGCGACCCTGCTCCTTCAACGCGGTCATCGCCCGGCGGATCGCCATGGCGCCCTGCTCGACCGTCGCGTACGGCACCAGGCCAACCGTGCCCTCGGTCTGTCGCGACAGCACGCGGACCAGATTGGCGTCGGTCATCGGTGTCAGCGGATGATGCTCCATGCCGCTTTCGTTCAGCAGCGTGCCGCCGACGAACAGATGGCCCTGATAGACGCTGCGCGCGTTGGCCGGGAACGCCGGGCACGCAAGTGCGAAGCCGCTGCCCAATGCCGCGATCAGCGCATCGGCCACCGGGCCGATGTTGCCGGCATCGGTGCTGTCGAAGGTGGAGCAGTACTTAAAGAAGAACTGCTGGCAGCCTGCGTCGCGCAGCCACGCCAGCGCGGCGAGGCTTTCGTCCACCGCCTGTCGCACCGGCGCGGTGCGCGACTTCAGCGCGACGACAACGGCATCCGCATCGGGCGCGGCTTCGCCCGCATGCGGCCCGCCGATGAGCTGCACGGTGCGCATGCCGCCACGCACCAGCATGGAGGCGAGGTCGGTCGCCCCGGTAAAGTCATCGGCTATCGCACCCAGCAGCATGGCGTCATCCTCCCGATGGCAACGCCAGTATGTCGCGGTGGCCGATGCGGATGGCAAGCCTCGCCCGCATCGCCTGGCGCAGCCGCGCCTCCTGCCACGCCATGATTGCGCGGCTGTGCGAAGGCCGCGCGTCGCGTGCGGCCTCAGCGGTGCCATCGATCAAGGCGCGCTGCATGCGCAACGCGGCGCGTGGAACGTGCCAGTCTGTCGGCGTCGATGCGGTCGTGAAGCCGCGTGCCGCCAGCGCGTTCAATGCGAACGATGGCGCCGCCAAGCCGAGTGCCGGTCCGAAACCTTTGTCGCGCCGCTGGTCGTGACGGAAGTCCGTGCGCACCAATGCGTCGTTTTGATGCCGCGGCTGCCAGACATCGCGACCATCGACTGTCAGGCACGCGAGGAACGGCACTCGCAGAGCGTCGAACAGCCGGCCAAGCCACGCCGGAGACACCAGATCGAGCAGCGCGCTGCACAGCACCGCATCCGTCTCCGGCAGCGCCATGGTCATGACGGACCGCGCGGTCAGATCGCGCCGCACCGCCTGCATGCGCCACAGCCCATGCGGCGTCGAGACAAGCAGCGTGTCATTCGGTGCGGTGGCGGCGAAGCCATGTCGCCGAGCCCAGGCGGCGGTGCGGCCAAACGCATCTTCCAGCAGCGCGGCGTCGGCATCCATCAGGATCCAGTCCTGCCCGCGGCCGATGATCGGCGCCAGGAAGCGGAACAGGCTGCCGGTTCCCGCGCCGAGATCGAGCAGACGCGGCCGCGCCGGAAGGAGATTCCCCAATCGCCGCGCCAACGCAACGCTCCGCGCCGCGTGGTCGAATGGTTCGCGCAGTGTAAGCCATTCCGAGTCGAAGCGCTCGACTGTCATTGCGAGCGCAGCGAAACAATCCCGAAAGCGTCAGGCACCACGACATTGCCGCGTCGCTTTGCACCGCGCCGATGACACCAGGCCAATGACAGCACGGCGATGACAGCAGGCCGATGACAGCAGGCCAATGACACTAGGCCGATGACAGCAGGAACGGCGATATCAGCCACCAGCCATCGCCTGCGCGAACTCCCGGGCCTGCGTTTTCCAGTTCGGCAGGCTCTGCCCGACCTGCCACGCCGCATCCGCCATGACATGGCGCAGGCCCGCACCGAAGATCAGCCGCCGCAGCGCCTTCGACAGATTGATGTGGTCGCCCGGCGGACACGACACGCCCGCTTCCGGCGTCACCAGACTCCCGGCGGCCCCACCCGAACAGACCGCCACCGGCAGCCCACGTTTCAACGCTTCGGCGACCGCCATCCCGTAGCCTTCCCAGTTGGTCGCCAGTGCGAACAGATCAGCCGCACGCCAAAGCTCTTCCAGCGCCGCGTCGTCGACCTCGCCCGCAAAGCGCACATCATCCGCGATGTCCAGTTCCTCGGCGAGCGCCATCAGCGTGCGCGCATAGACCGGATCGCGATCCGGTGAACCGACGATGGTGAGCTGCCAGTCGAGATCGAACAGCCGTGCCACCGCGCGCAGCAAGACGTCGTGGCCCTTGCGCCGCACCAGCGTGCCGACCGAGATGATGCGGCACGTCGGTCCCCCGGATCCCGCACTGCGCGGCGCGTCATCGGTGCCCGGCACGACAACTGCAATGCGTTCGGGCGCAACGCCGAAATCAACAGCGAGCCGTTCGCCGGTCATCCCGCTGGTGACGATGACACGCGCCAGCCGCGGCAGCAGACGCCGCTCGATCGCCAGCAGCGCAGCCCGGTCGCTTTCGCTGAACCCTGTCTCCAACGCGGTCGGATGATGGATCAGGCCGACCGCATGCCGTGCGGCCAGCACATCGTCCATTCCGGCGAACGCCGGCAACCCCAGGCCGTCGATGATCGGGCGCGTTGTGTCGGGCAGTGCGGTCCACGCGGCGAATGCGGCATCGCGTGCAGCCGCATCGGCCAGCGGATGGCTGCCCGAAAGTTCGACAACCTGCACGGTATGCCCTGCCTCGCGCAGGCCTGCGACGATGCGGCGGTCATACGCATAGCCGCCGGAGACGGCATCGCACGGCGCGGGTACGATCAGCGACACATGCATCAGTCGATCGACCCCTCGTAAGCGGCCCAGGCGTTCGGGCTTTCGCGCAGCAGGATCTTCAACCCCGTCACGGATCGGCCACCTTCGCCAAGCCGTCCGTCGCGACATGCGGCGGCAAGCAGGCCGTGAATGTGAAATGCCACGTGTTCCGTCGTCGTGTTGACGCCGGTGAACGTCGGGTTGTCGTCCAGGTTGCTGTAGTCCAGCGCATCGAGCACGCGACGCAGTTCGATCTTCGCCAGACCGATGTCCACCAGAAGCTGCAGATGGTCGAGCTTCGGCGCGCGGAACTCGGCCTCCACCGCGAAGGTCGCACCGTGCAACCTCTGCGCCGGACCGAATTCCTCGCCGTGGAAACTATGGGCGATCATGATGTGGTCGCAAACGGTCAGGCTGAACATTCACTCGCCCCCGTAGGTGATAACGTGACACAGGCCGCCCGGCGCGAGAATGCGCGGCATCGCTCCCGGCATATCCTCGAACCGCGTGGGCCCGTCCAGCAATGCGTCATAGGCGGGATCGGTCAGCAGTTCGAGTGCCAGTGCCAGCCGATCCGCATGACTGCGCCGGCCACGCATCGCGGGTGCGACGGCACCGACCTGCGCGGCGATGAGGCGCAGGCGACGCGCGTGGAAAGCCTCGCCAAGCGGCACGGATGGCGCGTGATCGCCGAACCAGCTTGCCTCGATGATGCGCGCCTCGAACGCGGCGCAGTCCAGCGCCCGCCGAAGGCCGGCTTCGCTGGCGGACGTGTGCACCACCAATTCCTGCTCTCTCGGCGCTTGCTTGGGCGCGGCGAAATCGCAGCCCAGGTGCCGGGCCAGCACCTCGCGTGCGGGATCGATGTCCACCACCGTCACGCGCGCCGCTGGAATGCGTGCCAGCAGCGATGCAATCAGCAGTCCGACGACACCGGCGCCGATCACCAGCATGCGCTCGCCGACCAGCGGTGCCGCATCCCACACCAGGTTGACCGCCGTCTCCATGTTCGCTGCCAGCACGGCGCGCCGCGTCGGCACGGCGTCGGGCACCGCAATGCACATCGCGGCCGGCGCGAGGAACACGTCCTGATGCGGATGCAGCACGAAGACGCGTCTGCCATCGCTGCCGCGACCGACGGCGCTGTAGCCGTATTTCACCGGGAACGGGAACTGCCCGCCCATCAGCGGTGCGCGCATCGCTGCGTACTGGCTGGCCGGCACACCTCCGGCGAACACCAGCGCCTCGGTGCCGCGCGACACACCGCTTGCCAGTGTCCGCACCAGCATCCGATCCGCTTCCGCGGCAGGCAAAGTCTCGTCGCGAATTTCGCCGCTGCCACGCTCGATGGTCCAGAATGCGCGCGCTGTCGTCATGCGTGATTGCCTGGCCGTGCCCGCGACAGCGGAATATCGACCAGCAGGTCCGCACCGATCCGATGCACCGACCAGTCGAAGCGCAGGCTCTCGGTCAGTGTCGCGGCTTCGGGCAGGGTGAAGGCGGGAATGCCGGAGCCGATCAGCAGCGGGGCGATGGTCACGTGCAGCCGATCCAGCGCTCCGGCGGCGAGGAACCGCGATACCGTGATGCCGCCGCCTTCAACGAACACGCGCCGCAGCCCGCGTGCCGCCAGCGCCGCCAGCACGGCGGCAATGTCCAATCCCTCACGCGCACGCGGCAGGCGAAGCACCGGTGCCTGGCCGATGCAATCCTCCCCAGCGGCATCGAGCGCACACAGCAGCAGCGTTTCCGGTGCTTCGCGGAACACGCGATACCGCGCGTCCAGCCTGCGGTCGGTATCCAGCACCACGCGCACCGGCGACGGCCCTTCGCATTCGCGCGTGGTGAGTTGCGGATCATCCGCACGCACGGTGCCGGCGCCGACCACCACGGCATCGAACAGCGCCCGCAGACGGTGAGTGTGGACGATGTCCTCCTGCCCACTGATCCAATGCGACGATCCGCTGGCTGTCGCGATCCGGCCATCCAGCGACTGGGCGATCCTGCCGAGTACGTAGCAGCCGTCGGTTGCCATCGGTGGATCGAGCAAGGGGCCGTAGAGCTGCGACAGGCCTTCGTCAGCCGATGCGCGGCGCAGCAGGCGGCGCCATGTCTCCGGTGCCAGCGTGGTCATGCACCGGCAGTATCATGCTGACGCCGCCACCCCAACCCTCCTTCGCTTCACGGGTCGGCGTGGAGCTTCAGCGCCACGCAGGCGTATGTTGCTTCAGGCGGGGCTTCAGGCGCGTCTTCACGCGCGTCTTAACGCGCGGCTTCAGGCGCGCGCTGACAGCGCGTAGGCGGCCGGCCGCCCGGCATGGCAGCTTCGCCCGCGCGCGCCATATCCCGATGGTGCGACCGCCGGTGCGGCAGCGCGCGCGATCACACCGATCACCCGGCCTTGCGCGATAATGGCACGCTCCAGCAGCACTCGGTTCTCTGCCGCCAGCGACCGCAGGCGCTGCGCCAGTTGTTCGGCGGCTTGCCGATGTGTGGCGCCAATGGGGGACGCCTGCACCTCGATGAACCTGGCAGCCGCGTGCTGCTTGCCGGCCAGCATCGCGGCGGCGCGCGGCAGATCGAGCGCCGCCAGTGCTGCATTTTCTTCCGCGAGCGTCTCTGCCAGCACGCCGGCAGCCTCGATCAGCTCTTTGCTCATTTTGCCTGCTCCTGTGCATGCAGCATCGCGTTGAATACCGGTACGGCGAGGCCGAGGCCGCCACGTGCCACCATCTGCTTGCCGATCGCATCCACCAGCATCGGCTGCCAGGTGGCCTCCGCGTCGCCGCCACCGAACGTGGAATGCGCGGTGTCGACCGTGTCGAACATCGGCGCCAGCAGCTGGCCGAGTGCCATGGCCTCGAAATCCTTTGCGGACTGCCAGATCTTCGCGACCTTCTCCGGCGGCAAGGTGCTCGACGGCAGCGGCGCGCCGGCCGGCAGGATCTGGCCGCTCATCAGCGGACCACCAGATCGGCCTGTAGCGCGCCGGCTGCCTTGATCATCTGAAGGATGCTGATCAGGTCACGCGGACCGACACCAAGGGCGTTCAGGCTGGCCACCAGGTCGCGCAATGTCACGCTGCCCTGGAGAATGCCCAGCTTGCGGTCGTGCTGGTCGTCGATCTGCACCTGGGTGCGCGGCACAACGGTGGTGACGCCGTTGGACAGCGGGCCGGGCTGGCTGACCTCGGGCGTCTCTGTCACCCGGATGGTCAGGTTGCCCTGGGCGATCGCCACGGTGCTGATGCGGACATTGGCGCCCATCACGATGGTACCGCTGGCTTCCTCGATCACCACGATCGCCGGGCTGTCGGGCTCGACCCGCAGATCCTCGAGCCCAGCCAGAACGTCGATCGGATCGCGGCCGTTGAGGTTGAGCGAGACGGTGCGTGGGTCGGTGGCCTGGGCGATCGGCCCCATTGTCGTGTTGATCGCTATGGCAATGCGCCGCGCCGTCGTCAGGTCCGAGTTGCGCAGGCCGAGGTGAAGGACGTTCGACTTTTCGAGTTGGAAGGCAATTTCGCGCTCCACGGTCGCGCCGTTGGCGATGCGGGCCGAGGTGGGGACGCCGCGCGTGACAGAGGTGGCGGCGCCCCGTACGGCGATCGCGCCGGTGGACAGCGCGCCCTGGCCGACGGCGTAGACCTCGCCATCCGCCGCCAGCAGCGGGGTCACCAGCAGGATGCCGCCGGTCAGGTTGGTGGCATCGCCGAGCGCCGAGACCGCCACGTCGATTCGGCTGCCGCTGCGGGCGAAGGCGGGCAGTTCGGCGGTGACCATCACGGCGGCGAGGTTCTTGGTGGACAGGTTGGAGATCTGGTCGCGGGTGTTGACGCCGAGACGTTCCAGCATGCCGACCAGCGATTCCAGGGTGAAGACGTTGTTGCTCAGCTTGTCGCCGGTGCCGTTCAGGCCGACCACCAGGCCGTAGCCGATCAACTGGTTGTCGCGGACGCCCTCGACGTCGACGATGTCCTTGATGCGGACCTGCGCGGCCGCCGGCAATCCGGCAGCGAGCGAGGTCAGCAGGGTCAGCAGACGAACAAACCAGATCACGGCGGGTCCTCGGCGGTAGCGGGGTCTTAAGAAGTTTCGGGCCAATCTGGCTGAGGTAAGGGCAAGTGCCGTGCCACGACCGGAACAGCGCAATCAGCCGATCTTGCGGTATCGGGACCAGGCAGATGCTGCCGACCGGCACACTGGACCGGCACACTGGGCCGGCACACTGGATCGGCCCCCAGGGGTGGCACCCAGGGCCGGGACGCAGAGTAAGAACAAGGAGCCGGGTACATGACGGCGATCGAGGGTGTCGGACGACCTGCCACGTCCCGGATTGGCGGGCGCGCCGCATCGGGCGCGGGGTCGGGGTTTGCGCTGCCCTCGGAGACCGCTGCCGCCGACCACGCGTCGGCGCCCGCCGCCGCGCAGCCGGCCTCGCTCACCTCCATGCTGACCTTGCAGGAGCTGGGCGGCGAAACCGTGGACGACCGGCAGGCGCGCCGGCATGGCCAGGACATGCTGGCAATGCTGGCCGAGTTGCAGCGCGGTCTGCTGGCCGGCTTCGAGGATGGCACGACCCTGGAGCGTCTGGCGGAGTTGGCTGCGGCAGTGCCGCGAGCCACCGATCGCCGGCTGGCGGCCATGGTCTCGGCTATCATGCTGCGCGTACGGGTGGAGCTGGCACGCCGGCAGCCCTGACCCGCGACAAAAACTGTTTCATGGCAAGTTGTTAAAGCTGCGTCATGCACCCTTGGCGGCGCTGGCAGCCATCGCTATAAGCCCGCGAAAGTGCGATCCAGGACGGGCCAGCGGGATCCGCGGCTTCCGAAATGTCCGAGGCGGGAGCGCAGCGAGAGGAAAGGCAGGACCGGCGCGCCATGATGGTAACCCTACCCCCGGATTACCGGCCGACCGAGGATGAGGATTTCATGAATCCCATCCAGGTCGAATACTTCCGCCAGAAGCTGCTGCGCTGGCGGGGTGAGTTGCTGAAGGAAGCCGATGGCACGCTGGCGAGCCTGTCCGAAGGCGGCATCCACGAGGCGGATATCACCGACCGCGCCAGCGTGGAGACCGATCGGGCGCTGGAACTGCGCACGCGGGATCGGGCTCGCAAGCTGATCTCCAAGATCGACCAGGCGCTGATCCGCATCGAGACGGGCACCTACGGCTATTGCGAAGAAACCGACGAACCCATCGGACTGCGCCGCCTGGAGGCTCGGCCGATCGCGACGCTGTCGATCGAGGCGCAGGAGCGCCACGAGCGGATGGAGCGGGTCCACCGCGACGATTGAGTCGCCGGCCGCGGCGTCAGGAGTTGGCGCTGTGTCGGGTCGCAGGCCAGTAGTCGCGGGCTAGTACCTGCCGGCCGCAATCGGTGCGATCAGCAGCGGCCATGGCGGCGGCGATCGCGGTGGCTGGCCACCTGCGCTCATCGCGGCGGCAGGCGTTCTTCTTCTCTCTCGATCCACCTGCTTTCAACGCCAGCATCACGATGGTCCAGCCAGCGCGTCTCGCCAGCGCGTCTCCCCAGCGGCGTCTCCCCAGTTCGTCTCCATTGTGCCGTTGCGCACTCTCGCGCAGTCTCCGCCCAACGCCATCACTCCGGACGGCCCGCCATGGTAAAGAGCTACGCAACACTGCAAACGACGGAACCCCAGCCCCACACGCTGCTGGTCACGCTCAACCGTCCCGAAATCGCCAACGCGATGAACACGCAGATGGGCCTCGACCTTCTCGGCCTGTTCGACTCGATCAATGCTGCGCCCAACAAGCAGCGCTGCATCGTGCTCACCGGCAGCGGCCCGCGCGCATTCTGCGCCGGTGGCGACCTGAAGGAGCGACTGGGCATGTCCGATCAGCAGTGGCAGGACCAGCACCTGATCTTCGAACGTGCCATCCGCGCCATCGTCCAATGCCCCGTGCCAACCATCGCCGCGGTCAACGGCGCCGCCTACGCCGGCGGGATGGAAATCGCACTGTGCGCCGACTTCATCTACGCTGCGGAGCATGCCCGCTTCGCGCTGACCGAGGTGACACTCGGCATCATGCCTGGCGCCGGCGGTACCCAGAACCTGCCGCGCGCGGTGGGCGCACGTCGTGCCAAGGAAATTCTGCTCACCGGCAAGCCGTTCACCGCGCGGCAGGCGTTTGAATGGGGCATGGTGAATCGCATCTGTGCGGCGGACACGCTGCTAGCCGAGGCGCTGGAAACCGCCGCAACCATCGCCGCCAATGCGCCGATTTCGACGCGGCAGATCAAGCAGTCGGTGAATTACGGGCTCAACATGGACCTCGCCAGTGGCATGATGTTCGAGATCGAGGCGTATAATCGCATGGTGCCGACCGAGGATCGCCGGGAAGGCATCCGGGCCTTCAACGAAAAGCGCAAGCCGAATTTCCAGGGACGCTAAAGTGCCCAGGGACGCCAAAGTGACCAGGGACGCCAAAGTGCCCGAGGACGCTAAAATGACCAGGGACGCCAAAGCAGGCTGTCATTGCGGGAAGCGCATCGACGCAGCAATCTTCGGTCACCGCCTGGCCGCGGAACTCGACCGGGATTGCCGCGTCGCCGCGCCTCCCGCGCCAAGCCTCCCGCAATGACAGGTGGATCAGGTTCAAGGAGCAACGCGACATGAACGTCATCACCGACATCGCATCCCAGGCGCTCACCCGCGAGCTGTCCGAGCAGGCACGCACACTGACCTACGCCGACCTGCCGGACGATGTGCGCGCGCTGGCGCGGCAATGTGTGCTGGATTATGTCGCCTGCACGCTGGCCGGCGCGAAGGAGGAACTCGCCGAGATTCTGCTGGCGGAAATGGCCGAACAGGGAGGCACGCCGATCGCCACCGTGATCGGCCACGCCGATCGCCTGCCGGTGCTGTCGGCCGCACTGGTCAACGGTGCGGCGTCGCACGCACTCGATTTCGATGACGTCAATCTGTCGATGACAGGTCACCCTTCGGTCGTGCTGCTGTCGGCGCTGCTGGCGCTGGCGGAGGAACGCGGCAGTTCGGGCGAGGCTGTGATGACCGCGTTCGTCGCCGGCTATGAACTGCAATGCCGGCTTGGTGTGCTGCTCGCGCCCGGCCACTACAACGTGCTCGGCTTCCATGCCACCGGCACCCTGGGCAGTTTCGGCGCCGCCGCGGCGTGCGCGCATCTGCTGGCGCTGGACGCGGAGCAATTCGCCACCGCTCTCGGCATCGCCGGCACGCAGGCGGCCGGGCTGAAGTCGATGTTCGGCACGATGTGCAAGCCGCTGCATGCAGGCAAGGCAGCCTATCATGGGCTGCTCGCCGCACGCCTGGCGCAGCGCGGGTTCACCAGCCGATCCGATGTGCTGGAATGCGCGCAAGGTTTTGCCCGCACGCACAGCCCCGACTTCAATCCGGCCGATGCACTGGCGACGCCTCCGGGCGGCTTCCACATCCGCAACAATCTGTTCAAGTATCACGCCGCCTGCTACATGACCCACGCGCCGATCGAGGCGGCACGAAAGCTGCGCGAACAGCATGGACTGACGCCGGATCGCATCGCGCGCATCCGGCTGAGCCTTGACGAAACCTGCGACCGCGTCTGCAACATTCCCACGCCGCGCACCGGGCTGGAGGCGAAGTTTAGCCTGCGGCTGACCACGGCGATGGCACTGGCCGGCGTGGATACCGGCGGGCTCGGCAATTACTCGGAAGAGACCGCGGCCGATCCCACCTTGATCGCCCTGCGCGACATGGTGGAGTTCGATTTCACCAGGGGGCGGTCCAACACGATCGCCGATCTGGAACTCGTGCTGACCGATGGCAGCCGTGTCGCGACACGGTATGATTCAGGTATTCCCGCACTGGACGTCGCCGAGCAGGGGCGGCGGCTGGAGGAGAAGTTTACCTCGCTCGCCGAACCGATCCTGGGCGGCATGAAGGCGCGGGATCTGCTGGGCGAAATCGGTCGGTTCGAGGTGCTGTCGGACTTGCGCGCCATGATGCGTTTGTGCGGCGCATAGTTTTCCCTCTCTGTCCCATGGCTGTCATTGCAAGCGGAGCAAAGCAATCCCGGGGCGAGTTGGGCGCGCACCGTGACCGGGATTGCCGCGCCGCTGCGCGCCTGAACTAAAGAAATACTCACCGCCGCCAGGATCGGAAGACCGCGGAAGTCCCCGGTCTTTCATCCAGCGCCGATCGGCCGGCGGCCGGTACGGAACTCGCAATGACAGCCCCGCAATGACAACCCCGCAACGACAACACTGTACCGCCCGCGCGATGACAGCACTCAAACGAACGTCGCGAAGATCTCCTCCAGTGCCTTGAGCTGACCGCCCTGTGTGGACGACGGCACGATCACCGGCGTGCGCACACCGGCCGCCTGCCACGCCGCTATCCCTTCGCGTACCCGCGCGGCCGGCCCGAACAGCGACACATCCGCCAACCATCGATCCGTCAGGTACTTCGGCACGTCGTCGCGCCGGTTCTCCGCAATTGCTTGCTCGACTTCCGTCATCTCCTCAACGTATCCCGCTTCCTTCCAGTAGTTGCGGTAGTTCGGCAGGAACAAGTAATGGATAAGGTTCTTGCGGCACACCTCCTTCGCCGCGTCGATGTCGTCGCTGATGCAGGTCGGCAGCATGTTGCCGATGAAGAACGCCGCATCGTCGCGCTTGCCCGCCGGCAGTGCCGCCAGCGACTTCTCCATGTGCGAACGCGCAGCGTTCGCGAACACCACGCCCTCGGCAATCTCTCCAGCCAGCGCCACCATCTTCTGCCGCAGCGCGGCGATGATGATCGGCGGAAACTCGCCCAATCCTTCCACCGCGCGCAGCTTCTCGACGAAGGCACGCGTGTCGCCGAGAGGCTTGCCGACCGTGACGCCCATGCGCTGGTGGCCAGGCGCGTGCGCCACGCCGATGCCGAGGCGGAAGCGGCCGCCGGAGACCTCGTGCATGAACGCGGCACTCTGCGCAAAGTCCAGCACCGTGCGCGCGTAGATCGGCGCGATGGCGGTGCCGAACGGGATGCGTTCGGTGTTCCAGGCCATCGCCTCGCATTGCGACATGTTGCCGAACATGCTGGGCGTGTAGATGCCGGAAAAGCCGCGTCGTTCGATGTCGCGCGCGAGGTCGATGGTCAAGCGGCGCCGGCCGGGGACGGCAACGAGGGAGATGGCGGGAAGGGGCATGGTGGTTCCTGTGGTTAGGCCGGCAGACGGCTTTTGATGCAGGCTGCTTTTGATGCAAGCTGCTTTTGATATTGTACAGGATGCGCGCGATCTTACGGAAGCCTGGAGCAGTTTCGCTGTATGCACAGGCCAACCCGCCGCACGGGCGTCCGCCGCGCAAACTTTGTCGCCGCGCGTCCTGATCGACGAGAACCTGTCGCCGATGCCGACTTTGCATCTCCGCGCGACGCACGGCTTCGCCGCGACGCACGGCTTCGCCGCGGTACACGCGACCGCCCCGAACCGCCGGCTCGCGCAACGTCGCGCCGCCTGCTAATGCCCCCACCGCCATGCGCATCCTGTTCGTCACATCCAACCGCCTCGGCGATGCGGTCCTGTCCACCGGCCTGCTGGACCACCTGATCCACGCGCATCTGGACGCCCGCATCACCATTGCCTGCGGCCCGGTAGCCGAGGGCGTGTTCGCGCGCATGCCGAACCTCGAGCGGATCATCGTGCTGGACAAGCGTTCCTACAGCATGCACTGGCTGCCGCTCTGGGCCAGCGCCGCGACCACGCTCTGGGACCTCGTGGTCGACATCCGCGGTTCGGCGCTCGCCTGGATGGTACCGACCCGGCGTCGCGCGGTGATGCGTCGCCGACCGGGCCACAAAACGGCGCAACTCGCCGCGGTGCTCGATCTCGATCCGCCGCCGCTGCCGGTCGCCTGGACCGCGGCCCAGGACCGCGCCCGCGCCGCTGCGCTGTTGCCGACCGGCCGACCGATCATCGGGCTGGGGCCCACGGCGAACTGGGCGCCGAAGATCTGGCCGGCGGAAAACTTCGCCGCGCTGTTCCATTCGCTGCAAGCCGGCCCGCTGCCGGGCGCGGTCGCCGCCGTGTTCGCCGGCCCTGGCGATGAAGAACAAGCGCTTGCCGCCCCGTTGCTGGCTGCCTTGCCCGGTGCGATCGATCTCGTCGGCCAGCTACGCTTGCCGGAGGCCGCCGCCTGCCTGGCGCGCTGCGCCATGTTCATCGGCAACGATTCCGGCCTCATGCACCTTGCCGCGTCAGCCGGCACGCCGACACTGGGGCTGTTCGGGCCGACATCAGCAGCCGAGTACGCGCCGGCCGGACGCAACGCGAGGGTGGTGATGTCGTCGAGCTCCCGAATGGCAGACCTCTCGGTCGATGCCGCGCTCGCCGCCGCGTCGCGTTTGCTGGTTACCGCCGATGCCGCCTAGAGGCCGTGCCGTCCAACACACCTGACAACGACCGCGCCGGCCAACACGACGCGACGCTCACACAGACTCGTCCAGGTCCGCTCCCCACATCTTCTCCAGCGCATACATCGCGCGCGCCTCCGGCTTGAACAGGTGCACCACGATGTCGCCGGCATCGATCAGTACCCAGTCCGCGCCACCGGCGCCTTCCACCTGCACGCGCTTCAATCCCGCCTGATGCAGCTTCTCCGATAGATGCTCGGCCATCGCCGTAATCTGCCGGTCGACCAGACCGGTTGCGATCACCATGCGGTCGCAGAACGAGGCTTTGCCGGCGAGATCCAGCGTCACGACGTTCTCCGCCTTGTCGTCCTCCAGGCTGCCGACGATGACCTTCTGAAGCCTCTCCAACGTCGATGCCTCGGCCTTGCGACCGCGACGTGGTGCAGCCAGGCGTGGACCGGCCGCAATCGTCTTCTTGCGCGGCGTGCCCGGCGTCTTGCCGGCCTCGGGCAGCGTCGGCTTGGCGATCGTCTTGCGAGGAGCGGCGCGATGCCGCGCGGGCGAGAACGGTTTCGGCGGCTTGGCTATGGCTCTGCTCCTTTGCTGGCACGGATCGCACTCGCCGAGGTGGCGTGCTGCGGCACACACAGAAAAACCCAGGCTGGCGCGGTCATGCCGGCAAGCACCGCCGCCGAACGCGCCGGACGTCTTGCATGGGCGAGCCGACACGCCGCGTGGCCAGCCAATGCGCGATGATTGTAGCTGGGGCGCGGCAGAACCGCGAAGGGAATGCGGCGAGCGAATTCCAGCCAACGGCGCCAGCGCGGCAACTGCTGCAGAATGTCGGCGCCCATCAGCCAGACGAAGTGCGCGCGTGGAAACCGCCGCAACAGGCAGCGCAGCGTATCGATGGTGTAGCGCGTGCCGAACACCGCCTCGATCGCGCTGGCGATGACACGGCGTCCGTCGGCGATGCCTCGCGCGGAGGCCAGACGCTGGCCGAACGGGGCCATGGCGCGTTGCGGCTTCAGCGGATTGCCCGGCGAGACCAGCAGCCATACCTGATCGAGCCGCAGCCGCCTGCGAGCAACATCGATGATATGGCGGTGCCCGGCATGTGCCGGATTGAACGAACCGCCGAGTAGACCGATGCGCATGCGCCGCCGATCGCCGAACCGAGGGATCGGATCATGCGAGATCGGCGCGTTCAGGGGCGTACCTGCCCGGTACCGGTCACCAGATAGCGGTAGGTCGTCAGTTGTTCCGGTCCGACCGGGCCGCGCGCGTGGATGCGTCCGGTCGCGATGCCGATCTCGGCGCCGAAGCCGAATTCACCGCCATCGCAGAACTGCGTGGAGGCATTCCACAGCGCCACCGCGCTGTCGACGCCGTTCAGGAATTGCTGCGCCGCTGTTGCGTCTTCGGCGATGATGGCGTCGGTGTGCTCGGAGCCGTGCTGCGCGATGTGCGCCAGTGCCGCATCGACGCCGTCGACCACCGCGACTGACAGGATGGCATCCAGCCATTCGGTATCGAAGTCGGCTTCGCTCGCCGCGGCAAGGTTGGGGACGATGTCGCGTGCTGCCGCATCGGCGCGGAAGTCGCAGCCCAGTGCACGCAGGTCGGCGATGATTGGCGGCAGCAATGCGGGCGCGATGGTGCGATCGATCAGCAGAGTCTCCGTGGCGCCGCAGATGCCGGTGCGCCGCATCTTCGCGTTCGCCACGATGCTGCGCGCCATCGCGGGATCGGCGGATGCGTGCACATAGGTGTGGCAAAGCCCCTCTGCGTGCGCCAGCACGGGTACGCGCGCCTCGCGCTGCACGCGTTCCACCAGCGATTTGCCGCCGCGCGGTATGATGAGGTCGAGCAGGCCCGCCGCCGCGAGCATCGCCGCGACATAGGCGCGGTCGGCGTTGGGTGCGATCTGCACGCAGGCTTCCGGCATGCCGGCGTCGCGCAAACCGGATATCAGTGCCGCATTGATGGCCCGTGCGCTGCGTACGCTTTCGGAGCCGCCGCGCAGGATCACCGCGTTGCCCGACTTCAGACAAATGCCGGCGGCATCCGCGCCGACGTTCGGCCGGCTTTCGTAGATCATGCCGATGACGCCGATCGGTGTTGCGATGCGCTGGATGCGCAGCCCGTTCGGCCGCGTCCAGTCGGCGAGCGCACGGCCAAGCGGATCGGGCAGTTGCGCGATGTCTTCCAGGCCTTGGGCCATGGCAACGATGCGTGCGTTGGTCAGTGCAAGCCGGTCGCGGAATGCCGCGGTGCCAGCAGCGGTGCCGGTGCAGGCGCCGAGGTCGGCAGCATTGGCGGCGAGGATTTCGTTGGACTGCGATCGCAGCGCGTCTGCCATGGCACGCAGCGCTGCGTTGCGCTGCGCATTCGGTGTGCGCGCGAGGACATGCGAGGCGGCGCGCGCGGCGACGGCGGCGCGTTGCAGATGCTGGGTGGGTTCTGACTCTCTATGCATGGACGTATGCCTCAGCGACGATA
>DATKFJ010000145.1:0-6859 GCA_035511435.1 Acetobacteraceae bacterium | reverse complement strand
TCATACTGGATGGCGCCGCACAGGCAGTGTCCGGTCGTTGTCATCGCCGTTCCCCCGCAGCGACTAGCGTGACGGAGCAGCTGCACCGTTGGGTGCGAAGGGCTGCGACGGCGCCGGTGTCGCTGGCTGCGCTGGCGCGGGTGTTTCCGGTGGCGCAGCAGCGGGCGCTGCCGGTGGTGTCGCAGCCGGGCTGTATGGCTGCGTCGGTCCCTGGCTGGCGGGCGGCGTGGCGGGTTGCGATTGCGGCGCCCGCTGCGTCAGATCGGTGACGCAGCGGCCAAACGCGTTGCTGATCGCGGTCGAACCGTTAAGGCCGATGGTCCATGGCGGCTCGTTCCCGGCGGGAAATGTCATTGTCATGGAACTGGCGCGGCGGAACTGGGCGTCGAATGTCTGCATCGTGGTTGGATCGAACGCCCATTCCACCGTCTGCCCGTTGCCGACACCCTGCAAGGTCCACGGTGTTTCAAGGCCGACCTGCAGCACGACCGGCATCTGCGTGCCGGCGGGGATATTCCACGTCGGCTTCTTTGCCTGGAACGTCACGTTGGCGCCGCCGATATCGAAGCGCAGCGAAAAGCTGCGGTTGTCGGCAGGGTTGGTGGTACCGATGCCGCACACCGGCTTGCCATCGTCGCCCGGCCCACTGAATGCGTCCCAGCTACCGGCGTGATAATATACGGTCATCGCCGCGAACGCGGTGCCGGCACACAGAATGGTGAACAGCGAAGCGGCAAGGCTGGCCCGTCGCAGCGGTCGCATCTAGATTCCTCCGATTGCTGTTAGTTTCGCTGGCATACGCGGACGGCATAATTGCGGCAAGAACGCCGGCTGCTTGCCGGCCGCGCCGGGATGGAATAGGCCAGCGGAATACCAGCGATCCAGGGAGAAGCGCCATGGCCGACGCGTATATCTGCGACTTCGTCCGCACGCCGATCGGTCGCTACGGCGGCGTGCTGAAGGACGTCCGCACCGACGACCTGGCCGCGCACCCGATGCGCGTGCTGAAGGAGCGGCATCCTTCGGTGGACTGGGATCAGTTGGATGACGTGATCTATGGCTGTGCGAATCAGGCCGGCGAGGATAACCGCAACGTCGCGCGCATGGCGGCGCTGCTGGCGGGTCTGCCGGACCATGTGTCGGGTTCCACGATCAACCGGCTGTGCGGTTCCGGACTGGATGCGGTCGGGTCCGCGGCGCGCGCGATCCGCGCGGGCGATGCGGAGCTGATGATTGCCGGCGGCGTGGAGAGCATGACGCGCGCGCCGTTCGTCATGGGCAAGGCGACCGAGGCGTTTTCACGAAATGCCGAGGTGTATGACACGACGATCGGCTGGCGTTTCGTCAATCCGCTGATGAAGGCGCAGTACGGTGTCGATGCGATGCCGGAGACGGCGGAAAATGTCGCGGAGGATTTTCAGGTGCCGCGTGCGGACCAGGACGCGTTCGCGTATCGCTCGCAGATGCGGGCCAAGGCGGCGCAGGAGAACGGCTTCTTCGCGCGCGAGATTGCCCCGGTGGAGATTGCCGGGCGCAAGGGCACGGTGACGGTGGATCGCGATGAGCATCCGCGCGGCGATACGACATTGGATGGGCTGGCGAAGCTGCGGGCGCCGTTTCGCAAGCAGGGCGGCACGGTGACCGCGGGCAATGCTTCCGGCGTGAACGATGGCGCCGCGGCGCTGATCATTGCGTCGGAGCAGGCGGCGGCGCGGCACGGCCTGACGCCGCGTGCGCGGGTGGTGGCGATGGCGACGGCTGGTGTGCCGCCGCGCATCATGGGCATCGGTCCGGCGCCGGCGACGCAGAAGCTGCTGGAGCGACTTGGGTTGAAGATCGGCGACATCGACGTGATCGAACTGAATGAGGCGTTCGCCGCGCAGGGTTTGGCGGTGCTGCGTCAGCTCGGGCTGCCGGATGATGCCGAGCATGTAAACCCGAATGGCGGGGCGATCGCGCTGGGTCATCCGCTGGGCATGTCGGGTGCGCGGCTGGCGTTGACCGCGTTGAATGCGCTGGAGACGCGGGGCGGCAAGCGCGCGATCGCCACGATGTGCATCGGCGTCGGCCAGGGCATCGCGGCGCTGATCGAGCGGGTCTAGTGTCATTGCGAGGAGCGTAGTGGGGAAGCAATCGCGGTTTGATTGGGCGTGCAGGATCGGTCGAGATTGCTGCGCCGCGTCGCTTCTCGCCATGACAGAATCCTCACGTGGTTTGGGGTGTCGCTTGACCTTGGGTCGGATACCGATTGCTGAACGCCGAACCGAACGGAGCTGTGCATGAGTGCGATTGCCGACATTGTTGGCCGCGAAATCCTGGACAGCCGCGGCAATCCAACCGTCGAGGCGGACGTGGTGTTGGACAGCGGTGCGATGGGCCGTGCCGCTGTGCCGTCAGGTGCATCGACCGGCGCGCATGAAGCGGTCGAGTTGCGTGACAACGATCCGGCGCGATTTGGCGGCAAGGGCGTGCGGACCGCCGTCGCCAACGTCGAGGGCGAAATCTTCGACGCGATCGGCGGCATGGATCCGACCGAGCAGGTGAAGATCGACGAGATCCTGATCGATCTGGACGGTACGGCGAACAAGTCGCGGCTTGGCGCGAATGCGATCCTCGCGGTGTCGCTTGCGGTGGCGAAAGCGGCGGCGGTGGAGTTGGGTGTGCCGCTGTATCGTCATGTCGGTGGGGTTTATGCGCGCACGCTGCCGGTGCCGATGATGAACATCGTCAACGGCGGCGTGCATGCCGACAATCCGATCGATATTCAGGAGTTCATGATCATGCCGGTTGGTGCCGGCACGATGGCTGACGCGGTGCGCATGGGTTCGGAGATTTTTGCGGCGCTGAAGAGGGGGCTGCATGACGCCGGCCACAACACCAATGTAGGCGACGAGGGTGGATTCGCGCCGAATTTGAAGTCGGCGGACGAGGCGTTGGGGTTCATTGCCAAGGCCTGCGAGAAGGCCGGCTATCGACCGGGCGAGGACGTGATGTTTGCGCTCGATCCGGCATCCAGCGAGTTCTTCAAAGACGGAAAATATGTGCTGGCAGGCGAGGGCAAGACGCTCGATGCCGATGGTATCGTGCGTTACTATGAAGCGTTGGTCGGGCGGTATCCGATTGTCTCGATCGAGGACGGCTGCGCGGAGGATGACTGGGCGGGCTGGAAGCATCTGACCGCGACGCTGGGTGGTAAGATCCAGATCGTGGGGGACGATCTGTTTGTCACCAATTCTGAGCGATTGCGGCGTGGTATCGAGGAGCGGTCGGCGAATGCGATCCTGATCAAGGTCAATCAGATCGGCACGTTGTCGGAGACGCTGGAGACGATGGAGATTGCGCACAAGGCGGGCTTCCGCTGCGTGATGAGCCACCGTTCGGGCGAGACCGAGGATTCGACGATTGCCGATCTCGCGGTGGCGACGAATTGCGGGCAGATCAAGACCGGTAGTTTGTCTCGCAGTGATCGCACTGCGAAGTACAACCAGCTTATTCGGATCGAGGCGGCGTTGGGGGCAGCAGCGCGGTACGCGGGGCGGACGGTTTTGCGCTGAGGGATTGCGGGCGGGTCGGTTGAGAAGCTGTTCTTCCGCAAGCGGCGGGGGAACGCCGGGGCATTCTGCCACTCGTCGTGGGATCACCAGCCCAGCAGCGCGCGCGCTTCTTGCCAGATGTGCTGCATCAGTTCGGCGGCGGGCTCGGCTTTGGCCAGCGCGGCTGACTGGCCTGCCCAGGCCTGCATGTGCTGCACGTCGTTCGCCTTCTGCGCGGCGCCGCGCATCGGCGCGGTGAGTGCGCGCTGCACGGGATAAGGCGCGGGGCGTGGCGCATCATGTGCCAGAGTGGCGCGGGCATAGTTCGTCGCGATGCTTCTGCCAGCGCGGCCGCTGAACGCGCGGCTGACGATCGTGTCCTCCGGCGCGGTGTGTGCGAG
Source organism: Acetobacteraceae bacterium (assembly GCA_035511435.1). GTDB lineage: Bacteria > Pseudomonadota > Alphaproteobacteria > Acetobacterales > Acetobacteraceae > JAMXLO01. The sequence continues at coordinate 2,925 of DATKFJ010000145.1, read as the reverse complement.
GGCATCGGCCCAGGCGGGGTGAAGCTTCGCCTCCGGGCAACGCAGAAAGCCGGTGCCGATCTGCGCGGCGCTGGCGCCGAGTGTCAGCGCCGCCGCGACGCCGCGCGCATCGGCAATACCGCCGGTCGCGACTACGGGCAGTCGCACGGCATCCACCGCGGCCGGCAGCAGTGCGAACAGACCGACCTGCTGGTGTTCGGCGAGGGCGGCATCGAAGCAGCCTCGGTGACCGCCGGCTTCCGCGCCCTGTGCCACGATCACGTCCGCCCCGGCTGCCTCGGCCGCGCGCGCTTCCGCCACCGTGGATATGTTGGCGAACCAGGCAATGCCCTTTGCCTTCAGCCGACCGACGAATTCCGGCGGGTACAGTCCCATGACGGAGGATACGATGGGTGGACCCGCGGCGAGCATCGCTTCGCATTGCGCGGCGAAGTCCGGCGGCGTGACATCCGCGGCTTCGGCAGGGACGGGTGGACCCCAGCCGGCGAGAAACTCCCGCAGGCTGGCCTCATGCACGAGATCACGGTTCGCTGGTGGATCGGGGATCCAGATGTTCAGTTGAAAAGCGCCGTTGCTGGCCGAACGCACTTCATTGGTCCACGCCGTGATCTCATCGGGTGGCATCAGCAGGACGCCGGCCGCGCCCAGGCCGCCTGCATTGGCGACGGCAATCGATAGGGAGGGCGGGCAGGCTCCCGCCATCGGCGCGAGCAGGATCGGCAGGCGCAATCCGAAGCGTGCGCAGAACGCTTTTGCTCGTTGTCTGGCTGCGGGCTGTCCGGTTGTGGGCATTGGTTGGCCTCCAGCGGACAATCTCGGCATCCCGTTGGGGCGAACAAGTACAGAAATCTGATGGGAGGCATCGCGGGCAGTGATGCCGTTGCGCTGTTGCGCTGTTGCGGCAACCCAGGCGGGGCGAATTCGGTGCCGATCGCCTGGGTTGCGGCTTTCGCGGGTATGTCGATCGCCTGGGTCCCCGCTTTCGCGGGGATGCCGGGGGGCGATCGGATGCAGGTGCGATGCCGATAAGATGGAGCTCACCCGGTTGGCGTTTCCAGTCAGCCCGATCGCGCTCTAGACGCGGTCGATGCGGCAGGAATAACAGCCGCGGCGCGCGTTGTGTGCATGCAGGAAGGCGACGTCGTCGCGCGCGAACATTCGCTGGATCGCAACCTCGAGTTCGGTGCCTTCCATCACGTCTGCATCGACCATGATGCCATCCGAATCATAGGCGCGAACCGACAGCAGCCGCGTGCGCTGCTGTGCCGGCACGTGATTGACGATGCTCGCCGTTTCCCGCACGCCTTCGCGTACGTAGATCGGGCCGGTAGCGCGATATGGCGAACCAGGCGCGATGTGATGCTGGAAGTTCAGCAGGATGGACACGTCGCCGGGTGCTGCGTCGCGCAGACTGACGCGGCAGGGCGGCATCAGGTTCACCGGCATGGACGATGTGGCGACGACGCGACGCGCGCCATGCGCCAGCAGATCTGCATCATTCATGGCGAAGTAGGGAACGAACGGCTCGACCGGCAGGCCGGAAATACGGAAGTCCATGGGATAGCTCCTTGGTGCAAGTGACGGCGCATGTCATGCGCCTGCCGACCGTGCCGCTGCCATCCGCCTGTTGCGGTCAGACGATGCGCTGTTCGGATTGCGGGCCGGCGGTCCCGCGTGGCCATCCGGCCGGGTCGGCCGTGCGGACGTGGATGCTGACCTTCGTCAGCGGGACGGGAAGGGATTGGTGGTGACGGTGCATCGCACGTCCCGGATCGCGGGTTTCGCGGGGATGCATTCCGTTTGACGAAGTTTCGTTTGACGAAGTTTCGTTTAACGAAGCCTAGGGCTGCAACATTGCCAACCGACCAAGCAATGCTTCCACCACGGCATGGAACATGGCCTCGGTCAGCCGCCCGGTGTTCGTGTTCAATCGGGACACGTGATAGCTGTCGGCCAGCAGTTTCCCTGCCGGCAGATCGTGGATAGCGCCATGGCGGAACGGCACGCGGGCGGGTCGCATGCCATGTGCCCGCAACACGGCGTTGTGCGCCGTGCCGCCCAGCGCCAGCACGGCATGCACATCAGGCATCGCGGCTATTTCGGCGGCGAGGAAGCGATTGCAGGTCGCGATCTCGGTCGACAACGGCAGGTTGCCAGGGGGCACGCAACGCACGGCGTTCGTGACGCGGCAATCGAGCAGCGTCAGCCCATCCGACGGGTCCTCGGCATAGCGCCCCTGAGCGAGGCCGAAGCGCAGCAATGTGCGATAGAGCAGCATGCCGGCGAAGTCGCCGGTGAACGGGCGGCCGGTCCGATTGGCGCCGCGCACGCCAGGCGCCAGACCGACGATCAGCAGGCGCGCGTCGAACTTGCCGAAACTCGGCACCGGAGCGTTGAACCAATCGGCGTGGGCGAGCTGGTTGGCCTGCCGATATTCGGCCAGCCGGGGGCACAAGGCACAGTCGGGCGAAGGAAGCGCCGGCGGCTCGCCTTGCCTGCCGCTCACGCCGCGTCGGTTGGATCGGGGAAGGGTTCGGCCGGAGTCTGGCGCAATGACACGGGGCGGGTTCGCGGCTCGGTCTGGCGGCGAGTGAATTCCGGTGCGATGTCGGCGAGCTCGAGAAACTGGTCGGCCTGGCGTCGCAGTTCGTCGGCCACCATGGGCGGACTGGTGCGTATCGAGGAGACCACGGAAACCCGCACGCCCTTGCGCTGAACGGCTTCGACCAGGCGGCGAAAATCGGAGTCGCCGCTGAACAAGATCGCGTGATCCAGCCTGGGGGCGAGTTCCAGCATGTCCACCGCGACCTCGATGTCCATGTTGCCCTTGACGCGGCGCCGGCCGGCCGAATCGGTGAATTCCTTGGCCGGCTTGGTGACCAGCGTGTAGCCATTGTAGGCCAGCCAGTCGGTCAGCGGCTTCAA
>DATKFJ010000144.1:0-18179 GCA_035511435.1 Acetobacteraceae bacterium | reverse complement strand
AGAACAAAAAAACCCCGCAAAGCGCGTTGCGGGGTTTAGCGACAATTCCATCGCAGTTGGTTCGACATGTCATGACGACATTGTCGCCAGGCACCCCCTGGACCTCGACAGCCGCCCCGACCTCGCCGCCAGAAAATAGCGTCGGCGTCGGTCAGCGACATCTCGAATGATCCACATGGCGAAGGAACCCTTACCCGATACGACAGTTCGGTCAAGCGGGAATGTTTGTTATCCCCTGTTGCTGCCAATGCGGCATATCATTGGAGAGCTCATGCCGCACAGTTTATCCTGCACAACCGCCACCATGAATCGGGATCGACCGCCGGCCAAAGAATTTCGCTGTCTGCGCTTTTCCCGCCAATATCGGAATTCCGTAGAGGGGCTGGCGCAACTCGCACAGCCCGTCTAAAACCATTGCAACGCCGCGGCGATTCGCCCTGCGCCGTTAACAGTCTTGAACGTTGCGACACGCGTGGTTTCGTTGTCGGCGTCCGCGTAATGAACTTGATCGAGCGAGGAGACAGCATGTCCAAGGCCTTCATTGCCCAGGTGCTTCAGGAGTCAGCCGAGCTGACCGGTGCCGCGTCGAATCGCGCCGCCGGTGACCTGATGGACGCCATCGTCAAGGAGCTGAAGAAGGAAGGAAAATTTACCTTGCCGAGCTTCGGAACCTTCACTGTGCGCAAGACCAAGGCACGCAAGGGACTCAATCCGCGCACCGGCGAATCGATCAAGGTGAAAGCCGGCAAGACCGTTCGCTTCAAGGCCTCACCGACACTGAAGAAAACCGTCTGAGCCGCAACCCAGCGCCGATCAGGGCCAGGAGCGCATGATGCGCCCTGGCTCTTTCCTTGTTTCGCGCCTTGGCCTTGCATCGCGCCATGGTCTTGTCGCGCGACCAGGCTTGGGCGTGCTGGTAGTGGCGCTTGGCACGTTGGTCGTGCCATTCGACTCGTCGGTCAACTTCGCATTCCCGTACATCACGCGGGCCTTTGGATTGCCGATACCGGCGATCCAATGGGTCATCATCGCCTACACGCTGACCTACGCTGCGTTGATGCTGGTGTTCGGTCGTGTCGGCGACATGCTCGGATATCGGCGCATCTTCCTGGCCGGCAGCGGCTGGAGCGCGGTGGCCTTCGTGCTGTGCGCCATGGCACCAGGCTATGGCGCGTTGCTCGCCGCACGCGTGATGCAGGGCATCGGCGCCGCACTGATACTTAGCTGCGGACCAGCCCTCGCGACCAGCCTGTATCCCGAAGCATCGCGCATCCGCATCCTCGGCATCTACACCATGGTCATCGGCCTCGGTGGCGCGCTGGGTCCGCCAATTGCCGGCCTGCTGGTACCGATCATCGGCTGGCCGGCGGTGTTCTGGTTCCGCGTCCCATTTGCCTTCTGCGCATTCGTCCTCGCCTGGCTGCTGCCGGCCGACACACGCCCCTCGGTGCGGGAAAAATTCGATGCGCCGGGCGGCATCCTTCTGGTGCTGGCGATCGGCGGAATGCTGCTCGCGCTCAACCAGTTGCAGCATTTCAGCGAACGGCGCCTGTGGTTCGCGGCATCGGCGTTCGCATGCCTGTTGGCAGTGGCCGCATTCATCGTGCAGGAGCGGCGCACTCAGCAGCCGATCATCAATCTGCGGCTGTTTCGCGACTTCGATTTCTCGCTGCTGAACGCCGGGCACGCGGCGCTGAACCTTGCGGGCTTCTCGGTGCTGCTGCTGGTGCCGTTCTATCTCAGTCGGTTCGGCGGCTTGACCGCGTCCACCACCGGATTGCTGCTGGCCTGCTCGCCCGCCGGAACCGCATTGGCGGCACCGCTCGCCGCGCGACTGGCTGCACGCATACCACCTCGGCTGCTGGCGGTGATCGGCGCGGCGGGCATGGCGGTCGGTCAGGTGCTGATCGGGTCAGCCGATGTGACGCCTGCCATTCCTCAACTCGCCGGCGCGATGGCCTTGCAGGGATTTGGTGTCGGGTTGTTCCAGGTGGCGTATTTCGACATCGTCACAGCGTCCATTCCACGTGCGGATCGTGGCGTTGCCGGCAGCCTGGTGATGATGACGCGCACGGTCGGTGTGGTCACCGGCGCGACTGTATTGATGCTGATGTTTCAGACCTGGCGCGGGATAGCGCTGGCAAACGGCGCGGAAGAAGTCCCGGCATTCCTCGCAGGCTTTGACGGCACGTTTCGTGTGGCGGCGGCACTGCCGGCACTGGTCGTGCTGTTGGGTCTGGCACGCGGTTGGGGACGCACACCACGCTGACGCCCGCGCCGGCAGCTCTTGTCTGCCAAGACAGGGTCGGCGGCTCTTGTCTGCCAAGACATGCCCGGCGGCTCTTGTCCGCCAAGATATGATAGCGCAAGACGACCCGCATGACGGCACCGCGCTTTCACAACCTGACGATCAAGGATCTGCGTCGCGAAACCGCCGATGCAATATCACTCGCCTTCGCCGTGCCCGACCGGCTGCGCGAGGCGTATCGCTACACGCCAGGCCAGTACCTCACCCTGCGCGCCACGATCGATGGCGAGGACGTGCGGCGCTCCTATTCGATCTGCTCCGGCCTCGATGACGGCGAACTTCGGGTCGTCGTCAAGCGTGTCGAGGCAGGCGCGTTCTCCGGCTGGGCCAACCATCATCTGCGGCCGGGCGACAAGCTGGCTGTGATGACACCGGGCGGACGTTTCGGCGTACCGATCGAGCCCGGATCGGCACGCACCCTGGTCGCCTTCGCCGCCGGTTCCGGCATCACGCCGGTGATGGCGATTTTGCAGACCGTGCTGCGGCACGAGGTTGGCCATTTTTTCCTGTTCTTTGGCAACCGCACCACAGACAGCATCATCTTCCGTGAACAGTTGGAAGACCTGAAGGATCGCTACATGGCGCGGCTCTCCGTGTTCCATGTGCTGTCGCGTGAGCAGCAGGATGTCGCAGTGCTGAATGGCCACCTCGATGCGGAGAAGCTGCAACTGCTGATGCGCACGACAGTGCCGATCGGTGAAGTTGCTCAGGCTTTCGTCTGCGGGCCGCAACCGATGATCGAGGGACTCGAAAAGGCACTGGCCGATCTCGGCATGCAGCGCGACCGCATCCATGTCGAGCGTTTCACACCCGGCGTCGGTGGCCGACCCCGCGCGGTGGTGGTGGCACCGGCCGCCAGGCCGAAGGCGATCGCGACGGTGATCAGCGACGGCGTGCGCTCCGACATTCCGGTGGCAGAGGGCGAGGCAATCATCGACGCGGCGATACGCGCGGGGCGCAGCCTGCCGTACTCCTGCAAGGGCGGCATGTGCTGCACTTGCCGCGCGAAGCTGTTGGAGGGCAGGGTGGAAATGACGGTGAACTATTCGCTGGAGCCGTGGGAGACCGATGCCGGCTACGTCCTTACCTGCCAGTCGCACCCGGTGACCGATCGGGTGGTGATCGATTACGATCAGGTGTGACCTGCCCAGTGTGACCCGCCAAGTGTGACCTGCCGGAGATTGTCGCATGCGCCGCCGCAGCTTCCTCGCCTCCGCCGCCGCTGCCGCCTCACTCGGCATGCCGGCCATCGCTCGCGGCGCAGCCTCCAACGTACTGAAGTTCGTGCCACAGGCCGACCTTGCCGTGCTGGATCCCGTCTGGACCACGACCTATCAGTCGCGCGATCACGGTTTCCTGGTCTTCGACACGCTGTTCGGCCTGGACAGCAACTTCAAGTCGTCGCCGCAGATGGCCGCCGGTTCGGTCAGCGATAACGACGGCAGGACCTGGCGCATCACCCTGCGGCCCGATCTGATGTTCCACGACGGCAGCAAGGTGCTGGCGCGCGACTGTGCGGCGAGCATTCGTCGCTGGGGTGCGCGCGACGGCTTCGGACAGGCACTGATGGCAGCCACGGACGAAATCGGTGCGCCCGACGACAAGACCATCGTGTTTCGCCTGAAATACCCGTTCCCACTGCTGCCCGACGCGCTGGCCAAGACGCCGCCCAGCATGTGCCCGATGATGCCGGAGCGGCTGGCAAAGACCGATCCTTACAAGCAGATCACCGAAATGGTCGGCAGCGGACCGTATCGCTACAAGGTCGACGAACGCGTTGCCGGTTCGCTGGTCGTTTATGAGCGGAACGCTGACTACGTACCGCGGCCGGAAGGCACGCCGAACGGCACTGCCGGCCCGAAGATCGCCCATATCGACCGCATCGAATGGCACATCATCCCCGATCCGAGCACGGTTGCCGCCGCTGTACAGAATGGCGAGATCGATTGGTGGCTGGTTCCGGACGCCGATCTGTTGCCGCTGTTGCGCAAGCAGCGCAACGTGAAGGTGGAGAACACCGTTCCGACCGGCTTCATCGCGACGATGCGGTTCAATCAGCTCAATCCGCCATTCGACAATCCGGCAATCCGTCGCGCTCTGCTGGGCGCGGTGCAGCAGTCCGACTACATGATCGGAATGGTCGGCACCGACCAGGATTTGTGGCATGTGCCGTGCGGCGTCTTCACGCCCAACACGCCGCTCGCCACCGATGCGGGCATGGACGTGCTCACCAGCAAGCGCGATCCGGCGAAGGTAAAGCGTGACCTGGAAGCCGCGGGCTACAAAGGCGAGAAGGTGGTGGTGCTCACGCCGACCGACATCGCCTCCGCCAAGGCGCTGGCCGACATCACTGCGGATACCCTGAAGCACGTCGGCATGAATGTTGACGCGCAAGCAATGGATTGGGCGACGCTGGTGGGACGCCGCGCGAAGATGGATCCGGTCGAACAGGGCGGCTGGAGCATTTTCCACACGAGCTGGAGTGGGCTCGATCAGATCAATCCTGCCGGCCACATCTTTCTGCGCGCCAACGGCAAGTCTGCCGCGCCCGGCTGGCCGACCAGCGTGAAGATCGAGGAATTGCGCGATGCGTGGTTCAAGGCGCCGGACCTCGCTGCGCAGCAGACACTGGCGCGGGAATTGCAACTTCAGGCGTTTCAGGACGTGCCGTATATCCCGCTCGGGCAGTATTTTCAGCCAACTGCGTTTCAATCGAATCTAACCGGTGTGTTGTCGGGCAACCCGGTGTTCTGGAATATCCGACGGACGTGAAGGTGGTGGATCATGCCTTCGGCTACCCCCACCCCGCCAAGGCGACGAAACACGACAGGCGACGCGGCCATGAGCGAATTCGAACTGGTCTGGGATTCCCGTTGTGGCGTGGCCGAATCGCCGGTCTGGGACGCGTCGACACAGCGTCTGCTGTTCTGCGATATTCCCGGCAAGCGTATCAACGCCCTGTCGGTGGATGACGGGCGGCGAACCTCGTGGGATTTGCCGGAAGTCGTTGGCAGCTTCGGGCTGTGCCTCTCCGGCCGCCTGGTTGTCGCGTTGCGACATCGGGTGGTGCTATTCGATCCGCGCACCGGCGAGCTCAGCAATTTGACCGATGCGGTTGACGAACCGCCGACCAACCGCATGAACGATGGCAAGGTTGGGCCGGACGGCTGCTTCTGGGTTGGCAGCATGGACGAACGGCCACAGCGTGAGAAACGCGGCGCGTTGTATCGCGTCACGCCGACTGGCGGCATCGAACGCAAGGCCGAGGGATACGCCGTCTCGAATGGCCTCGCGTGGTCGCCGGATGGCCGCACGATGTACCACTCCGATTCGATTCCCGGAACGATCGAGGCCTGGGACTTCGACGCCAACACAGGCGTCATGAGCCATCATCGGATCATCGCCACGCTTACCAGCCAGGACGGAAGACCGGACGGCGCCGCTGTGGACATCAACGGGGACTATTGGTCGGCAGGCCCCTCTGCTGGCTGCATCAACCGCTTTTCGCCGCAGGGCAGGCTGATGGAAAAGATTGCTTTCCCCGTGCCCGGTCCAACCATGCCGTGCTTCGCGGAGCGACACCTGTATGTTGCGTCGCTGCGCGAAGGTAGATCTCCCGAGATTCTGCAACAGTACCCAACTCTCGGCGGATTATTCCGCACGCAGGCACCTGTGTTGGGTGCGCCCGTTGCACTGTTCGGCGATCGTTAGCGGGGCAACGCGCATCGCTCGGTCGCCGGTGAACACAAACTCCAGCCGCCAGACCCCGGCGTTATCCCGGCGCAGGCAGGACGCGAACGCCGACGAAGCAGGCTCTTGCGAAGGCCGGGTCGCTGTCTACCACTTTGCTGATCGCACGCCGAAAGACCGTCGCCGGCGACCTTCGTCAGTCTGACGGCAACCCGTCGGTCGCCGTCAGGGGTGACCGGTATCAGTAGCCGGGCGGCGGCGGTGGCGGCGGCGAATAGTAACCCGGCGGCGGCGGTCGCTGCGGTGTTGTCGCTGCACCACCGACCGCGCCCACCGCGCCGCCAATCAGTGCACCCGCCGCGGCACCTCGTCCGCCACCGGCAAGGCCACCGATGGCTGCGCCGGCGCCCGCGCCAACCAGCCCGCCGCCAAGCGCGCGCTGGCCCGGGTCGTACGGGTCCGTGCACGCCGACAATGCCAAGGCAATGCCGAGTGCGGCGGCAGCCGGTGCAATCAGACGCTGCATGATACCGTGATCTCCTTTTGCAGTTTATGGCAGTCGCCGCGTTGCGATTTATCGGATCGTTACGCCGTATGATACGCCCGGCGAGTCATACATCGGTGATGGCGGTGGTGGTGCATAGACCACCCGAGGCGGCACATAATACATCGGCGGGCCATAGTAATAGGCGGGCGCGCGCCAGCCCCACCATGCGCGATGCCAGCCATGGTGCCAGCGATGGCCCCAGTCCGCCATTGCCGGCGTAGCGATCGACGTGATCGCGATCGCACCGGCGACGGCCATTGCCGCCGATGCTGCTCGGAACGGGATCATCGGAATTCTCCACTGCATCGCGAACCGGAATGCAGCAGCCGATCATGGCGCGCGATTGGCACGATGACGGCCCCGTGATCACGAGTTCGCGAGTATCAGTGGCCCAACCGGCTATACGGCGGCGTGCTGCAACACCCGTGGCGCGGGTACGCGATCCGGCGCCAGGTGGGCCAGGAACGTTGCACAGAACTTGCTCGCGGTGGTTTCCCACACGCGTTCGCGCAATGCGCGGTTACGGCTCACCCTCTCGTCGAGAGGCATGCACAGGCCTTCATGCATCGCATCGGCGATCTCGTCCGCATCGAACGGGTTGACGATTAGCGCCGCGGTCAGCTCGTCCGCTGCGCCGGCGAAGCGCGACAGGATCAACACGCCTGGGTCGCTCGGGTCTTGGGCGGCGACATATTCCTTCGCCACAAGATTCATGCCGTCGCGCAGCGGCGTTACCAGGCCCAGCCGCGCCATCCGGAAGAACCCCGACAACGACTGTCGCTTGACCGCGCGTGTCATGTAGCGCAACGGAGTCCAATCGAATTCGGAGAACCGGCCGTTGGTGTCACCGACGATGCGATCGAGCTCGCGATGCAGCCGCTGATAGTCATGGGCATCTTCGCGTGACCGCGCGGCGATCTGCAGGAAGCTTACGTGCTGCCGGTGCTCGGGGTATCTGGCCAGCAGCCGGCCGACGGCCTCAAAGCGATTGACCAGGCCTTTCGAGTAGTCCAGCCGGTCTACTCCGATGGCAAGCTGCCGGTCCGCCAGACTATCGCGCAGCCGGACAGCTTCCGAGCCGAGAGCCGCGTTGGCGGCTGTCTCGGCGAAGCTAGCCGCGTCGATGCCGATCGGGTCGATGATCGCCTGCATATGCCTGCCGCGATATGTGCAATGGCCATCGTCACTGGCGACAGCGCCGAGAATTTCGCGGATACAATCCAAAAAAGCCTGCCAGTAGATGCGTGTGTGAAAGCCCACTAAATCGTAAGCGCAGAGAGCGCTCAGCAATTCAGCCGCGCGCGGCATGACCTGGATTACGGCGGGTGGCACGAACGGCGTATGCAGGAAGAAGCCGATGCGGTTGCGCACGCCAAGCCGGCGCAACTCCTCGGCCAGCGGGATCAGGTGATAATCGTGAATCCAGATCAGGTCATCACTGCGCAACAGCGGCACCAGCGATTCGGCGAACTGCCGATTGACCTTGCGATAGCCTTCGTAGTCTTCGCGCTCGAAGTTCACCAGGCCGAGTCGAAAGTGCAGCAGCGGCCACAAGGCACCGTTGGCAAATCCGACGTAGAACGCGCGGTAGTCAGCCTCGGAGAAGTCGATCGTCGCATAGGTGATGCCGTCGGCCCGCTGCTGACGAGGCAAAGGGTTCGGCGAGGCCGAGCGCCTGCCGCTCCAACCGAACCAGAGCGTACCAGGACGCAGCGCATCGGCCAACGCAATCGCCAAGCCGCCGGCCTGCGCTCCGCGCTCCGACGGCAAGGGCACTCGGTTGGATACCATCACAAGCCGCGCCAAGTTCCCTCCTAACCCACGGGCAAATGCACGGCTGAACGCAAACCGCAATCACCTACCCCGCGCACGGTGTCGGGCACGGCTGACCACCGCTCATCGTCAACGCGCAATATTACAGCGTAGATTGCACCCGCGGCATAACTTCGTTGTGAAGTGGTCGCGTTAATCCCTTAATCAAGGGAATTATGGCGCACGCCGCCGCAAAAAAACCCAAACTCGCCGGTGTATTCGGTCAGGCGATCACGCAAAAATCAAGGGCCGGAGGCTTTCACGACCATGCGCATTGCCCAAATCGCGCCGCTGACTGAATCGGTGCCGCCGCGCCTGTACGGGGGCACCGAACGGGTGGTTTCATTCCTGACCGAGGAACTGGTTGCCATGGGTCATGACGTGACCCTGTTCGCCAGCGGTGATTCGCGGACCCGCGCTGATCTGGTGGCGGGATGGCCGTGCGCCTTGCGCTTCGATCCTTCGATCCGCGACGCAAATGCGCCTCATATGCTGATGATGGAGCAGGTCCGCCGTCAGGCTGCGGAATTCGACGTGTTGCATTTTCATGTCGACTACTGGTCGTTCTCGCTGTTTGGGCGGCAGTCGACGCCATTCATGACGACGCTGCATGGCCGGCTTGATTTGCCGGAGCTGGCGCCGTTGTTCGACTGTTTTCCCAATGTGCCGCTGATCTCGATCTCCGATGCGCAACGCCTTCCCCTGCCGGATGCCAATTTCATCGAGACGGTTTATCATGGTCTACCGGTGGATTTGCTCACGCCGCGGCGCGTTGCGCCGCGCTACCTCGCGTTTCTCGGCAGGATCTGCCCGGAGAAGCGGCCCGACATCGCCATCCGGATCGCCCGCCGTGTTGGCATCCCGCTGAAGCTGGCGGCAAAGATCGATCGGGTCGACGAAGACTATTTTCGAGACATGATCCAGCCGATGATCGATGGCACGAGCGTCGAGCTGATCGGCGAGATCAATGATGCCGAGAAGCCGGATTTCCTCAGCGGCGCGGTCGGGCTGCTGTTGCCGATAGACTGGCCGGAGCCGTTCGGCCTGGTGATGATCGAGGCAATGGCCTGCGGCACGCCGGTCATTGCATTCAACCGGGGTTCAGTGCCCGAGATCATCGAGCATGGCGTGACCGGCTTCATCGTCGAGAACGAGGAACAGGCGGTCGCCGCTGTCAGCAAGCTGGAGCGCCTGTCACGGTCGACCATCAGGCAACGCTTCGAGCGCCGGTTCACCGCGCGGCGGATGGCGGAGGAGTACGTCTCGCTGTATCACCGGCTGGCCGTGAAGGCGCGCCCCGCTCTGCGCGTGGTGACCTGACAAGGCTGGCATCTGGCTCGCGCTTCCCCGGTCGTGCCGACGGAAACACAATGGCGCGGCATCGCGCGGCCGCGCCCGCAGCCAGTTGCGCCTACATCCAGTACTGCCATAGCCGCGCACCGAACTCGTGCACGCGCTCGTCGAACGAGCGGTGCTGCCATCTTGGCAGGGCTACCGGCCTGGATGCGGCCATGTCGCGTTCCAGCATCGCCTCGACCTGCGACGCAGTTTCGGTGCCCAATACAACCGCATCGACCTCGTTGTTGAACACCACACTGCGGCGATCCAGGTTGGACGAACCGATCGTCGTCCAGACACCGTCGACCGTCGCGATCTTGGAATGCAGCACCGCATTCTCAACTTCGTAGATGCGTGCGCCGGACGCCAACAGGTCGCCATAGGCGGCACGGCCGGCATAGACGGCGCCCTGGACATCGGTGTGACTGGGTACGACCAGCCGAAGATCAACGCCGCGCCGCGCAGCCTTTCCGAGATCTTCGCGCTCCTGATGCGGCGGCACGAAATACCCGCTCGACAGCCATATTCGGCGTCCAGCGGCGCGAACCGCACTTTCGAGCGACAGGTAATACAGTGGGCGATCGTCACTGGGTGCGCTACCGATGATACGCACCGTCTGCACGCCCAGTCGCGGGAGCTGCGGAAAATAGCGGACCGGCAGCACCAGGTCGCCCTTCTGTTTGGACCATGTGTCGAAAAACAATCGCTGGAGGTCCGTCACCGCGGGGCCACGAATTTCCGCTGCACTGTCACGCCAATAAGCGTGCTCGGCGTTGCCATCGACAGGAAAACCATCAGCCGGCGGATTCTCATAAACCAGCGCGAGATTGACGCCGCCAACGAAACCGACCTGACCATCCACCACCATGATCTTGCGGTGATCACGGTCATTCGGTGAATGCCCGGTCAGAGTTGCCAGCGGGTTGAGCGGATTGAACTCGACGACGCGAGCACCTGCCTTGCGCAACGCCTCGAACAGTGACGCCGGGGTGTCCAGCGAACCATAGGCATCATAGATGATGTTCACCGCGACGCCGGCGCCCATCTTGTCAATCAGCAGTTCGGACAGATGCCAATCGCCAACCCGCACGTCTTCGAAGGTGAAGTATTCCAGATTGATGTGATCGCGCGCCTGGTGCATGGCATCAAACATCGCCTGCTGCGCATCGCGGCCACTCGGCAACAGGCGTACCTGATTCCCTGCTATCAGCGAACCAACGGATAGCGCCTGCTGCACAACAAGATGACGTTGCAGAATATCGCCACTGGTCGCGTCCACGGGCTCCGCTGCGCCTTCGCGCCCGAGGTAATCGTTCACATCGGGTACAGCCGCGCAGGCCGTCAGCGACGCCATGCCGGCCAGCGTTAGAAACCTCCGCCGGCCAGAGCGCCAGTCACGCACCCAGGACAAGCCGCCGGTGGCAACCGTGCGAAACAGACCAAGGAACAGCAGGCCCGACACCGATCCGCCGACTTCCGCGTGGCCCCCTAGGCAAGGGCATCCTCTGGTGTCGATGGCTCGTTGAACGGTGGTGAGGTGATCAGGTCGGTGAGAACCGCGACAACGGTCTGCCGGTCGAATCCCGCCTGCTGGGCCTGCTGGACCAATTCATCCAGCCGCGGCCGCAGCCAGTCATGGGCTGGTGTGTCGGTCATGCCATCGGTCGATCAGGAGTGCGGAGGGAAGCCCCGAAACAGCGAAGTGAAGTCGCGACGCAAGGCGACAAAGAACTGCGGAACGACCACAGGCCGAGTGGGAGCACTCACATAGGAGCGTACTACGGGTCGCCCATTGGGCCATGGCGCCGAGTGACTCGCAGGCGGCGCGTGATAGACCGGTGGGACGATTGCGCGCGCCGTCGGTTGCGCCGCCGCCGACGGTATCAGCAGGTCGGCAACGCCCGCGCCTTGCAGCGGCGGCGATGGCGTTTCGATCAGGGGACCTGCAGCGACATCATTGCCAGGCTGTGTTTGCTGGGAAAGCGGCAATGAAGCTGTCGCGGAAGCTGTCGCGCCCGAACCCATCTGCGTTGGCTCGCCAGGGGCAGCCGCCAGGCTGGCAATCTCCGACGACGACCCGGTCACGCCGGACGCGACGCGGAGTTGGTGGTTCCCGTCCGTCGGTGTTGGCTCGGCCGGGGCAGCCGCCAGACTGGCAACCTCCGGCGGCGATGCGGTCGCGCCGGCTCTGAAGTGCAGTTGGTTGTCGGCGATTGCCGCGATTGCCGCCAGGAGCCCGATAACACCAAGCCCAGCGGAAAAAGCCACGCCGCGCCGCATCATCCCGGCCACCTGGCGCGCTTCCCGAACAGCGTCCTGCGCCTGATGCGCCGATTCAACCGCGATCAACACCAGGTCCTCAACCTCCACGTCATTATGACGGAGACTGTGGGGGATGTTGCCCAGCAACTGCATCGGTTGCTCGAAATCGCGGCTCACCGGCAGGCGGGATCCGCCACCACCCAGGCCCTGGTTCTTCGCAGGATGCGACCGGCCTAGCAGCGCCGGATCCTGTCTGGCGCTTTCCAGCAACAGGCGAGCTATCATTTCGCTGGACGGTCGAGGGAAACCACCCTGCGGCGTATCGACCATGTGCGTCTTCCAACCACTACGCGCCGCTATCCCCAAGGACCAGTTGTACCGCTTGGGCCATCTGTCCCCGGCTGGCGCGCCAATTCCTATTTCAACTGCCGTTATAGAGAGCCACAGACAGGCGCGGCACGTCCAGTCACGTCTGGTCGCGCTCGTTTTGGCTCGCCTGGCCCTCTCCCGGCTCCCGCACGGAAACCGCCCTCCGCCCAATCCGTTCCCAATCGGCGACCGAATTCCGAGGAGGCTGATCGATGTGCCACACCACCTGGCGCAACGCAGACCTTAAATGACCCATTTGCAGCTACTTCTGCAAGTCCATTCCGGCCCTGGATGAAGCGGCCGGTGCGTCAAGCCTGGCAAACCGGGCCTGTGCCGGCGGTAAGCTGCACCGCCGTGTCACGACGAATAACCGGGACTGAGCCCCGAATCGGGTCCGCACACGGGCCATGACGGAAAACCGCGCGATCGCCTTGTTGTGAGGGGTCTGGAGGTCCGGGCCGGAATCGAACCGGCATACGCGGATTTGCAGTCCGCTGCATCACCACTCTGCCACCGGACCCCGGGTGAAGCGGTGGTATATCGGGTGCACTGCTTCGCTCGGTCAAGCCCGCATCAAATAGGCTGGTAGACTCGTGCGGTTCGGTCGGCGTCGGCTTGGCGTCGTGGCCCGCTCGCCGCTATAAGCGGCATCGTCCCCATCACGACGAGGCCGAAATGGACCGTGCCTCCCAGGCATTCGCCGATCCCCGCAACCACATGGTCGATAGCCAGGTGCGTCCCAATAAGGTGACGGACCCACGAATCCTCGCCGCGATGCGCCATTTGCCGCGCGAACGCTTTATACCAGACGACCTGGCTGCCCTGGCCTATGCGGACGCGGATGTACCACTGGGCGCCGGCAGGGTGCTTATCGAGCCCATGGTCATCGCCAGGTTGCTGCAGTTGACCGCCGTCGCCGTCGGTGAGCGAACCCTGGTGGTTGGCGCCGGCACAGGCTACGCCGCCGCGGTGCTGGCGGCCTGCGGTGCCCGGGTGACCGCTCTGGAAGAGTCCGCGCCGTTGCTCGCGATTGCACGGTCCATCCTGGCCGAGTGGGCGCCTGGCGTGAGCCTGGTCTCCGGGCCGCTCGCGGCGGGCTGGCCACCGGGCGCCCCGTACGACGTGATCCTCATCGAGGGTGCCGTACGCAAGGTTCCGCCGGCGATCGCCGATCAGTTGCACAAGGAAACCGGACGGCTGGTTACCGTGTGCAGCAATCCCGAAACCCGCGGGCAGGCGGTTTTGGCCGAGGCTACCGTCGCTGGCTTGCGCACGCAGCCGATGTTCGACTGCGCCACGCCGCTAATTCCGAGCCTCGCGCCGCCCGCTGGCTTCGTGTTCTGAACAGCCGCGCGGCATCGCGATCCTTGCGCGCTCACAGCATCGCGATCCTCGCACGCTCGCAGCGCCGCGATCCATCCTCGCGCCGCGCAGCAAAGTCTTGGCGTCAGGTTGCCCACTGTGGCAAATGACGCGGTGATCAGGCGGCCCCGGACACGGTGAGTTGCACCGTGTACCGAAGGCAGGGAGCAGATATGGTTGTACGCCACGGTTTGGTTATCGGTCTCGGCATGATCCTGGCAGCCGCGCCCGCGCTGGGACAGAACTCCCCCGGTCCGGCACCATCTCATGCCAGGCGCGCGACCGTGGCCCAGCCGACACCGGTAGTGACAAAGCCTGTCGCCCCGCCATTGATGGCCACATCGCAGGCCGGCGTGCCGCACACGCTGGCCGAGGCGCTGGCGGCGACCTATGCCAACCAGCCCGCGCTGCAGGCCGAACGGGCCAAGTTGCGGGCCACCGACGAGAATGTGCCACAGGCTCTGGCCGGTTGGCGGCCGACCGTGATTATGGCGGGAACCGCCGGTTATGGCGACGGCATGAGCCGTCAGTTTTCAGGGGTTTCCGGCGGATTCCTGAATGCGCGGACCGACCGACTGATCGGCACCGCGCAGGCCACGCTGACGCAGCCGCTGTATACCGGGGGCAAGGTTCAGGCCAATGTCAACCGCGCCAAGAATCAGGTGATGGCGGAACGTGCCAACCTGATTGCCCAGGAGCAGACCAGCTTCACCAACGTGGTGAATGCGTATGTCGGCGTCATCCAGTCGCAGCAGCTTCTGGGACTGAACATCAACAATGAGCAGGTCTTGGCTAAGCAACTCCAGGCGACCAACGACCGCTTCCGGGTCGGCGAGATAACGCGCACCGATGTGGCACAGGCCGAAGCGGCGTTGGCCGGTGCGACTGCGCAACGCCAGACTGCCGAAGGCAATCTGCAGACCGCGCGCGGCACGTATCAGCAGGTAATCGGTTATCTGCCGCCCGGCGATCTTGTCGAGCCGCAGCCGCTGGCCCTGCCGGTGGTGAATGAGCAAGCTGCGACAGCGCTGGCGGCGAACAACAACCCCACGGTGGTCAACGCCTTGTTCACTGATGCAGCCGACAAGGACGCGGTGGACGTAGCATTCTCACAGCTCTTGCCGCAGGTCAGCTTTCAAGGCCAGGCTCTCCAGTCGAACAACGCCGCGGCGCGCAGCGATCAACTCAATGGCTACCAGGCCGTGCTGCAGCTTTCGGTGCCGATCTACCAGGGCGGCGCGGAGTATTCCGCGGTACGCCAGGCGAAGCAGAGCGAGCAGCAAGCCAGGAAGCTGGTGGATGATGCACGCCGCACGGCGGTACAGAACGCAGTGCAGGCGTGGGAGACGCTGGTTGCGGCCAAGGCAGCGGCCGCCAGTACGCGTGAGCAGATCAATGCCAACCAGGTCGCCCTGGAAGGCACCGAGCGTGAGGCCATCGTCGGCAGCCGCACCACCCTCGACGTGCTGAACGCGCAGCAGGCCTTGCTGAACTCACGCGTCACTCTGGTGCAGAATCTGGCACAGCTTGTCACCGCATCCTACGGAGTGGCCGCGGCACTCGGCCGGCTGACCGCGCATGATCTGCACTTGCCAGTGCCATTGTACGACGAGACCGCGTATTACAACGCGGTCAAGGACAAGTGGGCTGGCCTGGGCGATTATGCCACCGGCCAACCGGGACGCTGAAGGCTGGCGGCAACAGAACGCGGCGGCGAACACCATGAGCGCATCGCAGACACCACCCGGATCAACCGCTGGCACTGCCAACATACCGACGCCGGAAGCGGCTGGCGGGGATCCGTCGATGGAGGACATCCTGGCGTCGATACGGCGTATCCTGAGCGAGGATGAAACACCCGCGAGTGGCGCCAATCCGCCGGCGTCGCCGACCGGCGAGCCAGCCCATGCGCCCAACGAGACACATGTGCCCAACGAGACGGGAGGCGATGACGTTCTTGTGCTGGATGCCGCGATGATGGTGCCCGAGCCGACGCGTGCCGTTTTTGATCCCCCGCCAATAGAAACGGCGCAACCGTCGCCGCTGCCAGCGCCAATCGCGCCACGGTCGATGGACATGGCAACGTCGAACTTGGTGGCGCCAGAGGCTGCGGCCGCCGCGGCATCCTCGCTTGGCAGCCTGATGCGCACGCTGGCTGCAGAACGCACCCTGCGGGTTCACAGCGGTGGGCCCACCATCGAAGATGTCGTGCGCGAGGAACTGCGGCCGCTGCTGAAGGCCTGGCTGGATATCAACCTGCCGCCGATGGTCGAGCGTCTGGTCCGCGCCGAGATCGAGCGTGTGGTGGGTCGCGCCGTACCCTGAGCTGATTTGCCATAGCCGGCCTCGTGCGGCATCCGCGTGGGGCCGCCAACCAAGGCCGTGTAATGCTGGACAAGACCTATACGCCATCGGAGATCGAGCCCCGCCTGTACGAAGGCTGGGAGCGTACAGGGGCGTTCGCCGCGGACCCGAACTCCAATGCGCGGCCCTTCACCATCATGATCCCGCCGCCGAACGTTACCGGCAGCCTGCACATGGGCCATGCGCTGACCTTCACCGTACAGGACACGCTGATCCGCTGGCGTCGCATGCAGGGACGCGACGTGTTGTGGCAGCCGGGCACCGACCATGCCGGGATTGCGACGCAGATGGTGGTGGAACGGCTGCTGGCGGAGCAGGGCGTCGATCGCCGCGACATCGGACGCGACAGGTTCATCGAACGCGTGTGGCAATGGAAGGCGGAATCCGGCGGCACCATCACCCGCCAGTTGCGCCGGCTCGGCGCCTCGCTGGATTGGCCGCGCGAACGCTTCACCATGGACGACGGGCTGTCCACGGCGGTGCGCGAAGTGTTCGTCACGCTGTATCGCCAGGGTCTGATCTATCGCGACCGACGCCTGGTGAACTGGGACCCGAAGTTGCAGACCGCGATCTCCGACCTGGAGGTAGAGAGCCTCGAGGTGAAAGGATCGCTGTGGCACATCCGTTATCCGATCGAAGGCGAGGCTGGCCGGTTCATCACGGTGGCGACGACGCGGCCGGAGACCATGCTGGGCGACACCGCCGTCGCGGTGCATCCGGACGACGCGCGGTATACCGACCTCGTCGGCAGGTTTGCCATCCTGCCGCTGGTGGGGCGGCGATTGCCGATCGTGGCGGATGACTACTCGGACCCGGAGAAGGGCACCGGCGCGGTGAAGATCACACCGGCGCACGACTTCAACGATTTCGCCGTGGGCCAGCGACATTCGCTGCCGATGCCGTCGATCCTCGATCGCCAGGCGCGCGTCGCGCTGGCCGAGATCGCCGATGTGCTGACGCCGGTGCAGGGCGTCGCGGATCCCGCATTCGTTCGCTCGCTGGACGGGATGGATCGGAATGCGGCGCGCAAGGCGATCGTGGCGGAACTAGAACGGCTGGAGTTGCTGGAAAAGACCGAGCCCCACACCCACCAGGTGCCGCACAGCGATCGCGGCGGCGTGCCGATCGAACCGCTGCTGACGACGCAGTGGTACTGCAACGCCGCGGTGCTGGCGAAGCCGGCGATCGAGGCCGTGGAAACCGGCAAGACGGTGTTCGTTCCGCAGCAGTGGGAGAACACGTTCTTCGCGTGGATGCGGGATATTCAGCCGTGGTGCATCTCGCGCCAGCTCTGGTGGGGGCATCGCATCCCGGCCTGGTACGGCCCCGATGGCGCGGTGTTCGTGGCGTATACCGCGGCCGAGGCGCAGGTCGCGGCGGATGCGCATTACGGTCGCGGCGGCGAAACACTGACGCAGGACGAGGACGTGCTGGACACCTGGTTCAGCTCGGGGCTGTGGCCGTTTTCCACACTGGGGTGGCCGGAAAACACCCAGGAGCTGGCTCGGTATTATCCGGGCGATGTGCTGGTCACCGGCTTCGACATCATCTTTTTCTGGGTCGCGCGGATGATGATGCAGGGCATCCACTTCATGGGTGAGGTGCCGTTTCGCACGGTCTATATCCATGGTCTGGTGCGCGACGAGCGCGGCCAGAAGATGTCGAAGTCGAAAGGCAACATCATCGATCCGCTGGAACTGATCGATCGCTATGGCGCCGATGCGCTGCGCTTCACCATCTGTGCGCTGACCGGACCGGGCCGCGACGTGAAGCTCGGTGCCGCGCGCGTCGAAAGTTATCGGCGGTTCGTCACCAAGCTGTGGAATGCCGCGCGGTTTTGCGAGATGAACGGCATTCGGCCGGATGCATCGTTCGATCCGGCGCATGCGAGCCTGCCGCTGACACGCTGGATATTGGATGCGATGAACCACGCGATCGAGGACGCCAGCGCGGCACTCGAGGCGTATCGCTTCGATGACTATGCGGCGGCCTGCTATCGCTTCACCTGGGATACATTCTGCGATTGGTTCGTCGAATTTGCCAAGCCGGTGCTGATGGAAGGCGACAGTGTGGCGGCCCATGAGGTGCGTGGTACCGCGGCTTATGTACTCAGCAGCATTCTGCGCC
>DATKFJ010000143.1:0-11258 GCA_035511435.1 Acetobacteraceae bacterium | reverse complement strand
AAACGTCAGCCCGATGTGGTGTCCCTGCGGCACCGTGGCATCGACGAACTTCTGGCGCAGTGCGTCATTGGTGAAACGCTTGATCTTCCACCGCATCGACGCATCCGAATGCTGCGACTGCGTATCCGGCGGCCCGAACATCATCAAACTCGGCCACCACCAGCGATTCAGCGCATCCTGCGCCATCGCGCGCTGCTCTTCGGAACCACGCGCCAGCGTCGTCATGATCTCGAAGCCCTGGCGCTGGTGGAAACTTTCCTCCTTGCAGATGCGGATCATAGCCCGCGCATACGGTCCGTAAGAGCAGCGACACAGCGGGATCTGGTTCATGATTGCCGCGCCATCCACCAGCCAGCCGACCGCGCCGATGTCCGCCCAGCTCGACGTCGGATAGTTGAAGATCGACGAGTACTTCGCCCGCCCGGTCAGCAGTTGCTCCACCAGTTCCTCGCGGGTGATGCCCAACGTCTCCGCCGCCGCGTACAGGTAGAGCCCGTGCCCGCCCTCATCCTGCACCTTCGCCAGCAGCGCCGCTTTTCGCCGCAACGTCGGCGCGCGCGTGATCCAATTCCCCTCCGGCAGCATGCCGACAATTTCCGAATGCGCATGCTGACTGATCTGCCGAACCAGCGTGCGGCGATACGCCTCCGGCATCGAATCATTCGGTTCGATCCGCTCCTCCGCGTCGATGCGCGCCTGGAAGCGGTCGGCTTCCTCGCCGGTGTCGGCCACGGTCTCTTGAGTATTCAGCGCCTGGCTATACATGATCACTCCGGCCAAAAATCGGAACGCATCGCCAGCGCAAATGCGTAAGGACACTCTCGGGGGTATTCAGCGCCGGCTGTTGCGTGGGACAAATATGGTCCACCAAGCCCGCGTCTGAAAGGCCCGCCCATGGACTTCGCCCTCACCGCAGAACAGCAGCAGATCCGCGAAGAGGTGCTGAAGATCTGCGCCCGCTTCGACGATGCGTACTGGCTGGAGCGTGACCGGACGGCGACCTTCCCCGATGCCTTCTTCGCCGCCATGGCAGACGGCAACTGGCTCGGCATCGCCATGCCGGAAGCATATGGCGGGGCCGGTCTCGGCATCACGGAAGCCGCGATACTGATGCAGGCGGTCGCCGAGTCCGGTGCCTGCATGTCCGGCGCATCGGCCATCCACCTCAACATCTTCGGCCTGAACCCGGTGGTGGTGTTCGGCACCGACGCACAGCAGCGCCGCATGCTGCCCCCGGTCATCGCCGGCCAGGACAAGGCGTGCTTTGGCGTCACGGAGCCCAACGCCGGCCTCAACACCACCCAGATCACCACGCGTGCCGATCGCCGCGGCGATCGCTACGTGATCAACGGCACCAAGATCTGGACCTCCACCGCGCAGGTCGCCAACAAGATACTGCTGCTGGCGCGCACCACGCCGCTCGATCAGGTGAAGCGCCGCAGCCATGGCTTGACGCTGTTCTACACCACGCTGGATCGCGCGCATGCGGACGTGCGGCTGATCCACAAGATGGGCCGCCACGCCGTCGACTCGAACATGGTGTTCTTCGAGGACATGGAAGTGCCCGAGCAGGACCGCATCGGCGAGGAAGGCGAGGGGTTCCGCACCCTGCTGCACGGCCTGAACCCGGAACGTATCCTGGTTGCCGCCGAGGCGATCGGCATCGGCCGAGCCGCCATCGCCAAGGCCACGCGCTATGCCCGCGAGCGCGTCGTGTTCGGCCGGCCGATTGGCCAGAACCAGGCGATCCAGCATCCCCTGGCGAAGTGCTGGGCGGAACTGGAGGCAGCCAACCTGATGGTGATGAAGGCAGCGTGGCTATACGACCAGCGCCAACCCTGCGGCGGTGAAGCCAATGCCGCGAAGTATCTCGCCGGCGAAGCAGGCTACCGCGCCGCCGAACAGGCGGTGATGACGCATGGCGGAATGGGCTACGCGCAGGAGTATCACGTCGAACGCTACCTGCGTGAATCGCTGATCCCACGCATCGCGCCGGTCAGCCCGCACCTTATCCTGAGCTACCTCGCCGAACGCGTGCTGGACTTGCCGAAATCGTACTGAGCGCGCGAGGCGTAGCCAGCGCCGCTGCCACCCTTCGCGCCAACATCATCCCCCCTTGAGGGAAGCTGGGCCCCCACGCCGCTCATCCTCACCCGCCTCGGGCCAAGCGCTGCCGCGACACCAATGAACCGCGCACGACGGCGTCAATCAACGCACGAACATATAGCGGAACCGCTCGCCATCGGCGGTCACGCGCCCCACGGTCGGCGACGGAAAATGGATCGGTAGGATCAGCATGCTGGTATCCGCGCCGATCTTCAGGCTCTGCATCATCAGATCTCCAGCCGGTAGAATCGCGCGGCGGTAGCGCTGAACAGATCGGTCTTCTCCGCCGCACCCGCCCCGCGCGCCAGGATCTTGCATGCATTCCAGAACGGCGCGTAGGCATACGAACCCTTGTCCACCGGGAAGTTGCTTTCGAACATGCCACGCGACGCACCGAACGCCTCGATGCAGGTCTCGACATAAGGCCGCCACGCCGCGGCCAGCGTCTCCGACGCCGGCGGATCGGCCTTCTCATGGAAGTCGAAACCGTTGATCCGCATCGCCATGCCGCCCAGCTTGACGAACACGTTCGGGCACTTCGCCAATGCGCGCACCGACGCCGACCACTTCGCAAAAACCTCATCGCGCTTTCCCGCGTACACGCCGATCGCCAACGGCCCACCAACATGGTTCAGCACAATGCGCGTATCGGGAAACGCCTGCGCCAGTGCGGTCAGTTCATCGATCTGCGGATGATACAGCCACGCATCGAACGTCAGGTTCAGCGGTGCCAGCCGGGAAAAACCCTCGCGGAAGGTCGCATCGGCCAGCAGCCCGGGTGGCGGCGCATACGCCGGGTTCATCAGCGTCTTGTCGGCATCGAACGCGGTGATGTGGCGGATGCCACGGAACCGTCCGCCGCCGGCGCGGATATGCGCCTCCAGCACCGCCTGTACCCGCGAGCCCAGCTGCAAATCCGCGTGCCCGACAATGCCGGCACAGACCTTGGTCTTGCCGTATCCGCCGGATGCACTCATCGCCGCCACACCGTTGACGAATTCGGTCTCGCCAACCGGCCGCATCTCTTCCGGCCCCCCGGCGCGATGCATAGACCGGCACTGCACGAACACGGTGGCAACAATGTTGTGCCCGCTGTTGGTGTCGGCCAGCAGATCGTCCAGCATGTAGCGCCAGCCCGGCCGCTCCCACAGATGATGGTGCGGGTCGACGATCGGCAGCGCAGGCTCCAGGATCGGCTCGGTCCGCCGCGCCAACCAGTCATCGCGGACCGCCAGATAAGGACTGCTCGCGGCAGGCTGCGTCGTCGTGCTCATGGCCATTTCCTCCCCAATGTCGGGGGGATGCTAACCTGGAAATGACCGGACCGGCAGGCCCGTTATGCCGCCACTTGCAACTCCGCCGCATCGCGTCGCGCCGACAGCCGAGGCTTTGTCGTGCGCGCGACCGGGCGCGGAGCCGACCGGCCCAACAGGTGCCGATACAGTGCTTCGTATTCCGCCGCCGCGCCCGACCAATGGAAGCTGCGCGCCATGGCAGCCTGCCGCATCTCACCCAGCACGTCGGCATCGTCAAACGCGTCGAACGCGCGTTGGCAAGCCGAGAACAGGCCCTCGCCCGTCAGATCGGAAAACAGGAAGCCCGTCTCGCCATCGTCGATCGTGTCGGCCAGTCCACCGGTCGCGTGCGCGATCGGCAGCGAACCGTAACGCTGCGCCTGCATCTGGGTCAGCCCGCAAGGCTCGAACCGCGACGGCATCAGGCAGAAATCGCTCGCCGCCACGATCCGCCGCGCCATCGGCTCGTTGTAGCCGACCAGCAACCCGATATTGTCGCGATGGCTGCGCGCCAACAGGCTCAGCATATGCTCGGTCTCCGGATCGCCCAGCCCCAGGATCGCGATCTGCCCACCCTCGCGAACGATGTCCCGGGCGGTGTCGGCAATGATGTCCAGCCCCTTCTGGTGCACCAGCCGGGAAACCACGCCGAACAGCGGCCCGTCGGACGCCGTCAGGCACAGGCCGGTGCGCACCAGGTCGGCAATGTGCTGCTTGCCTGACAGGTCTTCCGCCTCGAAATGATGTGGCAGATGCGGATCGCGGCTCGGATCCCAACTTTCGTCGATCCCGTTGACGATACCCGACAGGCGGCCCTCTGCCGCGATCCCGCTGGTCAACCCGTGCAGCCCGGCACCGAATTTTTCCGTGGTGATCTCACGCGCATACGTCGGGCTGACCGTCGACACGTGGTCCGCATAGAACAGCCCGGCCTTCATGAACGAGACCCGGTTGTGGAACTCGACGCCGTTGATGTGGAACGCGTAGTCGGGAATGCCCAGCAGCTTCATGCGATCCTGGTCGAACACCCCCTGGTAGGCGATGTTGTGGATGGTCAGGATCGTTGGCACGTGGACGCCGCGCCAGCGCAGGTAGGCGGGCGCCAATCCGCCTGGCCAATCATTGACGTGCAGCACGTCCGGCTGCCAGTTCATGCCGGCGCGGCCGCAGGCAATGTCCGCCGCCGCCAGCGACAGCCGCGCAAAGCGGACATCGTTGTCCGGCCAGTCAATCCCCTCGGGCGCGGCGTAAGGGGTCCCGGTGCGTTGATAAAGCGACGGCTCCAACACCAGGTACAGGACCAGGCCGTCCACCGTGCGCGCTTCACCGATGCAGCAGGGATCGATCCCGCCGCAGCCAGGCAGATGCGCAACGATTGTTATGTCACTGGCCTTGGCGAGCACCTCCGGGTACGCCGGCATCAGCACGCGTACATCCACGCCACGAAGCTTTAATGCGCGAGGGAGGCCTGCTGATACGTCTCCAAGTCCGCCGGCCTTCGCAAAATCGGCGAACTCGCTAGTCGCGAACAGTACCTTCATGGTGCTCCGACGGGCCGGCTGGCGCTGATTTGTGAGTGATTTTTCTTTGGCCGACATTAAGACGGTTCTCGCCATGGAATCTCCACAATTCGCTTCCACGGGCTGTCCGTTCCGATCACGAATGAGTGCCACACGCTGCCGCGAGGCCGTAGCGGAGAATATTACGGTATTATGTCGTAACGATCACCACAAGATACGAGCCTCCGCGCCGCTGATTCCATACCAAATCCGGCATGGCAAAGCACGTCAGTCCGCGCTGGTCTCGTCTTTACCGGTCGGTATTTCTGTGCCGGACATTACAGCGGCATGCCGTGCCAGCCGCTCATAACCCGCCGCGATATCCAGCAACGTTTGCCGTGAGGCGCGGTCCGTCATGCCGGCGGCGATTGCGCGAGCCTCGTTGGCCAATTTATGCCAATTTGCGCTCCTATCCCTCATTCGCCTTGTCCTTTGCGAATGAGTGTGACCTGTCACCGCTGGCTTTTCTATACCGGTCTCGTGCCATGACGGGAACGTGACGGTATGGCGACCGATCTCGCCAACCTTCGCCGCGCCAGATCCCGCTTTCACTTTGGTCGTTGCTACGTAATACCGGAATTCTACTAAACATGCCGGCTAAGAAACGAACGCACTTTTCTCTCCCCCTGTGGAAGGAGGCGGGGAGGTGCGCGCGCGATCACGTCGGCCGCCAAAATTTCGCCGCGCCCCCCAGGGCTCAACCCCCAGGGCTCAATCCCCCAGCGCTCGTCGAATACCTGCCTCATACAATGCCCGACCGTTTTCCGTACGAACCCGCTCCAAGGCATTGTCCCGCAGCGTCTGCCACAACCCCGCATCCCGGTACAACCGCACAACAGCGTGCGCGAAAGCCGCCGGATCGCCAGCATCGACCGCCACCAGATCGCGCCCACCAATCCAGCCAAGCTGTCGCCGCAGCAACTCCGTCGCCACCACGGGGATCCCGCATGAGGCCGCCTGGTGAACCTTATAAGGCACGCCTGCCGCATAGCGCGTAGGCGCAACGAAAATCCGACCGGCGTCATACAATGCTTCGAGGTCCGATACAGTCCCTCGCAGCGTAATGCGCGGATGCTCGCGCAACTGCTCCAGCGAAACCTCTGGGCCGATATAACCCGCCACAGTCAGCCGCGTCTCCCACCCAAGCTCCTGTTCGATCAGAGGCAGCACCTCCCGAACAAACCACATCAGGCCATCGTAATTCGGACTGTCCACCTGATGGATCGCACCGACAAACAGCAGCCCGGCCCGCTCGGCGAAACCGCGCGGCGTAGGTCGAGCCTCGCGCAGATGACCAATCACCGCGACATCGGAAAACCCCAGGTCCCTCAGCTTCTGCGCCTCATCCGGACTGACCGCGATGATGCTCTGACAGAAATGCGCGTTAGCGAATTCCCGCATGATCGCCGCATCGAGGTCCTCCGGAGCGTCGCCCGATACCGTGGCACGCTCGGCTTCGCGTATGCTGGCGATCGCCTCGGTATCCAGCACGACGCGCGGCGGCCTGCCGCTGCCGGTTGTCGTGCGCTCCAGTATCGGCCTGATCCGATCCAGATTGTGCGTGCGTGCGATCCAGATGGCGTCATAATAGCTCTGCCGCGCCAACAGAAAATCCGCCAGGCCGTCTAACCCGCGGTCGTGCATCACCTCCGCGGTATCCGGCATGTCGGCGTAGATGCTCGCCAGTCCGAAGCGGGATGAGTTGACCGGATATACGGTGATGCGGAAGCCAAGCGACGCCATCACATGCAGGATGTCGTTGGACCGCACAAACCCCGAGCCGAGCATGCGCAGCGGGATCGTATCATCGATGAACAACACGCGTTTGCCGGTATCGGTGGCGCGGGCGAACACCTGGACCCGGCCATCGGCAATGTAGCGAAACCGCAGATGGTTGATGTGCTTCCGGAAGAACGCCTGCCGCGAACCATCGATCGCAGTTTCCTTGCCGGGACCACTGCCGGCGCGTCCATCGCCGTGCCGATAGACCACGACTCCCGGATCGTACACTATCCGATGGCGTGCTTCGGCAATACGCACGCAGAGATCGGCATCTTCGTAGCCACCCGCTGCCAGCGCATCGTCGAAGTCCTCAAGCTGGCGCAGCAACGCGCCGCGAACCAGCAGGAACTCGCTGGAGCAGTAATCCACGTCGCGGACGAAATTCGCTTCCGGCGCGAGTGGCGAGGCGCCTTCCAGATAGCCCACCGTACTCCCGTCCCGCCAGATGATCCGGCCAGCCTCCTGCAATCCGCCGTGCGCCCGGACGATCTTGCCGCCCACCACGCCGATACGCGCGTCCGAGGCAAGCCGATGCAGCGCCGCCGCGATCGCTCCCGGCGCGAGCTCGATCGCGTTGTCCAGGAACAGCACCGCATCCGCGGTCGCGCAATGAAGCGCGGCGTTGCAAGCACGGACATAGCCAATATCGGCGTCGAAGTGCATCACCCTGGCGCCATGCACATAGCGGCCGATATGTCGCGTCTCATCGCCGGACCCGGTATCGATCAGCACCAGTTCGATGTCGCCGGCGTACTGTGCGCGAAGCGCCGCCAGCACCATCAGTGTTTGTGGAAACCGGTCGTGCAAGACCAGGATGACGCTGACCGAAGCCATGCCGGTGCAGGTAAAGTCGAGCGGCACGCGTCCCACCGTCGGCAGCAGGTTGTCTGCCTTGCGGCGGAACAAGGCATTCGCCTGTTGTTCGGTAATCTGTTCCTCGGGCGGCAGCGCCGGTTGCAGTCCCATGGCTCGGCCGATCGCCAGATAATGCGCCCACGCGTCGCGCGCCCGGCCCTGCTCAAGATCGGCACGCACCGAGGCATGCGTGGTCAGGTAGTACTGCAGATCGATCCACCGGTTCGGCGAACGCTGTTCCAGCACCCCATGGCTGAGGAAATGATCGTAGCCGTTACGCCGCTCCTTCGCCTCCACCGCCGCCGCGATATCCGGATAGCGCGTCAGGTAGTATGTCTCCGAAAATTCCGGTATCGGATCGAATGCCGAGGGTGTGTCGTTGCAGAGATAGTGGTGGAGTGAGCATTGCCATTCGCCTTGCTCGATCGCCTTCGCAACAGCGGGGTACTGCTGCAGGTACCAGACCGGATCGAAATACAGCGACGTCCGGATCTCCGGCCTGCGCGCGGCGATGCGTCGCAGATAGTGCGAAAACGGTCCAGCCGCCGCTGCCTGGCGTTCGGCCTGATCAAGCTGTGCGAGATACACCGCGGAATCGAACAACAGATGCCCGATCCGACCCTCCCGGCTGCCATGCTTCAGATAGTGGTCATACCCATTGACGTTGCCGTCCGCCTCCGGCACCTCGTTGCGCAAATCTGGATGCAGCTGGCGGTACAACATCTCGTTGAACAACCAGTGCGGCGAGCGATGGCGAAATCCGGCGCGGCAATAGGTATCGAAGCCAGACAGCGCATGGCCTTCACGCACCGCCGACGCAGCGCCCGCGTGGGTTTTCAGGTGCCATGCTTCGTCGAAATGAATAGTCGGCGAATCGCCCCGCGCCTGGCCGCGATCCAGATAGCAGCCGAGTACCGTCGCTGCATCGGCATCGCCCAACTCGGCGCGCACGTCGGGATACGTGGCCAGATACCACGCCGCATCGAACACCGCCCAGGCGATCGTCGTCTCGCCGGGCAGCTTCAGCATCTCGCGCGCCGGCAAGGCGGTTGAGGGCATCGATCGTTCTCGTCCGCGAGTGGCCCTTGCGCCGCTATCTTCGGCGCGTGGTGTGCAGCACGCCGTCCCGCTCCAGCGCCGCGATCTCGTTCGCGCTATAGCCGTGCTGCGCCAGCACGTCGGCGCCATCCTGTGCGAATTTCGGCGGCGGCCGACGCGTGCCACCCGGCGTGCGCGACAGTTTGATCGGCGTGCCGATGCCGCGGTACCAATCAAGCTCCGTCACCATCTCCCGGTGCGCGGTGTGCGGCGCGGCAGTCGCTTCATCCACCGGCAGCACCGGCCCGGCTGGAACGCCGCCGCGGATCAGCCGCAGCGCCAGTTCATTGCCGTCATGCTCGGCAAATGCCGCCGCCAATGCCTCGGTCAACGCGACGCGATTGATGTTGCGCTTGCCGTTGTCGGCAAACCGCGGATCATCCGCCAGTTCCGGCCGGCCGATGATTTCCGCAAGCTTGCGGAACTGGCCGTTGTTGCCGCTGGCAATGAAGATGTCGCATGTCCTGGTGGGGAACTTGTCATACGGCACAAGATTGGGATGTGGATTGCCAGTACCGGACGGCCGCTTCCCGTTCAGGAAGAAGTTCGCCGCCTGCGGATGCAGCAACGCCATGCCGCAATCGTACAGCGTCATGTCGAGGTACTGGCCATGGCCCGAACGCTCGCGTTCATGCAGCGCCATCAGGATCCCGATCGTCGAATACAGCCCAGTGCCCATATCGACGATGGCAGTGCCAAGTCGCTGCGGCCCGGTCGTCGCATCGCCGTTGACGCTCATCAGGCCGGTCATCGCCTGCAGGATCGCATCGTAGCCGGGCAATCCACCCAGCGGCCCATCCGGACCGAAGCCGGAGATCCGGCAATGGATCAAACGCGGAAACCGCAGCGACAGATCGTCGTAGCCGATGCCCCATTTTTCCATCGTGCCAGGCTTGAAGTTCTCGATCAGGAGATCGGCACCTTCCAGCAGGCGCAGCAGCACATGCTTGCCGTCCGGCTTGCCGATGTCCAGCGCGATGGCGCGCTTGTTGCGGTTGATGCCGATGAAGTAGCTGGCATCGTCCTCATGAAACGGAGGTCCCCAGTCGCGCACCTCGTCGCCCTGCGGCGGTTCGACCTTGATTACATCAGCGCCGTGATCCGACAGGATCATCGTGCAGTAAGGGCCGCCGAGTACGCGCGTCAGGTCCACCACTTTCAGCCCCGCCAATGCGCCAGGAGATTTGGCCAGACCCTTGCCCTTGGCCGCCGGCTTGACCGTTCCGTCCATCAAATTTCTCGCTCCCTGGCTTCGCCGCAATTCAGCACGCCGCGCCGCCCCACGCCAGACCGGGCCACGCCGCGCCGCCCCACGCCAGACCGGGCCACGCCAGACCGGGCCGGCTGCCTTGCGTCACACGCGATCCCCTACGCCGCCCTTGTCACCCGCAACCGTGCGGACCGCGCCGCCACCGCCACCGCCGGATAAACCAGCGTCCCGCCCGCCGGCAGCGGCACGCACGCCGCGGACAGCACCCAGCGCTCCCGTGGAACGTCCACCATATCCTGCTCCCCCACCGCGAACCCCGCGCGTCAGGATCAGGGCGATCCAGACAGCGACAAGAAGATTGGCGACGGCAGTGATGCGCAGGACGCCAGGTGCACCGATGCCCCCTGTGGCAAACGCGGCAGCGGCGCCCGCGCCAGCCACCATGAACAGCGCGTTCATGATGTTGTTTGCGCCGATCATGCGCGAACGCTCGGAGGCCGCCGCCGCATCCTGGATGATGGCGTAAAGCGGCACCGAAAACACCCCGCCGCACGCGGCCAACAGGAACAGATCCGCAATCATCCGCCAGCCGGCGAACGAAGACAGCGCGGCAGCCGCATTGGCCAGACCTCCCGCGGCGCTGGCCGAAGCCGCGAAATCCCAGCAAAACACCGAGATGCCAACTGCGGCAAACGGCACCAGTCGCGGCGAAACGTCGCCTTTCAGCAAGCGCGCGCATTGCAATGAACCGACACCGACGCCGATGGCGAACACCGACAGCAGCAACGTCAGCACGCTGCCGTCGGAATGCAGCGTATCGCGCGCCACCACCGGGAACTCGGTCATCAGCGTGGCGCCCACGGTCCAGAACCAGGACAGCCCGAGAATGCAAAGCCAGATCGGACGAATCGCCGAGGCCTGACGCACCACGCGCCAACTCTCGGCGAACAGATTGGCTGTGATCCGCAGCGTAGGATCGGCAGCCGGCGCGGGGGGAATCCAGACGGCGGCAAACACCCCCAGCAGCGCCAGCCCAATGCCCGCGGCGCTGACCGCGGCAGTACCATGATGCAGCAGCACGAGAGCTCCACCAGCTACGGTACCGCAAACAATCGACAGAAACGTCGTCGCCTCGATCACCCCGTTCCCGGCAACCAGTTCATCCTCGGCCAGATGTTCCGGCAGCAGACCATACTTCACCGGGCCGAACAGCGCGGCCTGCACACCAAGACCCGCGAGCACGGCCAGCAACGCTGCAACACTCTCAGTCAGGAACGCCACCGCGGCGCCGATCATCAGCAACACCTCGGCTATTTTGCAGACCACGATCACGCGCGGTTTGGGAAATCGGTC
>DATKFJ010000142.1:0-11978 GCA_035511435.1 Acetobacteraceae bacterium | reverse complement strand
ATTTCCTGCACGCAGCACAGCAACGCCGGGTCAGAGAAGAAGCCGCTCGTGGTGATGTAGAAATGCTCACAGAAAATGTCGCGGAACGCACGCCGACCAGGACCTTCGCGCTTGAAACCCATGTCGATGCGCCACACCAGGAACGGCAGTCCCTCACCGAGGTGACCGAGGATGATCTTCAGCTTCGGATAGGCGTCGAACACGCCTGACAGCACCATGCGCACGCCCTGCGTCGCGGTCTCCACGGTGAAACCCCAGGCCGCGCGCATGATCATCGGCCACTCCTGCGCGTAGTCCTTGTAATACGCCTCGATCACCGCCGGCTGCGGCATCGTCGGATGCAGATACAGCGGCACATCCAACGCCGCGGCACGCTCGCAGATCGGCCAGAACCGCTTGTCGTCGAAGAACACGCCGTTGGTCGTGCCGTTGATCAGCGCACCTTTGAAGCCGAGTTGCGTCACCGCGCGTTCCAGTTCATCGGCCGCTGCCTTGGGATCGGGTGTCGGAATGGCGGCGAACGCGGCGAACCGAGTGGGATGCGCGCGCACCGTTGCCGCCAACCGGTCGTTGGCGACGCGCGCCAGACGCACCGCATTCTCGGCATTCAATTTCTGCAAGCCGGGATTGGCGTGCGACAGCACCTGCATGTCGATTCCCGCCTCGTCCATTTCCTTGATGCGGAGACCGGTAAGATCGTTCAGGCGCTCTGCAATGGCGGGAAGCTGTTTGGCGTCCTCGGGTGCGTAGGCCCGCACCACGTCCGGATCCTGGTAATGTTCCTCGATCGTGATGACACGCAGCTGTGCTGGCATTGACCGCCTCCCAGGGCTCATATCGTTGGCAGCCGCAAGGTGTGTGGCGGACGGCGCGATGCGTCAAGCCACTGAGGTCTCGTCCTGGCACTGCGAGGAGCGTTCTTTGTCATTGCGAGTTGGCCACCGACCGCACAGCATCATTCCGCTGCCCGCGCGACTTTCTTGCGCGTATAGCGATTCACCGCCGGCTTCAGTCCAAGATTCTCCCGCAGCGTCGCGCCTTCGTACTCGCTGCGGAACAGTCCCCGCCGCTGGAGCTCCGGCGTCACCATATTGACGAAATCATCGCAGCCGCCGGGCAGATGTGTCGGCGTGATATTGAAGCCATCGCACGCGCCGTTCTCGAACCATGCCTGCATCGCATCCGCCACCTGAGCCGCGGTGCCGATCACGCAGAAGCCGCCCATGCCGGCGACCTGCTGATAAAGCTGGCGGATCGTCAGCTTTTCGCGACGCACGCGCGCCAGCAGTTGCTCGCTGCCACTGCGCATCTCACGCGGACCGAGCGCATCCAGCGGCACCGGTCCATCCAGGGGGTAGCCGGACAGATCGCCAAACGTGCTGTGCAGGCGCTGAAGACCGACCAGCGGATCAAGCAGCGCCTGCAACTGATCGAACTTGGCGCGTGCTTCCGCCGCGGTGCGCCCGACCACCGGGCGGATCGCCGGCATGATCTTCACATCGTCCGGCTCGCGGCCGTATTTTGCCATGCGCTGCTTGACGTCCGCATAGTAGGCTCGCGCTATCTCGAACGTGCTGTGAATCGCATAGACCACATCGGCGGTCGCCGCGGCGATTTCCCGACCTTGATCCGACGCGCCCGCCTGCACCAGAACCGGGTGCCCCTGCGGCATGCCGGCAACGTTCAACGGTCCGCGTACAGAGAAGTACTTGCCCTTGTGATCCAGCACATGCATCTTCGCTTCATCGAAGAACTGCCCGGACTGTTTGTCGAAGGTAAATGCGCCATCCTCCCAACTGTCCCACAGACCGCGCACCACATCGACGAACTCAGCGGCGCGATCGTAGCGCGTGTCATAGTCGAGATGTTCCTCGCGGTTGAAGTTCCTGGCCTCCGCCTCCGACCAGGAGGTAACCATGTTCCAGCCGGCACGACCGTGGCTGATCAGGTCCAGCGTCGCGAACTTGCGGGCCACGTGATACGGCTCGTTGTACGTGGTGGAGGCCGTCGTCACCAGGCCGATGTGCTGCGTCACCATGGCCAGTGCCGGCAGCAATGTCATAGGCTCCATCTCGACAATCTCGTAGCCCGAGCGTGCCAGCGAGCCACGCGGCGCATCACGCTCGCGGATGCCGATGCCGTCGGCGAAGAAAATCATGTCGCATTTGCCGCGTTCGGCGGTTTGCACGTTGCGCACGTAATGCTCGATGCGCAGTGTGCCATCGGCCGGCACGTCGGGATGGCGCCAGGCGGCGGGATGATAGCCGATGCCGCGTATTGACATGCCGATGCGCATCATTCGTCCGGCCATGGCGTTGACACTCCATAGGGCTGCCTTGCCGGTAATGTGGCCCAAGCCGGAACCGGGCGCTATCTCCACCGTTTCTGTCTGGCCATGGCAATGATCAAGGCCCTCGCCGCACTGCCCTTCCTGGGCATCCTGGTCGGCTCGGTGTTCCTCAATCGCGTCACCCCGCTGGTGCTGGGGCTGCCGTTGCTGCTGGCGTGGCTGCTGCTGTGGATCGTCCTGACCAGTGCCATCATGGCGGTGATCTATGTGACCGATCCGGCGAACCGGGTGCCGTCGCCGCGGGCGGAGCCGGACGCATGAGCGCCGCGCTCGCAATCATCGCACTGACTGCGTTGGGTGCGCTGCTGCTTGGCCTGCGGGCCAGCCGCGGCCGCGACATGAGTCTGGAGCAATGGACCGTGGGCGGCCGAGGGTTCGGCGCCGTGTTCGTGTTCCTGCTGATGGCGGGGGAGATCTACACCACCTTCACGTTCCTCGGCGGCAGCGGCTACGCCTACGGGCATGGCGGACCGACGTATTATATTCTGGGCTACGGCTGTCTCGCGTATGTCATCTCGTATTGGCTGCTGCCGCCGATCTGGCGCTATGCACAGCAGCATCGGCTGATCTCGCAGCCCGACTATTTCGCGGCCAAGTACGACAGTCGCGCGCTGGGCGTGCTGGTTGCGGTCGTGGGCATTGTCGCGCTGATCCCGTACCTGGTGCTGCAGTTCAAGGGGTTGGGAATTATCGTGGCGACCGCGTCGTATGGCGCGATACCGTCCGCCGTAGCGGTGTGGATCGGCGCCGCCGTGGTCACCGCCTATGTCATGGTGTCCGGCGTGCGTGGCTCGGCCTGGACCGCGGTGGTGAAGGACGCACTGATCCTGGCGGTCGCGGTGTTCCTGGGGGTGTACCTGCCGATCCATCTTTACGGCGGCTTCGGTGCGATGTTCTCCGCTATCCAGGATGCCAAACCGGGCTTCCTCGCGCTGCCCGCCAAGGGCGAAAGCGTCGCCTGGTTCGATTCAACCGTGCTGCTGACCGCGCTGGGTTTCTACATGTGGCCGCACAGCTTCGGTTCGATCTTCACTGCGCGGACCGACAAGGTATTCCGGCAGAACGCCATCGTGATGCCGCTGTATCAGCTCATCCTGGCATTCGTATTCATGGTCGGGTTTGCCGCCGTGCTGAAGGTACCGGGACTGACCGGACCGTCGATCGATCTCGCGCTGTTCCGGGTGTCGATCCAGACGTTCGACCCGTGGTTCGTCGGCGTGATCGGTGCCGCGGGCGTGCTGACCGCGCTGGTGCCCGGCTCGATGATCATGATGACCGCAGCGACGCTGTTGGCGAACAACATCTACCGTCCGCTGCACAGCGGCGGCGTGACGGACCAGAGTGTCACGCGGCTGGCGCGCTGGATGGTGCCTGTGGTGGCGCTGGTCGCGGTGTTCTTCACCTTGCGCGGCGGACAGACCATCGTCGCGCTGCTGCTGATGGGCTACAGCTTCGTCACCCAGTTGTTCCCCGCGCTGGTGATGAGTCTGCGGCGGCACAATCCACTGAGCAGTGCGGGCGTGTTCGCAGGCATCGTCGTCGGCATCGCCACGATTGCCGCGACGTCGCTGACTCACACAACCGTCGCGTCGCTGTTCCCCGGTCTGCCTGAAGCGCTGCGCGATCTGAACATCGGCATCGTCGCCCTGGTATTGAACGTGGTGACCCTGACGGTGGTCAGCGGGATCAGCCGGCGCGTGCCATCGGCGCGGTCGGCGTAGGGGACGGCCGAACGGGCTGCGGCGCCGCCAGCGCCCCTGTCATTCGCCCGCTGTCATTCACCCCCTGGCATTCGCCCGCTGGCATTGCCACGTCGCTCCTCCCGCAATGACAGTCGAACCGCACCTACAAGATGAAACGGCTCAGATCCCCCTTCTGCGCCAGCGGCGCCACGCGTTCGTTCACATAGGCCGCATCGACAATGATCACTTCGCCCGCCTTGTCGGTGGCGGTAAAACTGATCTCCTCCAACAGCCGCTCCAGCACCGTGTGCAGGCGGCGCGCGCCGATATTTTCGATGCGCTCGTTGATATCCGCCGCCAGTTCGGCCAGTGCATCTACCGCATCGTCGGTGAAGGTCAGCGTCACCTTTTCGGTCGCCATCAACGCGGCGTACTGCTTCACCAGCGAATGTTCCGGCTCGGTCAGGATCCGCCGCAGATCCGCGCGCGACAACGCCGCCAGTTCCACGCGGATCGGCAGCCGCCCCTGCAACTCCGGCAGCAGATCCGAAGGCTTGGCCAGGTGGAACGCGCCGGACGCAATGAACAGCACGTGGTCGGTTTTCACCGGGCCATACTTCGTGCTCACGGTGGTGCCCTCGATCAGTGGCAGAAGATCGCGCTGCACGCCCTCGCGCGACACATCGCCGCCGCGGAAGCCGCCCTCCATCGTGCGCGCCGCAACCTTGTCGATCTCGTCTATGAAGACGATGCCGTTGTTCTCGGCGTACGCCACCGCGTCCTTCGCCAGCCGGTCGTTGTCCAGCAGATTGTCAGCCTCTTCCTGCTCCAGCAGCCGCCGCGCCGCTTCTACTGGCAGCTTGCGCTTCTGCATCTGCCGGCCGCCGAACATCCCCTTCATCATGTCGCCGAGGTTGATCATCTGCCCCGGCGGCATGCCGGGAATATCGAGCTGGCCGATCGGCATGCCGGCCGCCTGCGCGACCTCGACCTCGATCTCCTTCTGCTCGAATTCGCCGTTGCGCAGCATGCGGCGGAACTTGCTGCGCGTGTCGGCCGCGGCGCCTTCGCCCACCAGCGCGGTGATCAGACGCTCCTCTGCCGCGAGTTCAGCCTGCGCCTGCACTTCCTTGCGCGACAGCTCGCGCAGCATGGTGATGCTGGCTTCCACCAGGTCGCGCGCGATGCTTTCCACGTCGCGGCCGACATAGCCGACCTCGGTGAACTTGGTCGCCTCGACCTTGAGGAACGGCGCCTGCGCCAGCTTGGCCAGCCGGCGAGCGATTTCGGTTTTGCCGACGCCGGTGGGGCCGATCATCAGGATGTTCTTGGGCACCACCTCCTCGCGCATCGCCTCCGGCAGTTGCTGCCGGCGCCAGCGGTTGCGCAGCGCGATGGCAACCGCTCGCTTGGCCTCGTTCTGGCCAACGATGAAGCGATCGAGTTCGGAGACGATTTCGCGTGGTGTATAGGTTGGCACTTCCATTTAGATGGTCTCGAGTATGACGTTGTTGTTGGTATAGACGCAGATGTCCGCGGCGATCTTCATCGCGCGGCGGGCGATCTCCTCCGCCGACAGGCCGTCCACCGCCAGCAGCGCGCGCGCCGCCGACAGTGCATAGTTGCCGCCGGAACCGATGCCGATGACACCGTCCTCCGGCTCCAGCACGTCGCCGGTGCCGGTCAGCGTAAAGCTGCGGTCCTTGTCGGCCACCGCCATCATCGCCTCCAGCCGGCGCAGATAGCGGTCGGTGCGCCAGTCCTTCGCCAGCTCGACGCAGGCGCGTTCGAGCTGGCCGGGAAAGCGTTCCAGCTTGGCTTCCAGCCGTTCCAGCAGGGTGAAGGCGTCTGCGGTGGCGCCGGCAAAGCCAGCCAGCACGCTACCTCCGCCCGGGCCCTCCGGACCGATGCGCCGCACCTTCCGGGCGTTGCCCTTGATGATGGTCTGACCGAGCGAGACCTGGCCGTCGCCGGCCATGGCCACGTGCCCGTCGCGACGGACGCACAGGATCGTGGTCCCGTGCCAGCCTGTCGGGTCGGGCGAAACAAAGGGTGTGTTCTGCATGATGCGGCTAGATGGAGTGGCCAGCCGTGCTTCACAAGGACGTGGCCATCCCCTTGACGCATGGCGGCCAACGGGTCCCGATACGGCCGCTTGTTGACCGCGACCGATTCGGGCGCCGACCGGGGAGAAAAGACCGATGGCCACATCAGCGGCGCAAATCGCGGCGCGGCTCGACCGGCTGCCTATGACCAGGCACATTTGGTACTTGATCACGCTGATCTCGCTGGGCGGCTGCTTCGAAATCTACGACCTGTTCCTCACCGCCTATATCGCGCCCGGCCTCAACAAGGCCGGTTTTTTCACCCCGGAATCGCTCGGCGTGTTCAACGTGCTCGGTCCACTCGGCGTCAAGGGCATCGGCACCTTCGTGTTCGCCCTGTTCGCCGGCCTGTTCGTCGGCGCGATCTTCCTGGGTCATGTCGCCGACCAGTACGGCCGGCGCACGGTGTTCACCTTCTCGCTGATCTGGTACTCGATCACCACCGCCATCATGGCGTTCCAGAGCACCGGCTTCGGCGTCGACCTGTGGCGCTTCATCGCCGGCATCGGCATCGGCATCGAACTGGTGACCATCGACACCTACGTCGCCGAACTGGCTCCCCGCTCGCATCGCGGCCGCGCCTTCGCCTATAACCAGTTCTTCCAGTTCATCGCCGTGCCGATCATGGCGTTCATCGCTTACCTGATGGTGCCGATCGCGCCATACGGCTTCGACGGCTGGCGCTGGGTCGTCCTGATCGGCTCCGCCGGCGCCATCGTCATCTGGATCATCCGCCGCGGCCTGCCGGAATCGCCGCGCTGGCTCGCCCGCCAGCGACGGCTCGATGACGCAGAGCGTGTCACTGCCGCGATCGAAGCCAGAGTGGCGGCGGACATCGGCGGCGCGCTGCCGGCGCCAGGTCCGCTCGATGTGCAGGAGGAAGGTGAAGGCACCTTCGCCGAGATCTGGCAGCCGCCGTATGACCGGCGCGCCATCATCCTGTCGGTGTTCAACTTCTTCCAGACGTTCGGCTACTACGGCTTCGCCGCGTGGGTGCCCACGCTGCTGATCGCCAAGGGCATCACCATCACCAACAGCCTGCTGTATTCGTTCGTCATCGCCATCGCCAACCCGATCGGCCCGCTGCTCTGCACGCTGATCGCCGACAAGATCGAGCGCAAATGGCAGGTGTGTCTCGGCGCGATCGGCATCGGCGTGTTCGGCATGCTGTTCGCCAACGCCAACGAGCCGTCGATGCTGATCGTACTCGGCGTGCTGGTCACGCTATGCAACAACCTGATGTCGTTCAGCTTCCACAGTTACCAGTCGGAACTGTTCCCCACGCGCATACGCTCGCGCGCCGTCGGGTTTGTGTATGCCTGGAGCCGGCTGTCGGCCGCCCTGTCCGGACTGGTCGTCGCCTATCTGCTGGGCCTTGGCGGGGTGAATGCGGTGTTCGTCTTCATCGCGTTCGCGATGCTGATCGTGGTGATCTCGATCGGCGGTTTCGGTCCGCGCACGCGTGGCCTGGCGCTGGAGTCGATCTCCAACGCCTGACCACGCTGGCTGTCCGGTTTTCTCTGTTACGGGATGTCATTGCAACAAAAGCCGGGCCAATCAGCACCTTTGGCGGCTTCACCCGATTGCCTTGCGCCGGCCTGGCTTCGGCTACTCCCGCCCGTGCCCGTTGCTCAGCCTGTCGGTCAGCGCCAGTAACACGCCGACCACGCCAATGCCGATCAGGATCGCCAACTGCCAGGCTGCGGCCTGGCCCTTCACCACGTCGATGTGCACGAAGGTTTCCAGAATGAGAATCGCGCCGACCGATACGACCGAGCCGATCACCTTCAGCTTCACCGCGTTGAAGTCGACCAGCGCCAGCCAATCCGGCCGATCATCGGATTGCGCAGCCTTCAATCGGCCAACGAAATGCTCCCAGCCGGCGAACATCACGATGACGACGAGGTTGGCGACCAGCGACAGGTCAACGAGTTTCAGCACCAGGAAGACCGCCTCGTTGCTGCTCAACGCGAGGT
Source organism: Acetobacteraceae bacterium (assembly GCA_035511435.1). Taxonomy (GTDB): domain Bacteria; phylum Pseudomonadota; class Alphaproteobacteria; order Acetobacterales; family Acetobacteraceae; genus JAMXLO01. Next base: position 3,865 of record DATKFJ010000142.1, on the reverse strand, counting down.
AACCCGGTATCGCCTGCACAAGCTCCTGCACGAACTTAACGACGATCAGGACCAGAGTGACGAGCAGCCCAAGATAGATCGGCGCCATGATCCACCGCGCGGTGAACATGACGCGGCCGAGGCTGCGGCGCATCCGCTCTTCGAAACCCTCCACCGCGATTATGGTCCTGTCGCTCATGGGCATCCTGCCATTCCATAGTCTCGGTGCATCGTCAACGATGCAGTCGCGCAAGTGTTTGCGTGCCGGTGACAGCCAGGCGAAATTGCACCCAGAGTGGCCATTCACGCACGTTCTTCAATCGGGACACGCAATAAAATCGCCCTGTGCGTCTGCCGTGTCGGAGCCAGGCGGTTCAGGCAGCGGTCTGGCTTGCTGGTGACGCTGGTCCGCGCTGGTCATGCCGCCCTCCGGCGCCGGGTAGCTGGATTGAAGGATAGGGGATTCTTACTGCGGATGGCCAGCGGCGGAGTCTGCCGTCACCCGCACCATCGCTCCCGCCATCAGCTCGATCTGCCGCGCGATCCGTACCAGCGAGTCCACCTCCGTCACCGCCGGCCGTGGCTTCAGCACCGTCTCTCCGGCCGCCAACGCACGCATCGCGTCGCTGATCCAGTCGCGCCATGCCATCAGCGCGTCCCTCGACAGCGCCGCGCGAAACCCCGGATCGAGCTGCATCACCGACAGCCGCCCGGCGCAGCGGCGCAAGGCGGCGTCGATCACCAGCGCCGCCTCGAGCCGGTCACGCCCGGCTGCGCCAGGCTCGGTCAGCACGCGGCTGATCGACGCCTCCAGGCTGTTGCTGGCCATCCCAGCCGCTCGTCGCGCCGCATCCACCGAGCCGGCCGAGGCATTGCCCGCGAGAAACGCCAGCAACGCGCCGGCATAAACACCGTGCGCACCGATCGCAGCGCGCACCTCTGCGCCCGGGCGTTCGGGTTCCCACCTGGGCCAGAGCACGAAGTTGGCGGCCACAGCGACGATGCCGCCCAGCGTGGTCAACGTGAAGCGTGCCCAGGCGATCGACCAATCGCTGGTACCGGGCTGACCGGTTTCCACCAGCAGTATGATCAACGGGGTGATCGCGGCCACGAACAGGCCCAGGCTGACCGCACGCACCGCCAGAGCCACCGTCGCAAGCGGAAACATCGCCGCGGCGATTGCCAGCGGCGTGGTGCACAGCAGCCCGACCAGCGCCGCCACCAAACCCCCGACGGCGGTGCCGGCAACACGCTCCAACGCGCGCGTATAGGTCAGCGCGAAATACGGCTGCATAGTTCCGACGATGGTAATGGTCAGCCAGTGGTCGTAAGTCGTGAACCACAGCAAGGTGAACGCCAGCGCCGGCGTCGCCGCCACGGCGATGCGCAATGCATGGCGGAACGCCGGGGAACGCCAGTCAAGATTGGCACGGACCGGCTGGAGTACGCGCTGCAACAACGGCACGCGTCGCCCCGCCGGATCGACGCCCGGCAGATAGTTCTGTGGCAGCGCCAGTGTGTGTGCGATGCGCAACCGCTCCACCACGCGCGTCGCGATCGGGTACAGCGGATCGGTCGCCGGCAGGGCGGCGGTCTCGGCTGCCATGGCGTCGATCGAGCGGCCGATCTGCGGGTCTAGTCCCGCGTCTTCAGTCAGGATCGCGCGACCCAGCACCTGAAGCAGCGGCCGCAGCCGGCGCAGCAAACGCGACATGGCACGGCGTTCCGTCGGCGTGGCGTGTTCGGCGACTTCGGCAAGGGCGATCAGCGCGCCGAATATCTGGTCGGCGCACTCCAGCCGTATCAGGCTGTGCCCCCCGCGCACCCTGGCAATGCCACGGGTACGCAACGTGTCGAACACGATGCCACGCGCCGTCTCGATCGCGTCGCGCACGGCGCGGCGATGTTCGCGGGCATGGCTTTCCCACCGTTCGGCATCGCTGTCGACGCTGGACAGCGCCGCCCGCAAGTCGCGGGCCAGCTCGCCCAGAAGCCGATAAACATCGGACACCGCACGCCGCGCCGGCAGGAACGGATGCACCTGCCAGATCACCAAAGTGAGCAGTGTGGCCCACAGCCCGCCGCCGACAAAGCCCGCCGCGAGTGCGCCGGCGGTCGCAAGGTCGATTGGGCGATCGAGCGCCAGGATCATCGCGAAGGACAGCAGGACCCCAAGCTGCAGCGCCGCCTGGCCATATACCCGTGCAAAGGACAGCGCGAACAGCCCGAACGCACCGATTGGCAGAGCCACCGCCATGCCCAGGCCGCGCGCAAGACCGACCCCCGCGGTGATCAGCGCACCCAGCGCAGCGAACGTCAGCAGCACCGGCAGGCGCCGGCGGATCGGGCCGCCCGGATCGCACAGGCAGGTCCACAGCGCGGCGAGCGCGGCCTCGTTCAAGGCGGTCCAATGCAGGCGCTCATTGATCGCGATGATCACCGCGACGGACAGTGCCGCGCGCACCCCCTCCGCCAGGCTTATCGCGTGCAGGTTCAGTGCGATCGGCAGCCGCGCGAGGTCGGGTGCGCGAGACCGCGGCGACGGCGCTCCTTCCGTGGCCTCAGAGGCGCTGGGCAAAATCCTTCACCGTAATGATCTGGGCGAACGCGCTATAGTCGGAGGCAGCCATGGGGCAAGACTTGCACGGATAGTCGTACATATGGAGATAAGCGTTCGCCAACCAGGACCGGTAATCGGGTGGTGGATCTATCGGGCACCGATGATGCTGCACACTTCGCTTGCCACGGCCGCGCGAACCGGCGGGTGCGGGCAGCGTGCACTGCAGTGCCGCGGCGCGCCAAGCTGGTTACACGACAGCAACGGCTTTCCTTGCCCCGTCCGCCTCACCCGGCGCTTCGGGCCGACGTCCCCCACCCGCATGGCCGGGGATTTCTTGTGCGCCCCCTGCGTTACGCCGCCTTCGCCATCCCCCGCAGCACGTAGTGCAGAATGCCGCCATGCCGGTAGTACGCCACCTCATCGATCGTATCGATGCGGCACGACACCGGCACCGTATCCACCTTGCCGTTCGGCCGATGGATCACCAGCGACAGATCCATCCGCGGCGTGATGTCCTTCTCGATCCCCAGGACGTCGATGATCTCCTCGCCGGTGATGCCGAGAGACTTCCGCGACATACCGTCCTTGAACATCAGCGGCAGCACGCCCATGCCGACCAGGTTGGAGCGGTGGATACGCTCGAAGCTCTCGACGATGACCGCCTTGATGCCGAGCAGCAACGTGCCCTTCGCCGCCCAGTCGCGCGACGAGCCCGTGCCGTATTCCTTCCCTCCGAATACCACCAGCGGCACGCCTTCGGCCTTGTAGCGCATCGCCGCATCGTAGATCGGCATCACGTCGCCGGATGGCAGATGCTTCGTCATGCCACCTTCGACATTCTGCAGCATCTCATTGCGGATACGGATGTTGGCGAACGTGCCACGCATCATGATCTCATGGTTGCCGCGCCGCGCGCCGTAGCTGTTGAAGTCGCGCTCCAGCACCTGCCGTTCCAGCAGATACTCACCGGCCGGCGAGGTCTTCCGGATCGATCCGGCCGGACTAATGTGATCGGTGGTGATGGAATCACCCAGCTCCGCCAAAATCCGCGCGCCCTTCACATCGGCAACCGGCGGCGGGTCCATGGTGATGCCGTCGAAATACGGCGGGTTCTTCACGTAGGTCGAACCATCGGACCAGCGATAGGTCTCACTGCCGGTGTCCACCTCGATCGCCTGCCACTGCTTCGGCCCCTTGGTCACCTCGCCGTAGCGCTTCAGGAACTGCTCGCGCGATAGGCACGACGCGATGATATCGGCGATTTCCTTGTTGGTCGGCCACACGTCGCGCAGGTAGACCGGCTTGCCGTCATTGCCGGTACCCAGC
>DATKFJ010000141.1:0-2386 GCA_035511435.1 Acetobacteraceae bacterium | reverse complement strand
GGCGAGCGTCCGACCCAGCAGCGGCGTATCGGGATAAGCCTCCTCCAGGTATTCGCAAATTACGCCCGAATCCGGAATCACCAACCCGTTGTCCTCAACCAGGGTCGGCACGGTGCCGCCCGGGTTGAGTTCCAGATACTCCGGCCGGCGCTCCCAGACCTTTTCCGAGCGGAGATCGAACGGCAATCGCTTCTCCGCGAGCACGAGGCGCACCTTGCGCGAGAATGGCGACAGCGGGAGATGGTAGAGCGTCCGCATTGCCTTCGGTTATTGCACCCCGCATCGTGTCACGCCAAGGGTGGACAAGGTGCTTGCCGGGTTTCTCCTCTCCCCTTGTGAACGGAAGTTAGGCGAGGGGCGCCTTCATCCAGGACGTTGTCCCCTCCCCCTGCCACAAAGGAAGGGGAAAGAATGCCCTCTTCCCCTGTTCGAGCGTCAGTTCTTGCTCTGGTACGACAAATCGGTCGCATGACCGACCTGATGCTCCGGCAGCACCCGGCGATTTCCGCCGCCCGGCTGGAACCGCTGCAAATAGCTCGGCACCACCAGTTCGACCGGCGTCGGGACAACGCCGAGTTCCTTCAGCCCTGGCATGTCAGGGCTGGCCAAATTGTCCAGTTGCAGCATCAGCAACTGGTCGCGGGTCAGCGGCTTGCCGGGTACCAGCTCCATGAAGAACGCCTGCAGGCGCGCAAGCCACAGCGGGATATCCACCATCGGCCGTCGCCGTCCGGTCTCGGTCAGGATGTAGGCGAGCAGCTCGCGGAACGGCCAGACGTGCGGCCCACCAAGCTCGAACACCGCACCCACGGTATCCACCCGGGCCAACGCGGCCATCACTGCGTCAGCCACGTCGCCGACATGGACCGGCTGGAACCGCGTCTCGCCGCAGATCACTGGCATGAAGGGCAGCACCCGGGCCATGCCGGCGAAGCGGTTGAACAGGTGGTCCTCCGGTCCAAACACCAGCGACGGGCGCAGGATGGTGGCGTCGGGGAATGCCGCGCGCAGCAACGCCTCACCGACGCCCTTGCTCGCGGCGTAGCGGCTGGCGCCGTGCGGATCCGCCCCGATCGCGGAGATGTGCACCACGCGGCCGACCCCGGTCTGGCTGGAATACCTGCCGATCAGCCCGGCGCCCTCACCATGAATCCGATGGAAATCGCCCGACCGCCGTTCGGCAAGGATGCCCACCGCGTTGACGACGAGGTCGGCACCATCCACCGCGCGGTGGATGGTGGCCTGGTTGGTCAGCGAGGCATACAGCGGCACCACCTGTCCCACCGCGCCCATCGGCTTGAGGAACAGCGCGCCTTCGGTGTCCCGCACTGCGACACGCACGACGAAGCCCTTGTGGGCCAGCCGCTTCACCACATAGCGGCCGATGAAGCCCGAACCACCGAACACCGTCGCCACGCTGCGTGTCGCCATCGCCAATCCTCCCGCCACGGGCGCCAACACTCTCGCTAGGGGACCTTGATAGGCGGCAGCGCAACGAGGCTCAAGCCGCCGATTCCGGGATCGGCGCGCCAGGTTCGCTGCCGGAATCCGGGCCGTCGGCCGCCGGTTCGGCCGCCCTGCGGCGCCCGCCCATAAATTCCGCCACCCGCTCTGCACGTTGCAGCGCCGTGTCGAGCGCCGCCATCGTCGCCGACAGGTCCTGGGTTTCGTCACTCCGCCACGCCCGCATCGTCAGCAACCAGACCGCGAGCAATCCCTTCACGCGCAGCTCGCCTTGCAGACCGCGGCTCGAAAGGCCGGCCACCTCCACCATCCAGCGCATGCTTCGCCGCGTGGCGAGTGCCAGCAGCAACGCGGTCGACGGTTCGGCGGGCAGGGCGCGCAGCAACGCCAGCACGCCGGCCCGGTGCGCCTGGAACGCGTCGATCCGCCGCATCAGCAGATCGAACAGCCGATCGCGCGCTGTGCCGTCCCCCGGCGGTTCGGCAATCGCCGATTGATCAGCCAATCGGCCTAGGCGCAGCAGGATCGCGGCGCGACCGGGAAAACGCTCGCGGGCACGGGCCAGCGGCAAGCTGGCAGCGCGTGCCGCTGTCGCGACGCTGACCGATCGCCAGCCCTGCTCCGCCGCCAACTGGAAAGCGGCCGCGATCAGCGCGGTATCGAACTGAGGGTCATCCATGCGGGTATCATGGGCTGCGCGTGCGGCTTTGTCAGCCCTGGAGGGAATTGCAGCATCGACATTATGGAAGTTGGCACGGTCTTTCGGATTGTCGCGATCAAGGGATGCACAGGGCAAGGGATCCCCAGGGTTGTCGTGCCGGCGTCGGATCATGGCACCCACCTGATCGTTGCTGAGTGGTGTCTGGTTGTATGGGCGATGAGCTTCGCAGTGAAACCCATTACTCAACTCAAACCGTCGGCG
>DATKFJ010000140.1:0-3040 GCA_035511435.1 Acetobacteraceae bacterium | reverse complement strand
GGGGTTATCGCGATTTTCCGGCCCTGCAGATGGTTGTGGTATGCGACCTGTGCCTCGCCATCCTGTCGCGCCACGCGATCCCTGCACGCAACGTCGTGGCCCACAGCGACGTCGCACCCGAGCGCAAGGAAGACCCGGGCGAGAAATTCGACTGGCACGGCCTTGCGCGGAACGGCGTCGGTCTGTGGCCGGAATACGTGCTGGAGTCAGGCACCACCGTTGCGGCACACGACGCCACGTCGTTGCGGGGTGTGCGCGGCGCTCTGGCCGACATCGGCTATCACGTGGCGCCTGAAGGGGCATTCGATCCGGCACTTGCCACTGCGTTGCGCGCCTTCCAGCGCCATTGGCGCCCAGAGGCGATCACCGGCCACGCGGATGCGGGAACGCTTGTGCGGCTGCAGGGCATGTGTCGACTCGTTCGAACGCGTGCGTGATGGGCCGAAGCGACTTGCTGCTCGGGACATCACGAACTTGCCGTCTTAATGACCTCCCTGCATGGTCGCCCTTCGAAAGCGCGTGCCAGCGCGCATGACGCAACCGAGTTTCTGTCATGGGATGCGGACGATCCACGGGGAGCCGATGGCAGTCTCTCATTGACCAGTATCGGACTTTCGGAGCCGTTGGCCGCGCTGTATCACACCACCCCTCTCACGCGCGCGGAGCTTGACGCCGGGTATCGACGGCGCCCATCTCTCGCCTCGCCAGACGGCCGGACGGCCGCTGCCTTCGGGTAGAGGAAAGTCCGGGCTCCACGGGAACACGGTGCCGGCTAACGGCCGGCGGGGGCGACCTCAGGGAAAGTGCCACAGAAAACAAACCGCCCGCGCAAGTGCCGCAAGGCGTCCCGCGGGCAAGGGCGAAACGGTGCGGCAAAAGCGCACCGCGCCTCTGGCAACAGAGGCGGCAGGGCAAACCCCACCGGGAGCAAGACCGAATAGGGACGGCGGCATCGCAAGATGCAGGAGCATTCCCGCTTCGCCGTCCGGGTTGGTCGCGTGAGGCGCACCGCAAGGTGCGCCCAAGAGGAATGGTCGTCACGCCCTTCAGGGAGACCTGGAGTGCGAACAGAACCCGGCTTACAGGCCGCCTGGCATTTTATCCCCAGCTTCATCCACATGACGAACGAAAGCAGAATCAGAGTCGTAAGTTTACTTGCGCTCTTCAGAATTGCCGGGATTGGAATCGCGGGGCGTCGTTAACCTGTTGAGCCAACCACGAAAAATGTGCCCGCCGCGGCAGTAATGCCTGCAAATCTCCTTTGACTACCCGTACATTCCCATGGTAGCCCATGTCATCCCAACGGGCATGGCGAATTTCGTCCCACGGGCTCGATCGGAATCGGGTAACGGGCAGGCAGCTCGCTTCCATCGCTCACCAGAGGACATTCCTGCCGGGCGACTGGAAGACTCCCAGCAGGAAAGGCGGTCCAGGCAGGATGACCCATTTCCTTGGCACCCACCAGAACAGGTTGGACGCCAAGGGCCGCGTCTCCATCCCCGCGCCGTTCCGCGCCGCGCTAAAGAGTCGTGGCGACACCAATGGCAACGGCACGCATCTCGTGCTGCGCCCGTCCCACCAACATCAGTGCATCGAGGCATGGCCGGCCGAATTGTTCGATGCGTTGTCCGAGCAGTTGAGCCGGCTGAACCTTTTCAGCCCCCAACACGACGATCTGGCGGCGTCGCTGTTCGCAGATGCCTTCCCGGTCGAAGCCGACAAAGAGGGCCGTGTCGTCCTGCCGGACAGCCTCGTTTCCTACGCCGGGCTGACCGACGCCGTGGTGTTCATGGGTCTTGGGCGCACTTTCCAGATCTGGGAACCGGCTGCGGCCGACCGCCGACGCACCGAGGCACGCGAGCGGGCTCGGGAGCATGGCTTCACCATTCCCGCGGTTGCGGCGCAATGAGCCATCCCATGCCATCCCATGTTCCCGTCCTGCTGTCTGAGGTAGTCGGCATGCTCGCTCCGCTCGACGGCGGCGTTTACCTGGACGGCACACTCGGCGGCGGCGGCTATGCCAGCGCGATCCTGGAGGCGGCGTCCTGCGCACTGTGGGCGATCGACCGCGATCCGGACGCCATCGCCCGCGGCGCCGGCCTCGCCGCCCGGTTCCCAGGCCGCCTGCATCTGATCCACGGCCACTTCGGCAACATGCTCGACCTGCTGGCCGAGCGCGGCATTGCCAGACTCGACGGGGTGGTGCTGGACGTGGGTGTGTCCTCCGATCAGCTCGACGAGCCGGCTCGCGGCTTCTCGTTTCGTGGCGATGGTCCGCTCGATATGCGGATGGATCGTGCCGGCCCGACCGCGGCCGATCTGGTCAACGTGCTGCCGGAGCGTGAGCTTGCCAACCTGCTGTTCGAACTTGGTGAGGAACGCGCATCCCGCCGCATCACGCGCGCGATCGTGGCGGCGCGCGCCGTGGCACCGATAACCACAACGGCGCGGCTCGCCGCGATCATTCGCGACGTACTGCCGCCGGACCGATCCGGCATGGATCCCGCGACACGCAGCTTTCTGGCACTGCGCATCCGGGTGAACGACGAACTTGGTGAGATCGAACGCGCGCTGGATCAGGCGAGCCGCCTGCTGGCGCCCGGCGGGCGTCTGGTCGTGGTCTGCTTTCATTCCCTCGAGGACCGTATTGTGAAGCGCTTCATGGGCGATGCGGCGGGTCGCTCGCCTGGCCTGTCACGCCATGATCCGCGTGGCCTCGCAGCGCGCCCGGTCCCGCATTTCCGTCTGCTGACCGCCCGGCCCCTGCGCCCCGGTCCAGCAGAAACCGCTGCCAATCCGCGCGCCCGCAGTGCGCGGCTGCGTGCGCTCGAACGCATTGCCGAATCCGCCGAAACCGAGACTGTGCCATGATCCGTCCCATCACCTTCATCTGCTTTCTGCTGGCGTGTGGTTCCGGGCTGTATCTCTACCAGTCGAAGCATCGCGTTCAGATGCTAGACCACGAGATCGAGCAGACCGTGCACGCGACGGATACATTGCGCGAGCAGACGCGGGTGTTGCATGCCGAATGGACGCTGCT
>DATKFJ010000139.1:0-5422 GCA_035511435.1 Acetobacteraceae bacterium | reverse complement strand
GGCCAGGGTCGCGTTCTGCCCACCAGGCTGGGTCCTGGCGGGGCAAGGCAGATCATGTAGCAGGCATCCTCCGCGCTGCCGGCGGCCAACGTTGCACCGTATGCCACTGGGGTCAGCAGACCGACGATCGGTGTTTGCAGCGCCTGCAGTGCGCGGGGCCGAATGGGAAGCTGGCGTTGAACACGCACCGCCATCAGATCGGTTCGCCCGGTGAGTTGATCGGTCACGCCAAATGCGTTGAGGCCGCCGACCGACGGCAGCGGTCGACTGACATCGACCGCGTACTGCTTGGCGATCAAGGCGCCACTGGGTCGGGAGGGTGCGGGACTGGCCATGCACAGCCAATCGTCCGCCCATATGGTTTAGGAAAAGCGAAGGAAGGGATCGGTAGCGAATGACAGTGCTACCGACACCCGCTGTCGTATCAGGCGGGCAACGCCAGACGCGCGCGAAGCGCCGCCATGATGGCGGTGTGTACCGTGGCTTCGGGGCTGTCGGCTGGAATAAGCACACAGCGTTCCGGTTCCCGGCGCGCGATCTCGCGGAACCCGGCGTTGACCCGGGCGTGGAACAACGCGTCCAGACGTTCGTAGCGGTCAGCGGTGCTTCCGCGTCGCAGCTGGCGCGCCACCGCGACCTGCTCGCTGACGTCGAGCACCAGGGTGACATCCGGGGTCAATTGCAGCAGATCGGCTAGCGTGGCGATCGTCCCGCGGTCTGCGCCCTGGCCATAGCCTTGATAGGCCATCGTGGAATCGGTGAACCGATCGCATACCACCCACATCCCGGCCGCCAGTGCCGGACGGATCGTCTTCTCGACATGTTCGGCACGCGCAGCGAAGTGCAGCAATGTCTCGGCTGGTGGCGACCAGTCAACCGAGCCGCCGAGCAACAGGTTGCGCAGCGTCTCGGCGCCGGGCGCGCCGCCCGGTTCCCGCGTGCGCAGCACAGCTAAGCCGAGTTCAACCAGCGCGTCGGCCAGCAATTGCGTCTGGGTGGACTTGCCCACGCCCTCGCCGCCTTCCAGCGTGATCAATCGGCCTTGGGGCATCCAGCACCCTGACCTGGTTTGTTATCCGCCGGTCACATAGTGCGACAGCACTGCCATGGCGCGGCCCGGTAGGCTGAGTTTTGGCACATCCGCACCCGCGAGCAGAGGCACCTCCATGCCCGGCACGCCCTGGCCGCCAACCACAAGCTTACCGAGCGTGGTGCCCTTCGCGACCGGTGCGCGAATCGGCGCGTCGTAGTTCACCTTGACCGAAGCGTTCTTCCGCCAGTTTCGCGGCATCGTCATGACGAGATCGCGTCCGCCGACCAACGGCACGGTTGGACTGGTACCCAGCCACACCGGCACATGCTCCACCACGTCGCCCGCGGTGAACAGCGTCACGTCCTCGAAGTTGGCGAATGCCCAATCCATCAGGCGCTCGCCCTCTTCGGCGCGCTGACGCATCGTGTCGAGACCATTCAACACCAAAATCACCCGCCGCTCGCCGCGTTTCGTGCTGGCCGCCAGACCATAGCCACCTGCTTCCGTATGGCCGGTCTTCAGCCCGTCCGCGGTACCTCTCTGCACCAGCGGATTTCGATTCTGCTGGTCGATATTGTTGTACTTGAACGACTTCTCTGAATCGTAATGATAATATTCCGGGAAATCGCGAATGATGCTGCGCGCCAGAATAGCGATGTCGCGGCAGCTCATGTGCTGATCAGGATCAGGCCAGCCAGTGCAATTCTTGAAGAACGAATTGGTGAGCCCAAGCTCCTTCGCCTTCTTGTTCATCAGATCGGCGAACTGCTCTTCCGAGCCGGCAATCGCCTCGGCCAGTACGATGCACGCGTCGTTGCCGGAATCCACGATGATGCCGCGGATCAGATCCTCCACCGAAACCTGCGTGCCGACCTGGACGAACATCTTCGATCCGCCCATTTTCCATGCCCTCTCGCTGACCAGCAACTGGTCGTCGAGCTTCATCTTGCCCTGTTTCAGCCGCTCATACACGATGTAGATCGTCATCAGCTTGGTCATCGACGATGGCGGCATCGGGGTGTCGGATCCCTTATCCAGCAGCGACGCGCCAGTGGCGAAGTCCATGATGAACGCCCAGCGCGCCGCAGTATCCACCGGGCCCAGCGGCGTATCCGCCGGGCTTTCCGTCGGCTCATCCTTTTTGCCGTTCTTTGAGCCAGGCGTGGCGGACTTCCCCGCCGCAAGATGCTTCTGTTGTGCAGCAGCAGGCAACGCACCGGCCGCGAAGATCGCCGATGTCAGCAGGGCAACACGACGGGTGAGCATCGGGACTCGACTCCTATTCCACCACGATCCGTGCATCGGTTACTCCTGTGCGGAGCACCTGGTCCAGCGCAACATCAGCCTGCTCCACGCTTGTGAAAGGCCCGACGATCACCCGGTAGATCTGCCCTCGTCCCTCGGGCTTGGTGACAATGCTTGCCCCGATCCCGGCGACCCGCGCGCGCTGGATTTCGGCATACTGGAAGTTGTGAAACGTGCCGAGTTCCACGAACAGATTGCCGGGGTCGGGCGATGTCTGGGTTACGGTCTCTGGCAACCGCCTGTCCGGCGTTGCGAGCGTAACCTCCGCAGGTTGAGATGGCACGGGCGCAGGGCCAGCCGGGACGATCGGCGCGGCGCTGCCGGGTGGCGGCAGGTCAGTCTGCTGCACGTCTCCGCGCGGCGCCGTCGCGATGTCCAACTTGGGTTTGCCCGGCACGGCTTCGACCGCCGCGTGACTTTCTGCCGGCAATATCTCCAGTCGCACGCGCATCACACCATCGTTTGGCATGCCGAGCAGCGCCGCGGTGCGCCGGGTGATCTCCATGATGCGGTGCGGCGTCGCCGGGCCGCGGTCATTGATGCGCACCACGACCTGGCGTCCGTTGTCCAAATTGGTCAGCCGTCCGATCGCTGGCAGCTGCAGTGTCTGATGCGCTGCGGCGAGAGCGGTCTGATCAAATGCCTCGCCATCCGCGGTGAGTTCAGCGTGGCCAGGCGGATACACCGTGGCGAGGCCGGTCTCCTGCATCTGGTAATTTTCCCGCGGATAGAACCACGCATCGCCGGCCTGATAGGGCGCGCCGAGTACGTAGTGCGGGTTCGCCGGCGGCGCCTGGTGGCAGGACGCCGCCAGAAGAGGCAGAAATATCGCGAGTGCGAATCGCAGGCGTTCCGCCGCTGTGTCGCGTGCGGTCATGCGTCGTCACACGACATTCCCGCGATAGGGCAATCCCGGGGAGTAGAGCGGTTTGGCACCGATCGCCTCGGTCCCCGTTTTCGCGGGATTGACGAGCGGGCCAACGCCGAACGTGCCACGGCTTCTGCGCTCATGTGACAACCGAGTCGCCCAGCAGCCCGACCGCCAGCGCGTAGAAGTCCGACGGATTGTAGCGACGGATGGCGCCAAAGTTCGCATAGACCAGAAATGCGTCGCCGCTTGCGCCATCCGGCAGCAGCACCGCGGCCTGCATATCCCGACGCGCCAGCGCCGCCCCATTCGCCGCACGCACGCCAAGCCGCAGCCACTCGCCGACCGGTCTGTGGTACTCTCGCCCGACGGAGGCGGTGTCGAAATTCGACGGCAGCGTTACTGGCTCGCCCCAGGGTTCGCCGCCGCGCCAGCCGGAATTAGCCAGGTAGTTCGCAATCGAACCCAGCACGTCCGGCTTGCTTGTCCAGATATCGCGTCGTCCATTGCCCTCGAAATCCACCGCGTAGCGCAGGTAGGAGGTGGGCATGAACTGCGGCTGGCCCATCGCGCCGGCGTACGAGCCGGTCATCCGCGCCGGCGTCACATCGCCATGGTCGAGAATGCGTAGCGCGGCGATCAGTTCCGGGCGGAAGAAGCTGGATCGGCGGCCTTCCCAGGCTAGTGTCGCCAGCGCTTCGACCACATGGAAGTCGCCCATACCGGTGCCGAAGCTGGATTCCAGGCCCCAGATCCCGACGATGACGCCAGGATCCACGGCGAACCGCTCCTGTACGCGGGCAAACAGCGCGCGGTTCTGCTGGAACGCGGCGCGACCGTTAGCGATGCGCTGATCGGTGATCAACAGCGCGCGGTATTGCGCCCAGGTCATGGTGAACTCGGGCTGGTGGCGATCGCGCTCCAGGACCTTCTGATTGGGCTGCACGCCGGCGAATGCGCGCTCCAACGTTCCGGCAGAAACTCCTGCGCGTCTGGCCTCGGCGCGCAGTCCGGCGAGGAAGCCCGAGAAGCTGTCCGGCGTCGCGCGAGCCTGGGTGGCGACGACGACGGGTAGCGCGGCAGCCAGTAGCGATCGACGTCTCAGCATGGGCGGTGTCTGCCACGGCTGGCCGCGTCGGGGCAATCTAATCGCGTCGGACGGGTGGCAGGACAATTGCGCGCGACGGCGATGCGATCGGCACGGGTGGGGGCATGACTGCTGGCAGGTTCGGAGATCGGGTTTCCGGGAACGGCTTCCGACTAGCCGTTGCAAGGCAGTGTCGACACAACGATCGCAAAGAATACAAAGATCGCAAAGAAAACGAAATCGGCGCCTCACGCAAAGCCAGGACAATCGAGTGAACGGCGTCCGCTGTCATGGTGAGAAGCGCAGCGACACAGCAAGCTCGGTCGAAGTGCCCAACTGGCCCGAGGTTGCTTCGCATCGCTCGCAATGACAACCAAAGCGGGGCCAGTCATCATCTTTGGCGCGTTCATCAGATTGCCCCGCACACAAAGCGTGCCCCGATGCGCCGCACGCAATGCATGCCCGAGGCGTTCGAAACCGCCAGTTCAATCCGGTGCACCATTGCCGACATTTTGGCCTTCGGCAGCCAGGCGACGGCCACTGCCGCGCAACACGCGTCCGCGTCTTCCTACTCGCCGGCTGAATCGTGCCGTTTCATCCCGGCGGCGCGACCGACAGGCGCCCGACCACCTTGTGCTTCTCGATCAGCCGCGCGACCAGGCCGGACGATTTCGCCTCCTCGACAAAGTCGTGCAGGAATTTGGCAGCCGCGGCATTGGTGCGCGCAGTGCCGACCGCCTGCTGAACGGCAGAGAACTGTCCGTCGAGAATCCGCGCGCCGGGCATTTTCTGGATATCCGTCAGCAAACCCGGGCGCAGCCCGGCCAACGCATCCAGCTTGTCGCGCATGAATTTCTCGGTGGCGCTGGTGGTTGCATCCGATCGCACCAGTGTCGCATGCTTGATGTTGCGCTCCAGCCAAAGGTCGTAGGCACTGCGCGCCGATACGGCGATGCGCACACCCGGACGGTCGACATCGGCGATCGTCTTCAGCGGCGAGCCGGCGGGCACCAGATACGTGGCCTCGATCTCCACATAGGCCGCGGTGAAGGCGATCTTCTCCGCGCGCGCCGGTTCTGCGCCGATCAGCCCGATGTCCCAGGCATCGCTGCCGACCGCGTCCGCCAGT
>DATKFJ010000138.1:0-2200 GCA_035511435.1 Acetobacteraceae bacterium | reverse complement strand
GGCTACTGGATATTGCCCAGGAAATCCGATTTGCCGACTTCAACGCCGGCCTTGCGCAGCAAGGCGTACATCACGGTGGCATGGAAGTAGAAATTCGGCAGCACGAAATCGTTCAGGTACGCGAGGCCGGTGAATTTCCACGATCCGTTCGGGAATTTGATTTCGATGCTGCGGCTGTCGGCGTCCTTGAGCTGGGCCGCAGTCACCGACTTCACGAAATCGACTGTCTTCGCGATGCGCGCCTTCAGTTCCGCAAACGTAGTCTCCGTGTCTTCGTGCTTCGGCACTTCGATGCCCGCCAGGCGCCCCGCCGCGCCCTTGGCGGTGTCGCACGCGATCTGCACCTGGCGCACCAGCGGATGCATGTCCGGGAAAAGCCGCGACTGGGCGAGCACGGCGGTATCGAATTTCTTCGTGGCGGCGTGCGCGGCCGCTTTGTCCAGAATGGCGGACATGTTCGTCAAGCCGCGCGCCAGCACCGGAATCGAAAAATCGTACATGGAAATCGCCATCGAAATCTCCTTGAGCTGCCAGACCAACCGGGCCGACACTATATAGTAAGATCAGCTCCGTATGCTTCCCTTCTCCGCAGCCTGCGAGCGCAACAAAGAACCGATTCTCGACGTGTTGCGCGGCCGCTTTGCCGGCCGCACGCAAGTATTGGAAATCGGCAGCGGCACCGGGCAGCATGCCGTGCATTTCGCCCGCGCGCTCAAGGAGCTGACCTGGCACCCCACGGAGCAATTGGCGTACCTTGCGGACCTGACGGAACGGATCAAGCTGGAGGGGCCCGCCAATCTGCGCAGCCCGAAGCTGCTCGACGTCCGCCAAGCCGTCTGGCCGCTGCGCAGCGTCGATGCGATGTTCACCGCCAACACCCTGCACATCATGTCGTGGCCCGAGGTGACGGCCTTGTTCCGCGGCTGCGGCAGCGTGCTGGCGCCGGGCGGAGTGCTCTGCATCTATGGCCCATTCCGCTATGCCGGCCGCTATACTTCGGACAGCAACCGGGAGTTCGACCTGATGCTGCAGGAGCGCGACCCGCAATCGGGCATCCGCGACCTTCAGGAGGTGACCGCGCTCGGTGAGGAGTACGGTCTGCGGTTGGACGCGGATCATGATCTGCCGGCGAACAACCGCCTGGTGGTATTTGTCAAAGAGCCTGGTTAGGACCTGGTCGGGAGCCGGGCAACACTTGAGCACAGCGGCCATCGACACGTCCCCGTCTGAAGGTTCTGCCGCGGCCGAGCGCTGGTATGTCGTGATCGTGATGTGCCTGGTCTATGCCATCAGCATCGCCGACCGGTATGTGGTTTCCACCGTGCTCGAACCGATCCGCCTGGATCTCAAGCTGACGGACGGCGGCGTGGGATTTCTGACGGGCGTGCCGCTGGGCTTTTTCTACGTGTTCTTCGGAATTCCGATGTCCTGGCTGGCCGATCGGCGCAACCGCCGCAATATTCTGGCTGCTTCCATGATCGTCTGGTCGGGCTTCACCGCCCTGTGCGGACTGTCGCGCAATTATTGGCAGTTCCTCGCCGCGCGCATCGGGGTCGGCATCGGCGAAACCGGCGGAACGCCGCCGGCCAACTCCATCATTGCCGATTATTTCCCGGCGGATCGCCGGCCCATGGCGCTCGGCGTATTCGCCCTGGGTGCGCCGATCGGTGCCTGGCTTGGGGCCGACCTGGCCGGTGCGGTGGCGCACGCCTACGGCTGGCGCGCAGCCTTTCTCGCCCTCGGCATCCCGGGCGTGATCATGGGCGCGGTCATTTATTGGACCATTCGTGAGCCGGAGCGCGGGCGTATGGATGCGGTCCCCGATGCCGCCGCACCACCGCTGCTCGATTCGCTGCGCTTCCTGTGGCGCCAAAGGGCCGCGTTTCACGTCGTCATGGGATCCGGCGTGTGCGCACTGTGGGGTTGGGGTCTCATTTGGTTTACACCCACCTTTCTGATCCGCACCTACGCGCTCAATGTCGGCGAAGCCGGCGCGGTCACCGGGCACATCCATCTCGTGGGCGGGATCGTGGCGACGGCCGGCACTGCCTGGATCCTGTCGCGTCCCTTCATGGTCGATCCGCGGCGCGTCGTATGGCTATTGGCCGTTGGCGTCGGCTTGACCACCATTCCGTCGTTCATCGCATACTGGACGCATACGCTGTGGGTCGCCAAACTGATGTTCTGGCTCTTCATTCCG
>DATKFJ010000137.1:0-7010 GCA_035511435.1 Acetobacteraceae bacterium | reverse complement strand
TCAACTATCCGACGCTGAGCTGGGCGGACATCGGCGCGGTCGGCTGGCTGGTGGATGGCGCGGCAATCATGAACCAGATCCCGCTGTGTCGCTGCTCTTACGGACCGTATGCGCGGGCGATGATCCGCATCTGCAGGGAGGAAAGTTTCCACCAGCGCCAGGGCTTCGAGATCATGACGACGCTGGCGCGTGGTTCCGAAGAGCAGCGCGTGATGGCGCAGGATGCGCTGAATCGCTGGTGGTGGCCGAGTTTGATGATGTTCGGGCCACCGGATACGCAGTCGCAGCATTCGGATGCGTCGATGCGGTGGAAGATCAAGCGTTTCACCAATGACGCACTGCGCCAGAAGTTCGTCGATGCCACGGTGCCGCAGGGACACCACATCGGGCTGAAATTTCCCGATCCGGAGCTTCGTCTTGACGACGCGACCGGTCATTGGACGTTCGGCGCGATCGATTGGGACGAGTTTCGCCGCGTGCTTGCCGGCGACGGGCCGTGCAATCGCGAACGGCTCGCCTGTCGGCGTCGTGCACATGACGACGGTGCGTGGGTGCGTGAGGCCGCGCTGGCGTACGCTGCGAAGCGGCGGTCGGACGCACAGCGGCAGGCGGCTTGACGATGGCGGAGCATGCAACACCGCTCTGGGAAGTGTTCATTCGCGCGCGTACCGGGCTGGCGCACAAGCATGTCGGATCGGTGCATGCGGCGGATGCCACGATGGCGTTGCAGTCGGCGCGTGATGTCTACACGCGGCGGGGCGAAGGCTTGTCCATCTGGGTGGTGCCGTCGGCTGCGATAACGGCATCCGATCCGGCCGACAAGGCCATGCTGTTCGAGCCTACGGCATCGAAGATCTATCGGCATCCAACGTTCTATGACGTGCCCGACGAAGTCGGCAACATGTGACACTCTGGACATGCCTCGGCGGCGCGGTGCAGGCTGTCGCGAAAGCGTGCCGAACCAACGGTGTCTGCTATCAGGGATGAAACACGATGAACGCTCCCGTCAGTGTTGATCCGTACGAAGACGCTTACTCGATCCCGCTCGACAAGATCGACGTGAGCCAGCCACGGCTGTACCAGGACGATATCTGGGAGCCGTATTTCGAACGCCTGCGCCAGGAGGACCCGGTGCACTGGTGTGAGAACGGCATGTATGGCTCGTACTGGTCGGTCACCAAGTACCGCGACATCATGCAGGTGGATACCAGCCAGCAGATTTATTCATCGGACGCGATGTTCGGCGGCATCGTGCTGCGCGATTTGCCGATGGATTTTCGGCGGCCGAGTTTTATTTCGATGGATCAGCCGAAGCATGACGAACAGCGCAAGGTGGTGTCGCCGATCGTGGCGCCGATGAATTTGCAGCGGCTGTCGGGCACGATCCGCGAACGCACAGCGCGTGTGCTGGATGGTTTGCCGCGTGGCGAGACGTTCGACTGGGTGGATCGCGTGTCGATCGAACTGACCACGCAGATGCTTGCGACATTGTTCGACTTTCCGTTCGAGGAACGGCGTACGCTGACCTATTGGTCCAATGTCGCTACGGTCAATACGCGGGCGGGGACCGAGATCGATTCGGAGGCGAAGCGCGACGCGGTGCTGCAAAAGGCGCTGGAATACTTCACCGCGCTTTGGCACGAGCGGGCGAAGCGGCCACCCGGGCCCGACTTGATTTCCATGCTGGCGCACGCGGATGCGACGCGTGATCTGCCGTCACGGCCGCACGAATTCATGGGCACGCTGCTGCTGTTGCTGGTTGGTGGCAATGATACGACACGGAATTCCATGTCGGGCGGAGTGTGGGCGTTGAACAAGCACCCGGACCAGTATCGCAAGCTGATGGACAATCTCGGGTTGGTGCCGAGCCTGGTGCCGGAGATCATCCGTTGGCAGACGCCGGTGCTGCACATGCGGCGCACCGCGCTGCGGGATACCGAACTTGGCGGCAAGAAAATCCGCAAGGGCGACAAGGTTGCGATGTGGTACGTTTCCGGCAATCGCGATGAAGAGGCGATCGAGAACGCCGACAAATTCATCATCGATCGCACACGGCCGCGCCAGCATCTGTCGTTCGGCTTCGGCATTCATCGCTGCGTCGGCAACCGGCTTGCCGAGATGCAACTGACGATTCTATGGGAGGAGATCCTGCAGCGCTTCCCGATGATCGAAGCGATGGCCGAGCCGAAGCGGATGTACTCCAATATCCTGCACGGGATCGTCGCGCTGCCGGTGCGGATACCAGTGACATAAAGTGCGTGGCTTCGGCGGCATCGCATGTGATCCATGACCACCACGTCCATCACGGTCGACGGGTCCGCGCTGGTCTGGCATTTGCTGGGCCGAGCGGACGATGCACTGGTGCTTGGACATCGGCTGTCGGAATGGACTGGCCATGCGCCTGCGCTTGAGGAAGAACTGGCGCTTGCGAATATCGCGCTTGATCTGATCGGCCAGGCTCGCGCGATCTATGGCTATACCGGCACGCTTAGCGGCCATACCGAGGACCAGCTTGCTTATCTGCGCGATGTCCCTGCCTGGCGCAATTCGCTTCTCGTCGAACTGCCGAATGGCGACTTCGCCGTGACTATTGCGCGCCTGTTGCTGTTCTCTGCGTTCGCTGATCCGCTCTGGCGTGCTGCGACCACATCGACCGACGCGATGATTGCCGCCATTGCCGCCAAGGCGGAGAAGGAGACCGCTTATCACGTGCGACACGCAGCGGAATGGTTGATCCGTCTGGGTGACGGCACCGCGGAAAGCCATCGTCGGGCACAGGATGCGCTGGATGATCTGTGGCCGTACACGGGCGAATTGTTCACCATCGCCGAAACCGACGCAGCGCTGATCGCGGGCGGGACGATCGCTGATCCCGCATCGCTGCGCGCCACCTGGGACGCCACGGTCGATGCGACCCTGTCGCGCGCGACGCTGGTGCGGCCGGAGGATCGCTGGATGCAGTCGGGCGGCCGCAAGGGTCAGCATACCGAGCACCTGGGGCATCTGCTTGCCGAGATGCAATATCTCCAGCGCAGCTATCCGGGCGCGACATGGTAGATGCGACCTCGCTGCGCGATCGCGCGCTGGCGGTATTGGAAACGGTCACCGATCCGGAGATCCCGGTGCTGACCATCACCGACCTTGGTATCTTGCGCGATGTCCGGGTACGCGGCGACACCGTGGAGGTCACCATCACGCCCACCTACTCTGGCTGCCCGGCGATGAACATGATCACGCTGGACATCGAAACAGCGCTGGCGCGTGCTGGCATCAAGTCGAGCATCCATACCATTCTGTCGCCGGCATGGACCACGGACTGGCTGACTGATGCCGGGCGCCGGAAGCTCGCCGCGTACGGCATTGCGCCACCGGAGCACACGGGGTCTCGCCGCGCCTTGTTTGGCGAAGAGCATCCTGCGTGCCCGCTGTGCGGCAGCAAAGACACGGAGCTGATCAGCGAGTTCGGTTCTACGGCGTGCAAGGCGCTGCACCGTTGCCGTGCCTGCCGCGAACCATTCGACGCATTCAAGTGCCACTGAACGAAAGGGCGGGAACCATGGCGAGACAGGCGATCACGACCGACAAGGCACCAAAGCCCGGCGGACATTTCGCGCAGGCCATCGCTGTGGAAGCGAGTGGGCGGCTGGTGTTCATCTCCGGCATGGTCGCGCAACGGCCCGACGGAACGATTGCCGGCATCGGCGATATCGAGGCGCAGACACGTCAGGTGTGCGAGAACGTCAAGGCGGCGGTGGAAGCCGCGGGCGGCACGCTGGCCAATGTCTGCCGCGTGGATGTCTATGTGCGCAACATGGAGAATCTGGCGCCGATTCATAAGGTGCGGCGCGAGTATTTTCCATCGCCTCCACCGGCGTCGACCCTGGTGGAGGTCAGCAAGTTCACCCACCCCGACTACCTGATCGAGATGAGCGCGATCGCCGTGGTGTGACACTTCGGCCGGGGCCGAAGCAACATCGGTGGTAGTGGGGCGGTGGACGCAGCATATCGGGAACTGTGTATCGACGATGGAGCTGCCCGATGCCTGCCAATCCCAGTATTTGTGATTCGCTGCTCGACGCGCGTGAGCAACATTTCCGCATCCCGAGTTGCCACGCGGGTTTGTCGCTGTTCCTGCGGCATTTGCCGCCGCCCGTGGGTACGCCCGCACGGGGGGCGGTGCTGTATGTGCATGGCGCGACGTTTTCTTCCGCGCTGTCGATCGCGCATCGCTTCGATGGCCGATCCTGGCGCGACGATTTGTGCGCGGCTGGGTTCCATGTGTGGGGCCTTGATTTCCATGGCTACGGTCAGTCCGATCCGTATCCCGCCATGGCTGAAATACCGGAGGGACGCGAGCCGCTTTGCGGAGTCGAGGATGCAAGCCAGCAGGTAGAACTGGCTGCGCGGTTTATCTGCGAGCAGCATGGATTGCCACGGATTTCGTTGGTGGCACATTCCTGGGGGACACAGGTTGCCGGTCGCTTCGCCGGTCGTTGCCCGACGCTGGTCGAACGGCTTGTCTTGTTCGGTGCCATCACTCGTCGTAACGGACCAGAGCCAACCTCGTGTTTTCCGGCCTGGCGGCTGGTTTCGGTGCAGGATCAATGGGACCGCTTCACCGCGGAGGTGCCGGACGGCGAGCTGCCCGTCCTGTCGCGCCGCCATTTCGCCGAATGGGGCGAGCTCTTTCTGGACAGTGATGCAGCCAGTCGCGCGCGAACGCCGGCCAGCGTCAAGATACCGAGCGGGCCGTGGCATGACATCGGCCGCGCATGGGCTGGCGATCTCGGTTACGATCCATCGCGTGTGCGGGCGCCGGTTGCGATCATTCGCGGCGAATGGGACACGATGTGCAACGATGCGGATGCGGCCTGGCTGTTCGCGGCGTTCACCGCTTCGCCAATTCGGCGCGATGTGAAGATCAGCCGCGCGACGCATCTGATGCACCTGGAGGCGGGGCGTCATGCGCTGTACCGAGAGACACAGAATTTTCTCGCCGGCGGCGATGTGCCAGCCTGCGTGAACTGAGCAGACAGGAGGACGCGATGTTCGCTGTCATCTTCGAAGTCCAACCGAAGCCGGATAAATGGGACCAGTATCTGGCTTTGGCGAAACAGTTGCGGCCAGAGCTGGAGCAGATCGCCGGCTTCATCGACAACGAGCGCTACCGGAGCAAGCGTACCGAGGGGCGCCTGCTGTCGCTGTCGATCTGGGCGGATGAGAAATCGGTAATCCGCTGGCGGACCCACGCGATGCATCACGGCGTGCAGGAGAAGGGCCGCTTCGAGGTGTTCCAGGACTACCACCTGCGCGTCGGCGAAGTTGCCGCGGATACGCACATCCCAGCCGGGCAGTCACTGCGGCAGCAACGATTCGATGCGACGGAGGTGGGCGCGGCGAAGGTCGTGAGCATAGTGGAACTGGATCCCGGCCCGGGCGCGATGCCGAGCAGTGCAGCGACGTTGCATGTGCCGGAAGTCGGTCGCGATGGGGTGCGCGATGCCGAGGTGTATGAGAGCATCACCACACCGGGAAAGCAGCTTATGCTGGTGTCGTGGCGTGACGCAGATGCTGCCGATGCGTGGCGGTTGCCTGATGCCGGCCAGATCCGGCATCGGCGGGTGCGCGTGATCCGCGACTACGGCATGGCAGATCGGCGTGAGGCACCCCAGTTCTACCCCGACGTGGCGCGGCGCGGCGAGCACGGCTAACATGCCACCGACGAGCCTGGACGAGGGAGAGAGATCATGAGTGTGCTACGTGGCAACAACGGACCGCGCTACAAGCATAGCGCGGACGATGCAGGGCCATACGACACGATCACGGTCGACAAGCTGACGCCGATCATCGGCGCGGAAATCGGTGGCGTGGATCTGTCGCAGCCACTCGGCAATCAGACGTTCGAGGAGATCCATCGCGCGCTGGCGGAGAACCTGGTGATCTTCTTCCGTGACCAGCGCATCACCGATGAGCAACATCTGGATTTCGGCCGCAAGTTCGGCAAGCTGCATATCCATCCCGCGGCGCCGCACGAACCCGGCCACCCGGAGTTGATGATCATCCACGCCGACAAGGATTCACCGCGCGCCAACGGTGAAGGCTGGCACAGCGATGTTTCATGCGATGTGGAGCCGCCGATGGGCAGCATCCTGTACATTCGGAAGTGCCCACCGCGCGGTGGCGATACGCTGTTCGCGTCGATGTACGCCGCGTACGAGGCGTTGTCGGATCGGATGAAGCATTACCTGGAAGGCATGACCGCGGTGCATGACGGGGAAGATTCGTATCGCGGTACCTACGCGGATTTTGGTGTCGCCGACAAGGCCAGCTATCCGCGCGCGGAGCATCCGGTGATCCGTACGCATCCGGTGACCGGGAAAAAGGCGCTGTACGTGAATCGCGGGTTCACCAAGCGGCTTGTTGGCGTGCCGCGCGACGAGGGCGCGGCCATGCTGGGGTACCTTTGGGATCATGCAGAAAGTCCACTGTTCCAGTGCCGTTTTCGCTGGCAGGAAAACTCCATTGCGTTCTGGGACAATCGCTGCGTGCAGCATCGAGCCATGTGGGACTACTGGCCGCAGACCCGCTCTGGACACCGCGTGACGGTGCAGGGCGATCGGCCGGTGTGACGATGGCAAATGCAGCGACATCGCCGCTTGGCACCTATCTTGAACATCTGGGCAAGGGCGAGCTGGCGTACCAGTTCAGCCCTGAAGCCAATGCGGCGGTGTTCTATCCGCGCGTGATCTGTCCATTCACCGGCAGCGACCGTCTGGAGTGGCGAGTTAGCAAGGGCATGGGCACCGTGCACGCGACCACCGTGGTATTCCCGCAGCAGGGCGCACCGTACAATGTTGCCCTGATCGATGTCGACGAGGGCTTCCGCATGATGAGCCGTGTCGAGGACATTGCACCGTTGGACGTGCGGATCGGCATGCGCGTGAAGTTTCGCGTGCATCAGGCGGAGGGCGACGAACCCCCCTGCCCGGTGTTCACCCCGGCGGACGGCA
>DATKFJ010000136.1:0-8840 GCA_035511435.1 Acetobacteraceae bacterium | reverse complement strand
ACTGGGCAAGCAGGAGGACGCCGACGAGCTGTTCGACTAAGCCCTAAGCGGGATGGCGTCGATCGGCAATCATACTTTTCGCGCGACCGGGATCACTGCCTGTCTTTCCAACGGTGGCGCTCTTCAGCACGCGCAGTCGATGGCGGCACACGAAAGTCCGCGCACGACGAAGCTCTATGACCGAACGCAGGAGCAACTCACGCAGTATGAGGTGGAACGGATCAGGTTGTTGAAGCCAAATCGCGGTAACCCGTCCTGGTCGTGCCCGCCATGAGATGATTCGACAGTTTCTCCACGAACCTTCAGACCAACTCGTCGGCCTGCCGACCCGCGGGCTGCAGCCGCATCCCCAGGTGCCGAGCGATCGCCTCGCACTGGCGACGCAGGTCCGGCACTGCTGTGATTTCCCAGAACACACCTCTTGTCAGCGAGCCAGCCGCGAACAGACGCCCGGATGCGATGCCATTCCGATTGCACAGTGCACCAGCGGGCGTCACATCCAATCCCAGGCGCAACGGATCGGGACGCGCGAGGCCGCCGCGCAGCAGCGAGCACAACAGCGGATCGGTCACCGTGGTGATGTCGGACGCAAGCCCGCAGCAGTTGACAACGCGCGCCACGCGCAGCGCGATCGGATCACCCCCACCGCGCGGCAGGAACCGTACGTCCACAGCGCCATCCTCCAGCGTACAGCCGATTACGCGTCCGGGGTGGACACGCAACTGCCGGCGCGCGAGCGCCCTCTCGATCTGCGTTGCCACTGTCGGTGCCATGCGATGCCGATGCACGTCCCACCACGGGCGCATGTGGCGCAGGAAGCGCGCACGATCCTTCAGTGTCATTGTCTGCCGTAGCTCCTGGGCAGCCGGCCGCATCGCATCGATCACGGTTTGCCAGGGTTGGCCTTTGGCGATGACGTGTTGCGCCTGTTGGCGCAATAGCCGCGTCAGTGCGCGCAACGAGGCCGGA
The DNA here is from genome assembly GCA_035511435.1 of Acetobacteraceae bacterium. Lineage (GTDB taxonomy): Bacteria > Pseudomonadota > Alphaproteobacteria > Acetobacterales > Acetobacteraceae > JAMXLO01. The sequence continues at coordinate 7,871 of DATKFJ010000136.1, read as the reverse complement.
TAGGGCCGCGGCGGTGTCGGCACCGTGGCTGGCAACGCTGTGTGTGCGCGCGGCAGCAGCCCGCGACGCGACAGCGCATGGATCGGACCGACATGCCCCTGGGCCAGCAGGGAAATCGTGGAATCCACCATGGTCAGCCCGGTGCCGATCAGCAGCACCGGCGCAGCGGGATCGAGTCCGCACAATGCATCGTCCGCCCAAGGATCGGGCTGCCATCGCTGCGACCGGCAGAGCGCGGCATTGTCGGGTATAACTGGCGATGCAGGAATATTGCCGCCTGCCATGACCGCGGCGTCAACACGCAGGCTGCCTCCGGAGAAAAGACGCAATGTCAACCGCGAGCCGTCATCCTCAATCGCCACCACGCCGTCGCGCTGCAAAATCAACCTATCCGCTGCCGCACCGCATCGAGCATCGAGCAGCAGATCGCGCATATAGGCGCCATACAGGTGGCGTGGGACGAAAGCGTTCTCCGCGGGCGCCACCCCAGCCAGGACATGACACGGTTGGCGTTCCAGCCATGTCAGAAAGTCACGCGGTCTATCAGGAAACGCACTCATCCTTCCCGCTGGCACATTCAAGAGATGGCCAGCGTGCTTCGTGCCGTAGGCGAGACCAGAACCAAAGCAGCCGGAACGATCGAACAGGTCTAAGCGTGTTCCGAAGGGGCCTCGCGCAGCAGGTGGATGTACAGAAGCGAACCGGTGAACCCGCCCCCGATGACAGCGATCGACGCGCCGGCCGTGGCCGTTCTCCCATTTGTCTATCTATCCTATAGGGAATATGTACAAAACGCACAGGTCAACGAAAATCTATGGGTCCTCAAAGCTTGACCCGGCGCGTTCTAGGGGCCAGGAGAACCGAATGCTGTCCAGCAAGGCGAAATATGCAGTCCGCGCGGCGATTCGGCTTGCCGAACGTCCGGAGTCCGAAGATTGGGTGCAGACTGCCGACATCGCCGAGCAGGACCGCATTCCGCACAAGTTCCTGGAGACTATCCTGGTGCAGTTGCGTGATCATGGCGTCGTGGAAAGCCGCCGCGGTGCCCATGGTGGGCACCGGCTGCTACGCGATCCGACGACGATTTCGATCGCCGACATCATCCGCATCGTTGACGGACCGTTGGCGTTGACACCCTGCGCTAGTGTCACGCGGTTCCGTCCGTGCACCGACTGCGTCGATATCAAGCTATGCCGTCTGCAGCCGCTGATGCGTCAGGCGCGCGACGCAGTGGCCGCCGTGCTGGAAAATTGCTCCCTGGCAAGCATGGTAGCGAGGCAGCCGAAGAAGAAACGTGTGGCCATTGCGTCGCGCCACCAGCGGACAGCCAAGGCTGCCGCCTTAGGATTCCCGCGCCGCCCGCACTGAGGTCGTCGCAGTCCCGCACCGGAACAGGAGCAGGTTATCCGGCGCGATCACGCGACCCGCACCATCCAGGTGTGTCGGGTCCGTTTGTCCGGCGCCGGCATCGCCACCTCGCACCGCTGCCACGCAGCATCGGTCGGAACGGAGTGAAATTTGCCCTCTGACGCGGCGCAGCATGTGCCGGAATTCCCACTAATCCCAGACTTATATAGAAATATAATCTTTCTTGAGCCTCCCTATTGCGCCTTGCAGAAAATATATTCTCTTATTCGCGTAGTCACCGATCGCGGTGGCCAGCCAGCCCAACCAGGAAGGATCGTCATGGCCGACACTACCGACACCCTGCTTATCGCCGCTCGCGGCGGCGGATCTTTGTTGGCGCCGGGCGCGGTCAGTCGGCACGCCTGCTTCAGGCGAACATGCTCTGTCCCCCGACCGCTTCCCCGCGGTGTTGCCGCGATGTCGGCCTCGCCGCACCACCGCAGAGTTTCCGGCCACCCGCCTGAATCCATTTTCGGAGCATGATCCCATGCTGCAATCGCACATCATCGAGATCGACGGCGTGTTCGTCGGTGCCGCCATCCGACTCGACCGTGGCTACCGCTTTGTCGCCACCGACCTTCGCCTCGAGGAGCTCGACCAAAGCATCTGGCCGACCCTCGCCGACGTGCAGCGCCTGGCTCGACGGCTCTATCTGAACGGCAGCTTCGTCGAGCCCGGCTCGCCGGCGGCGTCAGCCACAGCCCGTGTCCTCCCCGCATCCCGCTGAGCTGTTCCGGAAGTGCCCCGAACATGCCGCTTGAAGCCCACAGCAACGCGCACGTCGTCACTGCGACGCTGAACCACCTGCACGGCGGAAGAGCAAAGCCTACCCGCTGTCTGATCGATCCGCCGCACTGGAACGTGGTCGAGCCGACACCGGCACACTCGACGACAACGACACGCTGCTCGAGTTCGATGCAGCGTGGTGGTGCCATGCCGCGGCGTTATCGCAGAAGCCGGGCAGCGGTGATTTTCCGATTGACTCTGCCACATCTATTTGCCCACTATTCCTATAGGGTGAATATGAATAAGCCTGCGATGGCTGACCCGATCGAAGATTCTGCCCGTCCTGGCGAAGGAGTTTGCGGCATGCTGATCCTCGAGATACTCGCGGCGTGGTCAGCCATCTCGGTGATCACGGGACTGCTTGCCGGTGGGATGATTCGGCGCATGGGCCGAGACCACGTCGCACCGGCGCGCGGCACTGATCGGGCTCGCTCGCCCTCGCTGGCTGAATGCGGTCGGATCATCACGTCGCGCAGGACGGCGCGATGATCACGCGACGCAATGTTCTCCGCAGCCTCCCGGTGAGCGCCGCTGCGGCCACCGCTCGTGCCGAGCCGGTGCGGCAATTCCGCATCGGCTATCAGAAAAACGGCATTCTGGTCGTCGCCAGGCAGCTGCGGGCGATCGAGAACCGCTTGCGCCCGCTAGGCGTGTCGGTGACATGGACCGAGTTCTCCTTCGGCCCGCCGCTGCTGGAAGCACTGCGGCTCGGCAGCCTGGATTTTGGCACCGTCGGCGACACCCCGCCTATCTTCGCCCAGGCGGCGCATGCCGATCTGCTCTACGTCGCAGCCGTGTCCTCCGGGAGTTCCAGCGCGGCAATCCTGTTGCCGACCGGCTCCAGCCTGCTGACGCTTGCAGACCTGAAAGGCAAGCGCGTCGCCTTCGCCCGCGGCTCCGCGGCGCACAACCTGACGGTGGCGGCGCTCGAGAAAGCCGGGCTGACTCTCTCCGACATCCAGCCCATCCAACTTGCGCCCGCCGATGCCGCGGCTGCATTCACGCGCGGCAGCGTCGACGCCTGGACGATCTGGGACCCTTACTACGCCATCGCCGAAGTGCAGCCCGGCGTACGGACTCTGGCGAAATCGAGCGACATCACGCCGCAGAATTCCTTCTACCTGTCCAGCCGCGCCTACGCTCAGGCCAATGCCTCCGTCATCGAGGCCGTGATCGACGAGCTGGCCAAGGTGGCGTCCTGGTCAAACGCGCATCGCGGCGAGGTGGCGCAGTTGCTGGCCGACGGCACCGGCGTGCCGCTCGACGCCATGCAGCGTGCCGTCGCGCGGTCCACCTACGTGATCGGCCCCATGACCGGCGAGATCGTCAGGCAGCAACAGCAGGTTGCCGATCGGTTCCAACGCCTGGGGCTGATCCCCACACACGTCGACATCGCCGACATCACCTGGCGCCCCACCGCACGACACCGACACGAGGTACCCCGATGCTCACACGACGCTCCTTGCTTGCCAGCCTCCCGGTGGCCGGCATCGTCAGCCACGTCCCGCACGCCATTGCCGCGGCGAGCAAGACAGTGCGGGTCGGCTTCCAGAAGGGTGAGCCGATCCTGCTCGCTGCAAAGCAGAACCGCAGCCTGGAAACGCTGCTGAACCCACTTGGCATCGAAGTCCAATGGATCGAATTTCAGTTCGGGCCGCCGATGCTCGAGGCGATGCGCGTCAATGCCGTCGATATCGGGGCCGTCGGCGACACGCCGCCGGTGTTCGCCCAGGCGGCCCATGGCGACCTGCTGTACATCGCTGCACAACGCGCCGGCGGTCAGGCGATCCTGGTACCGCCCGGTTCCACGTTGCAGACGCTGCATGACCTGAAAGGCAAGAAGGTCGCATTCGGTCGCGCCTCCAGCGCGCACAACCTGACACTCGCCGCACTGGAAAAAGCCGGACTGTCCTACGCCGACATCCAGCCGATCTATCTCGGGCCAGCCGACGCCGGAGCCGCCTTTGAGCGCGGCGCCATCGATGCCTGGACGATCTGGGATCCGTACTACGCGTTGTTCGAGACGCACCCTGGCGTGCGTGTGCTGGCGAAATGGACCGACATCACGATACAGAACTCGTTCTTCATGGCGAGCCGCGCCTACGTCGAGGCCAACGCATCGATCACCGCCAAAATCGTCGCTGAATTCGCCAGGATTGCCGAATGGGCGCGATCACACCGCAGCGACATCGCCTCGCAGCTCGCAGCCGCCACCGGGATGCCGCTCGACGTGGTGCAACGCGGCGTGGATCGCGCCCCATTCGTCGTGCTGCCCATGGACGATGAACTCGCGCGCACCCAGCAGACGGTGGCGAACCGCTTCCGTTCGCTTGGCCTGATCCCGGCGGACATCAATGTCAGCGACCAGGTTTGGAGGGCCAGCACATGACCACCACATCGCTTGATCATGGCGGCGGTAACGAGCAACCGCTGAACCTCTTTTGGTTCCTGCCAACCGGAGGCGATGGCCGCTATCTCGGCTCCACCATCGGCCATCGTCCCGCAGACTTCGGCTACCTGCGCGAGATCGCCGTCGCAGTCGATCGGCTTGGCTTCGGCGGTGTACTGCTGCCAACCGGCAACAACTGCCTGGACGGCTGGACACTCGGGTCTGCGCTCGCACCCGCCACGGAACAGCTGAAATTTCTGCTGGCGCTGCGTCCCGGCATCCTGTCCCCCGCGCTCGCCGCACGGCAATCCGCCGCCCTCGACCGCATCAGTGACGGGCGCCTGCTGTTGAACATCGTCACCGGCGGCCTGCCACATGAACTCGCGGGCGACGGCCTGCTGCTCGATCACGACGAACGCTACCAGCAGACCAGCGAATTCCTCACCATCTGGCGCGGACTGTTCGATGGCGGCATCGACTTCGCCGGCCGACACCTGACCGCGCGCAATGCACGCCTTGGCTCGTTCGGCAGCGTACAGAAACCGTATCCGCCGCTGTGGTTCGGCGGTTCGTCACCCGCCGGCATCGAGGTCGCGGCCGAACATGTCGATACCTATCTCACCTGGGCGGAGCCGCCCGCGATGGTAGCCGACAAACTGAGCGCCGTGCGCGAACGCGCGGCGGCATTCGGCCGCGTGCTGGACTACGGCCTGCGCGTTCATCTGATCGTGCGAGACACCGACGAAGCAGCCTGGAGCGCCGCCGAACAACTGATCAGCCGCCTTTCCGACACGACAATAGCTGCGGCCAAGCGCCAGTTCCTCAGTGAGTCGGATTCAGTCGGCCAGCGCCGCCAGTTCGAATTGCATGGCGGCCGCCGCGACAAGCTCGAAGTCAGTCCCAACCTATGGGCCGGCATTGGCCTCGTACGACACGGTGTCGGCACAGCCCTTGTCGGCAGCCCGCCAACCGTGGCGGCGCGCCTCGGCGAATATCGGGCGCTCGGCATCCGCACGGTGATCGCGTCTGGCTATCCGCATCTGGAGGAAGCCTACCGCGTCGCGGAACTGCTGTTCCCTGAACTCGGCATCGACCGTCAGACCAACGACCCTGGCCGAAATTTCGTGGCCTCCGCGCCGCGCATCGCTGCCGAATAATAAGAGAGAGGGCCATGAAACGCATCCTCCCCTGGCTTGTACCCATCGCGATCCTGTTGGTGTGGCAGGCCGGTTCCCAATTCGGCTACATCCAGGCCAACGTGCTTCCCGCCCCTTCCGCCGTCGCTGAAGCATTCTGGCGCGTCGCCCGTTCCGGCGAGCTCTGGACCAACATCGAAGTCAGCGCCGGACGCGCTCTGCTAGGCTTCGCCATCGGTGGTGGCATCGGCTTCGTGCTGGGCATGTTGAACGGCCTGTCGTCACTGAGCGAAACGCTAACCGACAGCACACTGCAGATGGTCCGCAACATCCCGCATCTCGCGCTGATCCCACTGGTCATCCTGTGGTTCGGCATCGACGAGGAGGCAAAGATCTTCCTCGTCGCTCTCGGCGTATTTTTCCCGATCTATGTCAACACGCAGCACGGCGTGCGCTCGGTCGATCCGCACCTGCTGGAGATGGGCTGCGCCTACGGCATGTCGCGCACGTCGCTGTTCCTGCGAGTGGTATTGCCCGGCGCGCTGCCATCGATCTTCGTCGGCCTGCGCTACGGCCTTGGCATCATGTGGCTCACGTTGATTGTTGCCGAAACGATCTCCGCATCATCCGGCATCGGCTACATGGCCATGAACGCCCGCGAATTCATGATGGTCGATGTCGTGGTGCTGTCGATCCTGGTCTACGCGGCGCTCGGCAAATTGGCCGACAGCACCGCGCGCTTGCTGGAGCGCTCCTGCCTCGCCTGGAACCCTGCTTACGCAAAGGTCTGAGCCATGAACATGGAAGTCCTCGAACGCGTCGCGACGTCCGAGCCGATCATCAGCGTGACCGGCGTAAGCGTGAAACTGCAAGGCGTGACCAAGGATTTTGGCGATCACCGTGTGCTGCGCGGCATTGACCTCACGATCAGGCCGGGACAGTTCGTCGCTGTGGTCGGTCGCAGCGGCTGTGGCAAATCGACGTTACTTCGCCTGATCGCCGGCTTGGACACGACAACGCAAGGCAGCATCGCGGTGGACCATCAGACAAGCGGTTGGCGCGACGTGGTGCGGTTGATGTTCCAGGAGCCGCGCCTGCTGCCATGGCAACGCGTGGCTGCGAATGTCGCGGTCGGCCTCACGCATGCACCCGATCGGCAAGAGCGTCACAAACAGGCGGCCAACGCCCTGCGCGAGGTTGGACTAGCCGGGCGGGAAGACGCTTGGCCGTCAGTGCTGTCAGGCGGCCAGAAGCAGCGAGTCGCGCTGGCACGTGCGCTCGTCAGCCATCCACGACTGTTGCTGTTGGACGAACCACTCGGCGCACTCGATGCGCTGACGCGGATCGAGATGCAGGAGTTGATCGAGCGCGTCTGGCAGGAAAAAGGCTTCACGGCGATCGTGGTGACGCACGACGTGTCAGAGGCGGTCACCCTGGCCGACCGCATTTTACTGCTGGAAGACGGCGCGGTGGTGATAGACATCGAGGTCGACCTGCCGCGCCCGAGACGCCGTGGCGACCGCGAGGCCGCGGCGATTGAAGGTGAAATCCTCGAACGCCTGCTGCAACGTTAGCGAAGGACACAGCGCCATGACCATCGAATTCATCGGCATGATCCGTCATCGCGAGGCCTCCGAGATCACCATCGTGCGGGTCGGGACGGAAGAATGGCGCCGCCAGGGGCCGAACCAAAGAATGGTTCCAGCCAGGAGGGCAGCATGTCGTCACTTCAGATAATCTGATCCCAAGCTCTCACCACTCCACGAAACCGGGGCAAGTCCAAACCGACCATGGGGCACAAGAACGGTTCTTGCGCAGTTTGATTGAGAATTTCCCAGCTTTATCATGATGTTGGCGGAGGGGATGGAATCCCAACATTGCCGGCAATGCTTTGATATCGCGCGCTGTATTGGCATGGTCTTGCCCGAGGCTCCCAATACAGCCCCCAGTATCGCCGGCAAGCCGGGGCCGCCGGCCGGGAGCGGCTGGGGGCGGCCTTGTCGTGTCAGGCGGATTATGCTAATTTCTGGAGAGTGCGGCTAATTGCCTTTTCGGCAATTGCCCGGCGTCTCCCCGAGACAGGGAGATGACCCATGCCGCAGGCACGCACCAAGCGCGACAAGCCGGCCGCCGCGCCGATCCGCCATCGCGCA